>NZ_QNRR01000003.1:0-324515 GCF_003315205.1 Roseimicrobium gellanilyticum | reverse complement strand
TCGTGCGGCCTTCGTTGGGGGCATGGACCTTGTATGGCCTTGGCAGTGAGAATGACAACCTGCCGGGCTTCATCACCTTGAATCCACCGGCGGACAACGGCGGCGCCTTGAACTATGGCAGCGCCTTCCTGCCCGCCATCTGCCAGGGTACACGCATCGGTGGCAGCCAGCTGCCGGACTTGTACGCCGCTTTCCTGAAGCGCGACGACACTCCGGGACCGCCGATGAAGAACATCGCGAACAGCAAACTTTCATCCTCCACCCAGCGGGCGCAGATCGATCTCATCCGCAGTCTGAACCAGCACAAGCTGGAGCGCGAGCAGTGGCAGCCGGAAATCGAAGGGGCGATTGAATCCTTCGAACTTGCCTTCCGCATGCAGTCTGAAGTGCCCGGGGTGCTGGAGATTCGAGATGAGCCGGAGAGTGTGCGCAAGCTCTACGGCATCGGTGAAGGAAAGGATCAGTTCGCCCGCCAGTGCCTGCTGGCCCGCCGCCTTGCAGAAGCAGGAGTGAGGTTCATCGAGATCGCGGCCCCGGCGAACTGGGACCACCATGCCCTGCTGAAAGACAATCTCGCAAAAGCGTGCGAGGCCACGGACAAGCCCATCGCGGCCCTGCTCACCGATTTGAAACAGCGTGGCATGCTGAAGGACACCCTGGTGGTGTGGGCCGGTGAGTTCGGTCGCACACCCTACGCTCAGGCGAATGATGGGCGCGATCACAACAACAAAGGCTACTCCATCTGGATGGCCGGCGGTGGTGTGAAAGGCGGCATGAACTACGGCGCCACGGATGAGATTGGCTACAAGGCATCGGTCAATCCCATGCACATCCATGACTGGCACGCGACCATGCTGCACCTGCTGGGGCTGGATCACACAAAACTGACCTTCAACTACGCCGGGCGGAATTTCCGGCTGACAAATGTGAGCGGTGAAGTGGCTCAAGGCCTTCTGGCCTAAGTGATTAGCAGGCGCTCTCCAAGGTGGGGCGACTTGGATAAACAAGAATCCATTTGACGGTTTGTTCATGAATGTGAACGTACGTTCACATTCATGAACTTGGATTCTGATGCCGGAACAGCCACTCCCCGTAAGGCGAGGGAGCGTGAGCGCAAGGTGGAGGACATGCTGGCCGCAGCGAGCCGGGTCTTTGCCCAGAAGGGATTTCATGGCGCCTCCATGGATGAGATCGCGAAGGCCGCGGAGTACGCGACGGGCGCCCTGTACCGCTATTTCCCGGGGAAAGAAGCCCTGTACGTGGAACTGGTGGAGCGCCGGATCGCGAGCGTGCTGCGGTTCGTTCAGGAGCGCATCAAGGAGGTGAAGGATCCGGTGGAAGTGCTTCGCCGAGTCATCTCCGGTCAGTTGGAGTCCGTGCGGCGCGACATGTCGCTCCTGCAGATTTATTTCGGCGAGCGCCTGGAGACAAGTTTGAGCGCCGACTATTGGAAGCGTCTTGAAGTGCAGCAGGAACGTCTGCTAAGCTTGCTGGCAGACTGTGTGAAAGCTGGACAGAAAAAGGGCATGTTCCAGTCAGGAAATCCCCGCCACTTCGCTGTGGCTCTACAGGGGATGCTTCACGGATTTTATCGCGACTGGATTGCCACACGCAAAAGCGGACGCGCACTCGAAGAAGAAAGCGAGTTCATCACCAATCTCTGCCTGAGGGCTGTCCTCAAATCTCCCAAGTCATGAAAGCGATCGCCTGCACTCTCCTGGCCGTCACCGGCGCCGCAGCACTGTCATCGTGTGGCAAAAGTGGTCCACAAGGTCCCGCGGCACCGCCTCCACCAGCCGTGGTGGTGGCCACGGTCATCAAGAAGGACGTGCCCATCTACGTGGACAATGTGGCGCAGACCGAAGCGTTTCAGACGGTGGAGATCCGCGCCCGGGTGCAGGGCTTCTTGACTCAAGCGCCCTTCCGGGAAGGTGGACTTGTGAAACAGGGGGCGCTGTTGTTTGAGATCGATCCCAAGCCCTACCAGGCCATCGTGGAGGAAGCGAAGGCCAATGTGAGCAAGACAGAGGCAACGCTCTCCCGTGCCAATGCGGATGTGGAGCGCCTGCGTCCTCTCGTGAAGCAGAGCGCCATTTCGCAGCAGGATCTGGACAATGCCATCTCCACTGCAAAAGTTGCTGAGGCGGACATGCTGGGTGCGAAAGCCTCGCTGAAAAAGGCGGAGTTGGATCTGGGGTACACGCAGATGAAGGCCCCCTTTGATGGCATCATCGGGGAGCGCCAGGTGGACGTGGGAAACTACGTGGGCAGCACCGGCGGCTCCACCCTGCTGGCCACGGTGTCCACCGTGGATCCCATGAGAGCGGTATTCCACGTTTCCGAGTCCAGTTTCCTCCGCTTTCAAAAGCGCTTCCTGGGTGATGACGAGGCAAGGGAGCGGCACAGTGAATCGATGCAGTTCCAGTTGCTCCTCGGGGACGGTTCCACGTATCCACAGATCGGGAGGTTTGATTTTGCGGATCGTGCCCTGGATGCCCGCGCTGGAACCCTGAAAGTGGTGGTGACCTTCCCAAACAAAGAGGGGCTCCTCCGGCCCGGACAGTTTGCCCGTGTGCGCGCAAAGCCGGAGGATCGTCCCGGCGCCATTCTTATTCCGCAGCGGGCGGTCTCCACAACGCAGAGCATCAAGTTTGTGTTTGTGGTGGGAGAGGGGAACAAGGTGGAACAGCGACCGGTGCAAATCACCGACCGTGTTGAAGATCTCTTCGTGGTGTCTGAAGGAGTCAAGGAAGGTGAGCGTGTGATCATTGAAGGCATTCAAAAGGCCCGCCCGGGAATGGTGGTGACTCCGATGACGCAGCCCTCGACGCCTGCCGCTCCGCCGCCAGCCGCAGCAAGTCCTGCCTCATCGGCACCGCAGGATAAAAA
The DNA here is from genome assembly GCF_003315205.1 of Roseimicrobium gellanilyticum. NCBI lineage: Bacteria > Pseudomonadati > Verrucomicrobiota > Verrucomicrobiia > Verrucomicrobiales > Verrucomicrobiaceae > Roseimicrobium > Roseimicrobium gellanilyticum. Next base: position 321,626 of record NZ_QNRR01000003.1, on the reverse strand, counting down.
GGAGGCGGACGCTATGCCCGCCAAGTCGGAAACGCCCGCCGCGAAATAACCCGCACCCGCTCACGTCATGGCCCATTTCTTCATCCAGCGTCGTGTCTTTGCGATGGTGCTCTCCATCCTCATCGTGTTGGTGGGGTATCTTGGATTGCGTTCCCTTCCCATCGCACGTTATCCGAATATGACGCCGCCGACCATCCAGGTCACGGCGACGTATCCCGGCGCCAGCTCGAAGGTGGTGGAGGAAACAGTGACCACACCACTGGAGCAGGAAATCAATGGAGCGGAGGACATGATCTACATGTCCAGCAGCAGCACGAGTGATGGGCAATGCAGCATCAAGGTCACCTTCAAGGTGGGCAAGAACATCGATGACGCTGCGGTGGATGTGCAGAACCGCGTGGCACGTGCGCAACCCAAGCTGCCGGCGGACGTGACGAAGAATGGCATCACCGTGACGAAGCAGTCGCCGGACATGCTGCTTGTGTTTGCCCTGAGCTCTCCGGATGGGACCTACGATGACCTCTTCCTGAACAACTATGCCTTCCTGAACCTGCAATCCGAACTGGCACGTGTGCAGGGGGTGGGCGCGGTGCAGATCTTCACGCAGAAGGACTACTCCATGCGTGTGTGGCTCCAGCCGGACAAGCTGGCCAAGCTGGGCCTCACTGCGAATGACGTGTCGCGCGCGCTGCAAGAACAAAACGTGCAGGCTGCCGCGGGTCAAATCGGATCGCCTCCAGCCGCGAAGGGCGCGGAGTTCCAGTTTTCGGTAAACGTGAAGGGACGGCTCGTCGACCCGGAGGAGTTTGGCGACATTGTGATCCTGACGTTGCAGGATGGCACCGTGGTGCGCATCCGCGATGTGGCACGCACGGAGCTTGGGGGGAAGGACTACACCAGCTTTGGTCGCATCAATGGTTCGCCGGCTGCGCTCATCGGGATCTTCCAGCTTCCCACAGCGAATGCACTGGATACGGCCAATGCGGCGAAGGCGCGCATGGATCTGCTTGCTGAGTCCTTGCCGCCAGGAATGAAGGTCGCGGTGAGTTTTGACACCACCAAGTTCGTGACTGCATCGATTGAGGAGGTGCTCCACACACTGCTGGAGGCATTCGTGCTGGTGGTGGTGGTGGTGTTCGTCTTCCTGGGGAACTGGCGTGCGACCTTGATTCCGATGCTGGCGGTGCCTGTGTCGCTGATCGGCACATTCGCCATCTTTGGACCGCTGGGCTTTTCCATCAATACACTTACCCTCTTTGCGCTGGTGCTGGCCATTGGCCTGGTGGTGGATGATGCCATCGTGGTGGTGGAGGCGGTGGAGCACCACATTGAGAAGGGCTTGAGCCCGCTGCAGGCCACCCAGCGGGCGATGACAGAAGTATCCGGTCCAGTGATCGCCATCGCGCTGGTGCTCTGCTCGGTGTTCGTCCCCGTGTCCTTCATGGGCGGTATCACAGGGAAGCTGTATCAGCAGTTTGCCATCACACTTTCCGTGTCAGTACTGATCTCTGCTCTGGTAGCGCTCACATTGACGCCGGCTCTGTGCGTGATGCTCCTGCGGCATCGCAATCCGTCCAAAGGACCGGTGGGCAGGGCGCTGGCGGCGTTCAATCGCTTCTTCGATCGAGTGACGGGCACTTATGTGAGCATTTGCCGCAGGCTGATTCGCTTCGGCATCATTTCGGTGGTCTTGCTGGCAGCGATCTATCTTGGAGCCGTGGGGCTGTTGAAACGTCTGCCAACCTCCTTCCTGCCGGACGAAGACATGGGCTATATCTTCGTGGTCACCACGCTGCCGGATGGAGCCTCTCAAGAGCGCACCGATCGCGTGCTGCGCAAGGTGGAGGATATCCTGAAGCAGACGCCGGGCGTAAGCGATGTCATCACCATCGGTGGTCTGAACTTGCTCAGCGGTGCGCGCAGTTCCAACTCGGGAGCTTGCATCGTGTCCCTGAAAGATTGGAGTGAGCGCACCAAGCCTGAAGAGCAGGTGGCGCACATTGTGCCGTCGGTCTATGCCAAGGTGAGCCAGATTCCTGAGGCGATGATTATTCCTACCTCGCCCCCGCCCATCCAGGGCCTGGGGAATGCAGGTGGGGTGCAATTTGAATTGCAGGATCGCAGCGGTCGCACGCCGGAGGAACTGCAGCAGGTGGCAGATCAGTTCCTTGGTGCAGTATCGCAGAAGCCGGGCATCGCCCGAGCCTTCACCTTCTACAGCACGCGGGTACCGCAGCTCTCCGTGGATCTGGACCGTGACAAGATCAAAACGCTGGGCATCCCGCTCGACAGTGTGTTTGGGGCGCTGCAGTCCTACCTCGGTGGGCTTTATGTGAACGACCTCACGCTCTTCGGACGCAGCTTTCAAGTGAAGGTGCAGGCGGAGCCGAGCTACCGGATGAATCCGGAGGACATCAACAACATCTATGTGCGCAGTGCGGATGGCAGCATGGTGCCATTCAGCACCTTCGCCAAGGTGGAGTCCGCGACCGGCGCGGATCTGCTGCCCCACTACAACGTGTACCGCAATGCGGAGATCACTGCGTCTGCGGCGCCGGGATTCAGCTCGGGGCAGGTGATTTCCACCATGGAGCAAGTGGCCAAGGAACAACTGCCGGATGGATACGGCTACGAGTGGACCGGCACCGCGCTTCAGGAGAAACAAGCCGGTGGCCAGCAGACGACCATTCTCGCGCTGGCACTGCTCTTTGTCTTCCTGGTGCTGGCGGCGCAGTATGAGAGCTGGGCGGTGCCATTCGCCGTGTTGTTTGGCCTGCCCATCGGTGTCTTTGGTGCCTTCCTCGGCGCGTGGCTGCGGGGACTGACCAATGATGTCTATGTACAGATTGGCCTCGTGATGCTCATCGGCCTCGCGGCGAAGAATGCGATTCTCATCGTGGAGTTTGCCAAGGTGCGGCGTGAGAATGGGATGGACATTGAAGAAGCTGCACTGGAAGGCGCCAAGCTCCGTCTGCGACCCATCGTGATGACGTCACTGGCCTTCATTCTCGGCGTGGTACCTCTCGTGCTCTCCAGTGGCGCGGGTGCCGCCAGCCGCCAGAGCCTGGGGACGGCGGTCTGCTTTGGTATGACCACTGCCACGGTGGTGGGTGTGTTCTTCATCCCGTGGCTGTATGTCGTGGTGCAGCGACTGGCGGAGAAGATCAGCGGTCCTCCCAAGAAGGAACCCACTGGCATGGAGATTGAGGCGGCGACAGCGGCGAACGCGTGACAAGCCTACCGGGTATTTTCCTCCGCCAGCTTCCCCGTGAGTTCATGGCGATTCGCCCGGGTCTCACGTGCTGCGATGCCACTCAGCGCCAGCAGAGCGATGATGTTGGGCAAGGCCATGAAGGCATTGGCGATGTCCGCAAAATCCCACACGAGCTGATCCTTGTGCACGGATCCGACCAGCACCGCAAGGACCCAGAGGATGCGATAGGGAAACACTGCCCGTGTGCCAAACAGGTATTCGGCAGCCTTCTCCCCGTAGTAGTTCCATCCCAGAATGGTGGAGAAGACAAAGGTGAGGAGGCCAAAGGTCAGGATGGAAGGTCCGTAGACATTCAGGTCCGCAAAGGCAGCACGTGTGAGCTGCGTCTTGTCCAGGCCTTCCTGCCAGTGACCACTGCTGACAATCACCAATCCTGTCGCCAGGCACACGACCACCGTATCCCAGAAGGTGCCAGTGGATGAAACCAGGGCCTGGCGCACTGGATTGCGGGTTTGCGCGGCGGCGGCCACAATGGGGGCGCTGCCGAGCCCGGATTCATTTGAGAAGAGCCCACGTGCTATCCCGGCCCGCATCGCTTCCTTTAATCCTGCACCTACAAAACCACCGAGAGCAGCCTGGCCGGTAAAGGCAGATTTGAAGATGAGAATGATGGAGTCATCCAGCACGGCCCAGTTTTTGATCAGGATGGCCACGCATCCCAACACGTATCCTGCCGCCATGATGGGCACCAGAAATTCGCAGAAGCGGGCGATGGATTTGATGCCCCCCAGCACGACAAAGGCGGTGAGTGCGCTCATGGCAATGCCGGAAACCCAAGCTACGGTCTGGGGATTGGAATCCGGAAGCGTCTGCTGAATCTGGGAGACGACGGAGTTCGCCTGGGTCATGCAGCCGATACCAAACGCAGCGATGCAGGTGAAGATGGCGAAGAGAATGCCGAGCCATTTCATGCCGAGCGCCCTTTCGAGGACATACATGGGGCCGCCTGCCCAGGTGCCATTCGCGAGTTTTACGCGATATTTCACGGCAAGAAGAGCCTCCGTGTATTTGGTGGCAATGCCGAAGACACCGGTGAGCCACATCCACAAGACGGCTCCGGGACCTCCCATGGCAACGGCACCGGCGACTCCGATGATATTACCAGTGCCAATGGTGGCAGCGAGAGCAGTCACGAGCGCTCCGAAATTGCTGACATCACCCTCCGCGCCTTCTTCCTTGGTCACGGAGAGCCTGATGGCTCGCCCGATAAACCTCTGTATGAATCCAAGGCGGAACGTGAGGAAGAGATGAGTGCCAAAGAGCAGGATGATCAGGGGCCAGCCCCACAACAGACCTGCGAAGGAGGACACGCCATCGGCAAACGCCTGGGAAACAGCAAAGATGGGCGGAGTATTCATGATGGGGCTACTGCGAGTACGCCCCCAGCCTTAGCTGCGCGCCAGTTGCTTCGCAAGCTGTCCCAGCACGGTTACGGCGCGCTCCACGGTGGGAGTCATGGGGTAGCCGCAATTGAGCCGCAGGCAGTTGCTGAATCCGCCGTCCGGTGAGAACAATGGACCTGGTGCGATGCTGATGCCTGCTCGCAAGGCCTGCTTGAAGAGCACCAGCGAATCCACCTGTGGAGGGAGCTCGCACCACAAGACAAAGTTCCCCTGCGGACGGGAGAGGCCGATACCTTCGGGGAAACTGTGCACTACGGCTTCGCGCATGCGCTCCACCTGCTGGCGGTAGGTCTGTCGCAAAGTGCGCAGGTAGCGATCATAGCCCCCATTTCTCAGATACTCAGAGATGACCAATGAGGGAAGAGTCGCATTCGCCAGTGAGTACGCGATCTTCAGGCGCATCACTTTGGCGTGCCAGCGACCCGCCGAGACATAACCCACTCGATAGCCGGGTGCGAGGTTCTTCGAGAAGGAGCTGCACAGCACCACGAGGCCGTCCCGGTCAAAGGCCTTCAGGCAGCGCGGCCGGTCGCCGGTGTGATTGAGCTCACCGTAGATGTCATCCTCGATGACGGGGATATCCCGCTTGCCGACGATCTCCAGGAGACGTCGCTTGCGGTCCTCGGGCATCACGTAGCCCACGGGATTGTGGAAGTTGGGAATCAAAGCGCACGCGGCCACCTTGTTCCGGCGCAGGCAGGTTTCGAGCGCATCGAGATCCAGGCCGTTCTGACTGTCGACCGGAATGGGCAGGGCTTTGAGCTGCAGTTCGCGGAGAATGCAGGTGAGACCAAAGTAGGTGGGTGACTCCACCACCACGGTGTCGCCTGGTGAACATACGGCTCGTAGGGCGAGGGAGAGCGCTTCCGTGCATCCGTTGGTGATGATGAATTCCTCAGGCTGTAGCGCACAGCCCCAATCAAGCGAGCGGCGCGCAAGTTCACGGCGCAGGCATTCGCTGCCCGGTGGCATGTCATAGTTGGTGCTGCGAGCTCCGAGACTGCGTGCAATGGAACTCATGCTGCGCGCGAGCTTCTCACCCGGCAGCAACTCAGGATCCGGCAGCGCCATGCCCAGGGGAACGAGGTTGGGATTGTCATGCGCTGCGATGATGGAATCCAGCGGATCGAGACTGGAGAAATCGGTGACCTTCGGAGAGCTGGTGATGATCTTCGGTGCGCGGACGAGGTCTGCCTTGCTCGCTCGCACAAAGAAGCCTGACTTCGGTCGTGCCTCCACGAGACCACGTGTCTCCAGTGTGGCATAGGCGTGCATGGCGGTGGGTACGCTTACACGCTGCTGTCGCGCAAACTGGCGGACAGACGGCATGCGGTCGCCGGGGCGAAGGGAATTCGAGCCGATCATTCCCTCCAGGCGATCGGCCAAGGTGCGGTAAAGCGGCCCTGCTTCATGAGATACCGTGGAGTGCATGCCTATAAAATATCACCGCTCTGTGTGCTGCACAGATACAGTTTGCGTGAGTTTTATGTTATACAGATGAATCGCTGCTGAGGATGAAGCAATTGCAAAAGTGTGTGTAAGTTCGCTCTGGTAGTACAGTGCGAGGTGTGTCGTGATCTGTATAATGGGAAAAGTTATTGTTGTGAATCTGTTCAACACAGACGGCGGGTGCGAAGATTCTGTCATGAACACTTCCAGCCTATCCCTGCGTGCCTCCCGCCCGAACTTTCGGACCACGGTTGGAGGCATGCTTCATCGCATTGGCGAGGCGTTGGAGAAGCTATGGACATTGTCCGGGCGTGTGAGCCTGCCTGGAGCCGTAAGCACGACGGAGGCCGCACACCTGCCGCGCGGCATGGTGTTCACTCTAGAAAAATCGGATGGCGTTTCCCGATTGGAGCTGACACAAGGCAGGGTGTGGATCACTGGAACACCGGCGCGTGGAGATACCATCCTTGGCCCGGGTGAGGCGTATGAGTTTGGGAATTGCTGGCCCTATGTGATCGAAGCTCTGGAAGAGGCGGAGTTCATCGCCAGCAGTACGCTTACCAGGGGGACCGTGGTCACTTCTTGAGCAATATGGGTGGAGGTGGCGGCGTTTGCATCGGGCCATGATGAAGCGCCACGCCTTTCTCGCCGCCTGCTTTGCCATCCTTTCTTGTTCTGTATCCGCTGCCACTGCTGCCGAAGGTTCGGCAGTGAATGCGCCTCCCAAGGGGCTGCGTGTGGCCACGGCGGGGCACAGCTTTCATGTGTGGATGCCGGCGCTGCTCAAAGAAATGGCTGCGGGAGCCGGCATCACTGGGCATGAAATCGCCACGGTGCAGGGCATCGGGGGCTCCCGGGTCATCCAGCACTGGGACCTGGCTGGAGACAAGAACAAGGTGAAGCCCGTCCTTGAAGCTGGAAAAGCGGATGTGCTGACGCTTTCGCCCATATATCTCCCGGATCCTGGCATCGAGAATTTTGTGACCTTCGGCTTGCAGCACAATCCTGCGCTGCGCGTCACTATTCAGGAGTTCTGGGTGCCCTTTGACGATCCCGCTCTGTGGGCAACACGCGGGAAAGGTGTGACGATCGACCGGGACACGAAGACGATGGAGCAACTTCGTGCTGCCCATGCAACCTACTTCGAAGACATGGACAAGCTGGTGCGTGAACTGAACACGAAGGCAGGGAAGAGCGCTGTTTTTGTCGTGCCCGTAGGACAGGCCGTGCTGGCCTTGCGTGAAAAGGTCATCAAGGGAGAAGCGCCGGGCATCAGCAAGCAAAGCGAACTATTCACTGATCCGCTCGGGCATTGCCGCGCACACATCATGGTGCTGGCTGCGTATTGCCATTTTGCGGTCATCTACCAGCGCAGCCCGATTGGCCTGCCGGTACCTGCTTCACTGGCCAAGCTTCCTGAGGCGGAGAAGCTCAACCGCCTGCTTCAGGAGCTTGCCTGGCAGGCCGCCACACAGCATCCGCTGAGCGGGGTGAAGTCTGCGCCAGGAGAGACGCCTTCGCGTTCCTGACGGCGCCAATGTGACGCGAACTTAACAAAGTGCTGCGTTGTTGGACCTGTAGGCGCTGCCACAAGGCGCTATGCTGGGGGCTGTACACATGCTCGTGGCCCGGTGAAGAATGAATCTACAACGATGACCCTGGTGTTGCTGCCGGGAATGGATGGAACGGGGATTCTCTTTGCGCCTCTGCTCCGAACGTTGCCAGCATGGATTCGCCCTGTCGTTATTGAATATCCAGATGGAGGCGCGAACAGCTACGAAGAGCTGATTGAGCATGTGGAGCGAGAGGTTGCTTCGTTGGGTGAGTTTGCCATTCTCGGATGGTCGTTTGGTGGTCCACTGGCCCTGATGATTGCAACGCGGCGTCCATCGCAGGTCTCAGCCGTGGTGTTATGTGCCACCTTTGTGACGCCTCCGATTCCCCGGCTGGCCCGCATTCGTTCCGTGATAACACCTGCGCTGTACGGCCTGGTTCGTGCGATTCGGCGAATTCGGTATGTGATTCCGGGATTCGCGAGCAGTGAACTTCGGAGTGCCAAGGTGGTGTTGTGGAGGAAGGTCAGCCCCAAGGTGCTTGCCGCGCGTGCCCAGGCGGCCTTGAGTGTGGATGTCCGTGACTTGCTAAAGGCATGTCACGCACCTCTGATGTATCTGGCGTCGAGTCACGATGCCACCGTGCCTCGGCCCAACCGTGATGAGGTGGCAGCCATCGCGCCGCAGACACAAGTGTTCGAGGTGCAGGGGGCGCATCATTCGCTGTTTACAAAGCCAGTGGAGTCGGTGGCATGCCTGGTCGAATTCTTCAGCCAGTTGCCATGCCAGCCGCAGGCAGTGGAAGCTCACGTGCGGATACCTGCGTCATAGGGGCAGGGTCAGTGCGTGAAGTGGGAAGTTTCATCAACGGCTGTCCCATCTGTATGCGGGTTCCGCTCTCAATGCCTGGAGCAAGGGTGAAGCCGGACGGGGCGAAGACGATGATGGTGGAGCCGTGCTCGAACCAGCCCAGTTCTTCGCCCTTTTTCACGGCTTGATTGCATGCAAATTCATTCGGGCCGGGCCAGCGCAGATGTAGCAGCACATCCAGGAAATGGAGCCGGATGCTCGCTACCAGAATGGCAGCGACGGGTACCAGCGCGAACGGGGTTCCATCCGCAAGAGACATGCGGATGACTGCTCGTTCATTGCGGCAAAACAGGCGCTCGACGCGTTTGAGTGCGATGGGATTCACGTTCCAAGTATCGCCGCTGAGGTAGCTCACGTGGTCGATGCGACCATCCGAAGGAGCATGGAAGCGGTGATACATGGTCGAGGTCAGTCGCAGGGTCACATACGTACCGCCTTCGAACGGCATGGCGCGCTCGGCCTGACCGAAGAGGTCTTCAAGACGGTAGGGGAAGCCCTTGGCCTGGAAGACTTCGCCAGACTGCACCATGCCGGTGGCGCCGACAATGGCATCGCAAGGGCTGGTAATGACTTGCGGGTCGGAATCGACGACCCGGGAGCCGGGCTTCAAATCGCGAGTGAAGCACTCATGCAGGCTCTGAAAGGAGTTGGAGCGCGCTTCGCTGAGATCAAGATCGGTGAACATGCGCCACGTGGCGATGGACATCCGGCAGACGAGGGGATTTCTGATCTTGCTGAACCATCCCATGAGCCGGGTGATCTCGCGGCGTGGCAAGCGATTGGTGAGGAGGAAATTGAGGTCTTCCTGGAGTAGAAGGCTGTCCCGTAACTTTCGAATCTGTAACATGAAGTTCATTGCTGAGTGGGTGGGCCGCAATACGTGGATTGTTTCAACGAACCAAAGTGACCCCCATCGAACCGATTGCCCTTACCGTAACTACTGCGGCCGTGGTGGCCGCAGCCTGGCGACCAGTCTGCCAGAGGATTGAACTGTCGCTGGCCAAACACCGCTCGCTCACCGGACATTCGCGCATGGCGAAGCGTTTTGCGTCGCAGGTGCCTGGTTACTCGTATGACGGGGATCGGTTCTTTTCGTGCGATGGAGCGCCCGCGGATATTCAGTCTGCCAGACGCACAGGCTTTGCCGAACTGGCCGCAACCCTGAATGCGCGACACCAGAAATCCATCGCGCTGACGAAGCAGGCGAGGGAGAGAATCTCCGACCTGCAGTTCACGGGCGCTTATCGAGTGCCCTTTCAATTCAGCAGGTATGTGAGGGAGCACTTCTCCATCGGAGCGTTCCTGGATTCCGCGGAAGGCGTGAGTGTCACTGACCTCGATGGAGAGCGTCTCATCGACCTCACGGGTTCTTATGGAGTCAATGTCTTCGGCCATGACTTCTACAAGTCGTGCATGGCCGAAGGCAGCGCACGTGCCGCTGGCATGGGCATGGTCCTCGGCAGCTGCCATCCTTCGGTGGCATGGAACGCAGAAGAGCTGTGCCGCATCTCCGGTATGGATGAAGTTTCCTTCCACATGTCCGGGACGGAGGCGGTGATGCAGGCAGTGCGCCTGGCCCGGTATCACACACGTCGGAAAAAGATTGTGCGCTTCTGTGGCGCCTATCACGGCTGGTGGGATGATGTGCAGCCAGGTCCCGGCAATCCCATGCCGCCCGGAAGAGTCTACACCCTCCAGGAGATGTCTGGGGCCGCCCTGCAGGTGCTTCGCAAGAGGCGCGATGTCGCCTGCGTGCTGGTGAATCCTCTGCAGGGGCTGCACCCGAACAAGGCTGCACCTGGAGACGGCACGCTGGTGGACAGCAGCCGCAGCGCGCACTTTGACCGCGAAGCCTATACCAGATGGCTCCAGCAACTGCGGGAGGCCTGCACCGCGAACGGCATTGTGCTGATCTTTGACGAGGTCTTCCTCGGCTTCCGGCTCGCACTGGGCGGTGCGCAGGAGTATTTCGGAGTGAAGGCGGACATGGTGACGTACGGCAAGACGCTCGGTGGAGGATTCCCCGTGGGCGTGGTCTGTGGCAAACGTCATCTCATGAAGCGCTACCGCGATGACCGTCCGGGGGACATTTGCTTTGCTCGCGGCACCTTCAATTCGCATCCGCATGTCATGGCGGCGATGCAGGTGTTCCTCGAGCGTGTGCAAACGCCCTCTGTGCAAGCTTTGTATGCGGGTCTGGACGGGGTCTGGAACAGCCGCGCAGAACAGCTCAACCAGCGACTCCTTGAAGCAGGGCTTCCTGTCACTGTGTCGAATCTCTCGACAATCTGGACGGTGTCGTTCACCCGGGCTTCCCGCTACAACTGGATGTACCAGTTTTACTTGCGCGCGCATGGGCTGGCCTTGTCCTGGGTGGGAACCGGTCGACTTGTCTTCAGCCTCAACTTCACTGATGAAGAATTCGCGGAGGTGAGTGAACGCATCATCGCCGCAGCAAAAGCGATGCAAGCCGCCGGCTGGTGGTGGCAGGACGCCTCGCTTACCAACAAGTCGATCAAGCGAGGCGTGCTGCGGGAAATGCTGAGGCACCGGTTCCAATAGCTGACTTGGTGAGGCGCGAAAGCGGCCGGAGTTACTCTCCGGTGCGAACTCTCACCAATGCCGGGCACGGGTCCTCGGAGCGGGCATGATCCATCGGGTCAATGAGCTGACCGCGCATCAGATAGAGCGGGGCGCTGGCATAGATTCTGGCGTCGTGAAAGGGATCGGTCATGATTTTGACAGCCCAAGTCAAACCGGTCTGCACGTTGTAGATGAAAAACAGATGCACCGTGCGGAACAGGATGCCGCCCAAGCCGAGTGCCAGCCAGGCGATCCCGACATCATGAAGATAGCCGTTCAGATCTGTGGCCGGCATGATCAGGCCGCCAAGGGATGGGGCCAGCCAGAGGGCCAGCGGAATCAGTGCCCACAAGGACATCAGTACGATTTTGCGCTGGAGATTGTAGCCGATCTTGATCTCCTCCTTGTGTTCATGCGTGGCATGATTGACGTGGTCGTAGCCTTTTGGCTCAAAGAAGAAATGACCGGACTGTCGTGTGGTCATCGAAATGCCCCAGGCTAGCAAGCCTGCCAGCGCGGGCTCGATAAACAACATCACGTAGGACGTGATGAATACCAGTGCACTGATGAAATGCAGGGATTGGTTGATGCGGCTGTGGTGGTAGAAGCGATGGTCGTCCCAACGCTGGACTTCAAGGGCTTTAAAGAATTCTTTCACGATGAGTTCTTTTTTCGTCTTTGGCAGACCAAGTTTGTAGTTCAGGAGATCCTGGAAACACGCATGGGTGTCAGGAAGTCAGTCAACGCAAAATCCCGCGAGACATCGTCCACCTGTGTCGGCTTCCCGATGGTCCAAGAGTACCTGGATATGTCCGGTATTTACGACGGTAAATGATGTTAAGGGGATGCAGGCGATGCCCATGATAACATTCACAGGCTTGCTTGAACGTGACATTGTCGCCACTCAATCTGCGTCACGATTATGTTGAACTTCCACGCGTGACTCTTGAGCAAGAGTGCTTTTCTAAAGTGCAATGTCCTGGACCTTCTTCCGCGAATTCATCAAGAATTGTCAGCACACGGGCGCTGTCGCCCCGTCGTCGCCACAACTCGCCCGTCTCATGATGAAGGCTGCCGGTGTTTCGCAAGCCCGGAATGTGCTTGAACTTGGGCCCGGTACTGGTGCGTTCACCGAGGAAATCCAAAAGGCGCTTCCTGTGGGATCCCGCTACCTCGGACTTGAGATGAATGCAGCCTTTGTCGACACGCTGAAGAGCCGGTTTCCTGGAATGAACTTTGAGCAGGCGGCAGCGCAAGAATTCGACTACAGTCCGTATCTCGTTGACGGAGGTTTCGACACCATCGTTTCGGGTCTGCCTTGGGCAGCGCTGAGCGAGCGGGTGCAGGCTGAGCTTCTTGAGAGCATTTACCGCGTTCTGAAACCAGACGGTGTGTTCGCCACTTTCGTCTATACCGGAATCCACTGGGGCCCACGCGGGCAAAAATTTCGCCGCCTGCTGACGTCTCGCAGCAGAAAGGTGGAAACGACGCCGACCGTCTGGACCAATCTACCGCCTGCATTTATCTATGTGGCGCAGCCGGGTGAGGCAGGAACGCGTCTTGGGTGAGGTGGTGGTGTGCGTGAGGCAGGGGGGACGCGTTTCCAAGTGCACATATGAGATTGCGAAGTATCGCGCCAGCGGGGTGATGAATTTTGCTTCAACTAGACTCATTAGCAGCGTGCCTAATATAGAGTGTAGGGATTGCTTATTCTCCATGCATGAGTTGATCGATTAAGAATGCGGCTGCTGAGAGCGGCGCTTCTTTCTCATGAAATCCCTACCTAATCCCGGATGGTGCCTCCCATCCCGTCTTGGAGCCATCTTGTTGACGACCATGACATGGTTGCAGCTGGATCAATTGGCTGACGGGCAGAACATCACGGACAGCTTTAACTACACGGTCAATACGCCAATCGGTAACTATTCCGGCTGGACCGTTCCGGTGGGTGAGGCTGTTGTCACCACCCAGTACGTCAAGTCGGCTACGCGAGCGTTGCGGATGGTTGGAGGTCAGGGAACGGAAGTCCGGCGTGACCTTGGCGGGGCAGGCAGTGCAAATGTGCTTTATGTAGATTTCTGGATCCGTCCTGTGGTGTACGAAAACTGGTTTGAGACGGCGATCGTACTGGACGGGTCGGTCATTGGCTTCATCAAGGACGGGCCTGAGGGGAAGATCTACGTAAGCGACGGAGCCGGGAGCGGAGGTGGGGAAAACTGGGTGGATACTGGGCATCGCTTCTGGATGAATCGCGATGGTGTGACCGCCAGCGAATGGATGCGCATCAGCATCCGGCAGGATGCGGTGAACAACACCTGGGACATCTATGTGAATGGCAAGATGTTCGTGGCGAACCTTGCCTTCAAGGATCGGGGTGTGCTGCCCGGAGCCCTGGTGCTGTTTGGAGGAAACCTCCCTGCGGATGTGTATGTGGATGACCTGAAGATCTGGACATCAAATCCCGTGTTCACGGATGCTGATCTAGACGGGATGGAGGATGCCTTTGAAACCGCCAATTCGATGGACACGGGATTGGACGATCGGGCTTTGGCGAGCAGCGCTGACCCCAACATCTCCCGTATCCAGTATTACCTCAACGAAACGCACAATTGGTTCACCGGGCAATGGGCTCAGGAGACGACCGACACGGACGGAGATGGCATGCCGGATTCATGGGAACTGCTCTTTGGCCTGGACCCGAACAATGATGCTGATGGATCGGCAGACCGGGATGGTGACCGTGTTTCCAATCTGCGTGAGTATCAGCAAGGCACCTCTCCGGCAGGCAGTTACGCGCTCAAAGACCTGGGAGGCATCATGGCTGCGGAGGGAGCGTTTGGACACTATTTTCAACCTGTAGATATCAACAATCTGGGCGAGGTTATTGGGTCCTATCCCACGGCGAGCAACATTTATAGATATGTGAAATGGAGTCCCTCCAACGGCGTCTCCGAGGTGTTTACAAACACTGAAACCGTGCAACCGCGTGGACTCCTGGCCATTAACGACCATTCGCACGTTCTGGGCTACTACAAGCCCTTGACCCCGGGCAGTGCTCCGATGTTCTGGTGGGATGGAAGCACGCTGAACGCTGTGGATTTGCCGCAAACGTTCAGTCAAACCACAACGATTGCTTCGCTCGGCACAGTGAACATTCTGGCAAACGATTGGGTCAACAGCTGGGTATGGTATGATGACTCCCCACCTCCGGTCTTTGATGGGGTGCACAACGAGTATGTGCATTCATTTAGCCTGTTCAACAATTCGTACCAGGCCAGCATGGACGAAACCTTCGTGGTGGACCTGAAGCGCACCGACTGGCTGGCCTACACCTCTGCGGTGATAGGATTCACAAATGGAGGTGTCTTATGGGGCACCTATACTTCAGACGGAGGATATATTGAAGCTCCCGAGCCCTTTGTGGATTTTGACACGCTGTTTGATGCAGCGCGGTCATCATCCAGCGGTTTGTTCTCGTATCAGACCCCCTTGCACGGAACGACGGAGGCATACACACAATTTGCTGAGAATGACTGGAGCGGGCTTGATATACTTCAGCCAGTGCATGTCAACCGACGGGGCATGGCGCTCGGATACGTTCGAAGCTTTATGGATGGCAACGAAACCTCCAGTGGAGTCTATATAGATACCGAGGGCCCTGGCCATATTGTTGTCTCTCAGCCGTTTGAGAGTGGTTATGTGCCGCTAAAACTCAATAATTTTGGACATGCGTTTCTACAAGATACCAGCACTGGTGAGCGAGGGATCTACCGGGACGGACAATGGTTCCCTTTGCAAAACACATTCCCACCAGGAGTAAATTTTACGGCAATTGCTCTGGACGATTGGGATAAAGTAGTTGGAAATGCATCCTCAAACTTCGGTCCCGCGTTGTGGACGGAAGAAGGCATCGTGCGATTGGCCGATGCGGCCCCTAGTGGAGGAGGCTGGAATCTCCCGCAAGGAAGCATTACGGCGATGAATGACCGGGGTGTCATGGTGGGAGTAGCTACATTCACCGGTCAACCCGTGAAGCGCTGTTTCATCCTGTGGCGCAATGACGACCAGGATGGCGATGGCATTCCGGATGACTGGGAGCGCCAGATATTTGAAGATGATGCCAATGATGCACTCGTCACGATCTCCGACGTGCGTGGGGATGATGACGCCGACGGAGACGGGTTGAGCAATCTGGAGGAGTTCTGGAACAACAGCGACCCGGTGACGAACGCGGATACGTTGGCCTCGGAGGTGGGACTGACGGTATTCAACCGGTTGGAGTAGAAAACGGTTATCTTTATTCGGTGGATTGTTATGCGTGCAACGGCATCACAGATTTTTTGCGTCCGCTCCTGGCGGGAAGGCTTGGTAAAGCATGGTCGAACCAGCCGGTTTCGCTCCGGTTTTGGGGTGGTGGCGCTATTCCTCGGCACAGCCCCGGTGCAGGCGGCGGAACCGCTGCTGCTGGTGACGCCGTCCATGCAGGGCGAGAGTTATCTGGTCGCACCGGGCGGTGAAGTCCGGCATACTTGGCCTTCCAAGTTCATACCGTCAGGACCAGGACGCATCGATAAGACCGGAGCACTGCTGAGAGTGGAGCGGGACGAGCGCATTCCCCGTTCATTCATGGCGCCGGGAGCCACCGGAGGAAGGATCACCAAGATTGGCTGGGACGGAGGTGAGCAGTGGAGCTTTTCCGTATCTACGCCGAAGAATCTCGTGCATCACGACGCGCTTCAGCTTCCCAATGGAAATATCCTCGCGCTGGTCTGGGAGCGTCATGAGCCGGATGTTGCGCAGGGGAAAGGCCGCGACGCGAACAAGGTTGGCAAGGCTGGATTGTGGAGTGAGTGCCTCTGGGAGCTGCAGCCCCAGGGCAAGAGCGGCGCGCAGATTGTGTGGGAGTGGAAGGCGTGGAATCATGCGCGCAGATTTCCTGAAGCGCCGTTGCCAAAGTCGCTCAGACATTTTGAACCCGGGGAGCGCATCAATATCAATGACGGCAGGACACCTGCGCCTGCGTGGGCGGGTGTCTCCCGCATGGAGTACCATGCCAGGCGGGACCAGATTCTTCTCGTGGCCAGCGGCATGGGGGGCGTATGGGTCCTGGATCACAGCACGACGAAAGCTGAAGCTGCCACGGATGATGGTGGCAAAGGTGGCAAGGGTGGAAGGCTGCTCTACCAGTGGGATGGCTCCACGCCCGAACTGAAAGCGAAGGGACGCAAGACCTTCGTGGTGGATGCGGAATGGGTCCGTGATGATGAAGGCAAGGGCAAGCCACCAGTGCTGGAAGTACTCCGAGGTGTGCAAGGAGATGACGACCGAATTGCCTATGCCGTGGAACGCTGGGAACTTCCGTGGAGTGATGCCACGGGATACACCATGGTAGATTCCGGAGAGTATGCGCCGCCATTATTGAAGCAAGCCACCGCCGTGCCTGCGCGTGACAGCAGTGATCTCCTTGAGCGCCCCACTGCCCTCACCCACTCTCCACATGGCGCCAGTGCGCTGACCTTTGGCTATGCCGGCCTCACCCGGTGGCCTGCAGTAGCAGCAGCAGACGGAAGTCCCACGGTGAAAGCCCGTGAGCACCGCAATGAGGCGGGCAAAACGACGCTGAGGATGTCCATCCCCACCCACAATGCACTGGTGTGCTGCGGCGGCGAATCGCCGTCCACTACAAAGAGCGACGGCAAGAAGGCGGTCGCACCGCTCAAAACACTGACCAGTGCTCCGGTGCTGAAGAGCCGGCTGGTGCTGGAGACAGCTTTCACACCTCCTCACGAATCGCCCAAGGCAAAGGCCGATCAAAGCCCGCAGGCCGCCCCTGGCTCCACCACCGCCACAGCCACGACCGTTTCCGCACCCTGACCGTAATTCCCGTCTACTCCCATGAATATGTCGCGCTCCCACACCAGTTCATATTCCCTGTTCTGCTGTATCCGTGCTCTCCTGGTTCTGGCAGTTGCGCTATTGTCAGGAGGGGCGAAGGCTGACTCCTGCTGCAACTCGCGCAAGGTCATCGTGCATGTGCAAGTTTCCCCCCTTGCATCGATAGACCTGCATCTGGGCGAATACACCTATTCGTTTGGCCCTGGCGAATGGAGGCGGGAGGTACAGCTACCCGAGTCCTCAGGAGGCAGATGGGAGGCCTCCATGGATTTCCACGTTGTGGAGACGGCCGAAGAGCCAATGCCCCATACCCAGGCGTTGGTTCTATTTGAAACCTGCGGCGGTTTCTTCGCCCTCTCGGCTTTCAGTTGGATTGAGGAGGTTCCTGCACATTGCTGGTGGGAGGATGACGGTTTTGGAAACATGGTCGAATGGTGCTCGGGCGGTGAACCTGCGATCTACGTGGGAAGTCAGACCGTTGGCGGCGACTACTTCGATGAGCTTCCCTGCGGCAAGGCCTGCGCATCGTCCCCAGACTATGATTCTCCCGTCGGGGGCGGGGGCTCGGACTTTCCCATCATGCCTGTCGTATTGCAGCAGAGCTACAGTCTCGGCAAAGGGATAATTGGCTCAGGTGGCAACGAAGTAACTCTCGGCACGTTGCTTTTTGAGAAAGATCTGAGTGCGAATACCTTTCCGGACATCGGAGATCTTGAGTACGTCGTGAATCCTGCTGCCGGATCCGGGGGGGCGGTGGAGCAGGTGAAGGTGCCGCCCTCGACGGGCCCGGTGGTGCAATACAAAACAGACAACCTGCTGGTGGACATCACGGACACTGTCGGAGACGACGGTATTCGCATTCGCTTCTATGATGCAAATGTGGTGAGCGCCAGTAAGAACCCCACAACGGGGCGGTATACATTCACCGGTGATCCGATCGCGGAGCATGTGCTGACCCAGGTGCAATCAGGCACGGACATGGGTGTGCAAATCAGCTCCACCGTAGAAGGCAAAACGACGGTGCACCAGGGATTCGCGGTGCTAAACGGCGATGGCAGCGGTTCCCGCACCGAGGTGAATGGCAACATCAAAAAAGAGATCATGGATATTCGCACCGGTGGTGCCACGCCTGCGCGTACCATTCATATTACGGAATCCAGGCTTCTCCCCAACAGCCAGACGGTGGTGATGTCAGCGCATGAGGAACACTACGAGCTACGGACATGGGGGGAAGCGCTGATCCAACGAGTGGTGGACCCTGCTGGTGCCAATCTCGTCACCGAATACACCTATGACAACGAAGGGAACCTTATCCTTGAGGAACGGCCTGATGGTTCGTGGGCGGTCTACAATCAGTTTGAAGCCATCCAGTCTACCTACACGCCGTGGTTGGATGGTCCGACGGATCCTTCGCTGGCTGACTCCTCGAATTCCCGCTGGGTAACTTCGCAAGTGCAGACCCAGTATGATAGTATGGGCATCCTCATTTCCACGACCCGCACGAATACTGAGTCCATTCTCGGGGCCATGGTTTCCAAGGCAGTCTCCATTGAGACTGAAGGAATGGACCCGGTAGGCAGCGGCAGCGTCATCCTGCTCGAAACGAAACGCTATCACGGAAGCGAGAGTACGCCGAGGCTGGTGGAAACGTCAGTGTACGACAAGAAGTGGGATGCGGGATCCAGGCGTTATGTTCGTGGCGATCTACGCCGGACCATCGGGGCGGACGGTGTGGTGCGCACGTATGAAAAGGTGTCCAGCACGGTGAACAAAGTCACCATGGGTACCATTGCCAATCCGGAAGGCATTGCTGGAAAGACGACCCAAGTGGAGACAGAGACGGGTGATTTCGGCGCGGTGCGTCAGACGACACGCGTCTATACCGGAAGCAGCACTTATGTGGATATCAGCGAGCGCGAGATCAGCTACACCGCGCCCACGGGGTTCCCACAGGTTGAAACCATCGATGGGCAGACGATCAGTACCGTGACGCGGCCCAATGCCACCACTTTGGTGACCACAGATGCCGAAGGCGTGTCCACCACGCAGGTGGCTGATGGCAATGGTGAGCTGGCTTCGACGACACGTAACGGGGTGACTACGACCTACGGATGGGCTTCACAAAATGGCCTGCTCAAGCGCGCCACCACCCGAACGGCGGGCACGCTGACGCTGACCTCTTATGAGGTGACTGACCCCGCTGGTCGTGTGGTGGAGCGATGCGATGAAAATGGCGTAGAGCGACTCTATAGTTACACCCTGGGAGGACGGGTGACCACGGAGTACGGACCAGGCCCGGTGAATGAACGAAGGGAAACCATAACCACACAATATCTTGATGGTCAGGTCAAGAGTTTGACCGGCAACGCTGTGGTTGACGAACACTACACCTACGCGGTCGATGGAACCTCAAATCCCCTGCTGGCCAGAACCAGGGTGCAAACCACCTACATTGGAGATGGTTACAACCTCACCTCCGGGAATGAGTCGCCCCGCTGGCGCAAAAGCCATACGGATGGAGTGGGTCGAACCGTGTGCGAGCAGAAGCCGGGCCCTGACAGTACGGTGCTCACGACCACACACCATTACAATAGTGCCGGACAGCTTGTCCGTGTGGAGAATACCGGATCTGCGGATCTAGTCCATGGCTATGATATCGAGACCGGGACACAGAACCTGACCGGTTATGACCTGGATGATTCTGGCACGCTGGAGCTGGCCTCCAATGAGCCGGTCACCAAGGCCTCGCACTTTTATGAGCTGGACAATGGGGACTGGTGGCAGGTGCAGGAATCGCTGACCTTGACCAACGCTCAGAGTGGCACCGAAGGGAGGCTGACCAGGACAAGGCGGAAGTTGGGGGATGGGCTTGCCGGCCCCTCGGAGACCACGCAGGCGGATGGCACGGTGTTGACCACTTCCATCAGCATCAACAGCACTACACGCACACGGACAGTTACCACCACTTCGTCCCGCAGTGATCTGGATGGAGTACAGACTCTTATGAATGGGCTGCTCATGAGTGTCACACAAGCGGGACATCCGGGAGAGTGGACATATACCTACGATGACATGGAGCGGCTGACCAGCTTCACAGAGCCAGGGCAGAGCGCGACCATCACGACCCACATCACTGGCAGCAATCTCCCCGCATCATCGAGTGGGCCGCAGGGCAGCTTCACTTACTCCTACTATGCGCCAACCTCACCATGGGCGGGTGAGTTGGAATCGATTATGGATGGTGAGGGCGCGGTGACCACGCGGGTGTACAGTCAGCGAGGCGAACTGGCAGCGACGTGGGGCACAGGCACCTATCCGGTGAGGTATGAATACAACGCCTTCGGGGACAAGGTGAAGATGCACACCTACCAGACTGACCCGGCGAGCAACACACCGGTGACGGCGGGCAATATCACAGAGTGGGTCTATGAAGCATCCACAGGCCTGCTGCTGGAGCAGAAGGATGCGGCCAATGAGGCAGTGACCTATGAGCACGAGGTCACGGCCAATGGCAGCCTGATGCGCCGCATATGGGCGCGCGGAGAAGAGACGGAGTTCGTTCGCGACAAAGTGGGACGTCTCATCTCCGTGTTGTATGACGATGCGAACACGCCGGATGTGCAGCATGTGTATCTGCGAGACGGCTCGCTGGCGCAAAGCACGGATGGTGCAGGTGTGCATGACTTCACTTATGATGGCCCGGCACGACAACAGGTGACGGAAGTGATCTCAGGCACGGGATTGCTGAGCGGCTACACCGTGGAGCACCGGGTTGGGCACCGCACGCAGACCGGGTATGCTGAAGTGCGCAAAGGAACCGAAGTGGTGATGAACGCAACGCGCACCCATGCCAGCGGTAGCGGAATGCTACAGGGCATCAATGGTCCGGCTGGATCAGCCTGGACGTATGCCTACCGCAGCGTGAGCCCGCAGATCAGCGAGGTGGGATTCACTGCCACGGGCGGCACAGCACAGGTGGCTGTGCGGGAGTATGACACCCTGGGAAGGGTGAGTTCCATCCGCTACCAGCGGGGCACGGCAGGGTCCACGTGGTCCACGTACGGCGTCATGGGGTGGAACTACACGTACCATGCCAATTCACCGCAGCGGAGGGAGGCCGTGCTCCCCTATCGCCCTTCGGGAGGCTCTGCTTTGGCAGCAAGTCCACCCGGCTGGGCCTATGACTACAACCTGCGAGGAGAGGTCACAGGGGTGGCGCGCAGTGATGCAGACGGACTGGCTGTCGACGGGCAGGACTGGGGTTATGACTATGACGCCGTCGGCAACCGACTGAGCAGCACCCAAGATGCGAAAGCACGCAACTACACGGCCAATGCGCTCAACCAGTATGCGAACATCACTCACTCTGGTCAGGTGGAGATCAGCGGCCTTACAGCATCCGGTGTCACGCGCGTGGCAGTGAATGGCCAGCCCTCTTCCGGACGTCCACCCGGCAACGGCGAACCGGATGGCTTCTCCCAGTGGCTCACGGTGCCCAACACCGCCAATGGAGTGTGGCATTCGGTGCAGGTGAAGGCCACCCGCCCCGGCGAGCCGCCGGAGACTCCGCTGGACATGCTCAAGCAGGGACGCATCTGGGTCCCCCAAGCGCAGACCTCCCCGCAGTACGACGAGGATGGCAATCTTCTCTTCGATGGAAGGTGGCGCTATACATGGGACGGCGAGAACCGCCTGCTGGCTATGGAGACAGACGGCATGGTCGCGCTGCTGCCGAACGCCCCCCCTCGCATGCGGGTGGAGTTTGCGTATGATGGCCAAAGCCGCCGCGTAGCCAAGGTGGTGAAGCGCTGGCAGTCAGGTCCTGAACAATGGGTGACCATCGCCTCATGGAAGTATCTTTACGAGGGGTGGAATGTCCTGGTCGAACTGGATGAACTGCGAGGTGGCGCTGTGGAGCGCTCTTACGTATGGGGCTCGGACCTGAGCGGGAACATGCGGGGAGCAGGAGGTGTAGGCGGTCTGCTCGGAGTCTATGATGGTCGCAGTGCCAAGGTCTATAACGTGATGACTGAGGTCAACGGCAACGTGATGGGGTTGGTAGATGCTGCAAGTGGACAATGGGTCGCGCGATACGACTACGATGCCTTCGGAAATCGCATCACCGCAGTCGGTACGCAGGCTGGGCTGTGCCCGTACGGGTTCAGCACGAAGTACACCGATGTGGAAACAGGATTGTGCTACTACGGGTACCGATACTACTCGCCAGATTTTGGCAGGTGGCTCAACAGGGATCCGATTGCAGAGCACGCATGGTTCCAGTATAGCGAATACGCTTCAGCCCTTGGCTTGTCCAGTTCGGATACGAGTGCTTTGAGATCTTCGTCAAAGGGTCCGGAGGCGGGCGTGAATGAACTTGGGGGACTCAACGCATTTGTCGGCAACAACCCAATTGCCACCTATGACGTCTTGGGACTGCACACAGGCTTGCTGCACGGCTATGATATCGAGATTTACACCGAAAGACGCAACTATGGCATGTTCAGCGGCATCATCGGAATCTTCAGCAACTCTGCCTATTCATACCACGACCTCACATTGTCTGGAGACATTAACTCATGTGATGATGCAGATCTCTATGTACGCGTTCAGAACGATCCCTATAGTGTCACGGGAATGCTGGCAACAAATGGACCCATTGCCTATGCAGGCGCTGACATAACTGGGCCTTCCCGCGCATTCCTAAATGGCTCGCCCTCTATGTCATGGATGGTGAAAGCAAGTCCAAGCATGCAAGGGGTTTGGTTGTGGCACAAGCTGACGCTTCCCAGTTCCCTATTGGTGATTCCCATCATCGAAGCCAAGATATCTGTCAAACGCGGCAGATGGTTGGTTGGTGGATACGCTGATGTTGAAATTGTTGAATGGGGCACGGGGCTCAGCTGGAGCAGAAGAATCACTATTAGATAGAACACTTCTATGAAAAGGAAGCTTAAGTATGCATTACTGGCGGGGGCACTTCTGCTTCTGGTGGTCATCGCGATGTGGCCCTACATCCACTACAAGTTAATCGCAATGCGACTCGCTTCGGCCATCAATGAGAACAAAGGCGGACTTGCCCACGCGAGCACTGTGGACCTGGCAATTGGTCCATACGATCCCCCGAGAACGGTACTCGACGTGTTGTGGGAATTTGCGACCTCGGAAGGAAAGCTTCCAAATGAGCGGACAGTGGCCTCCAGCGTTCTCCTTCTGATGGCCTCCAATCAATGGTCCCTCCAAACTGGGTCCACTTATTCTGGAGACGATTGGGAAAAAGCGTTCCAGGATCTGCTGCAGCGCCACAGCGCTAGTGAGGCAAATTCCAGCCCGGCCGCACGCGAATTACTGACGGAGCTGAAAAAAATGAAAGAAAAGGACGGCGAGGCAAAGGGAGACAATCCGTAGGATGGTTAATACCAATTGTCTGTCCCCGTGGCAAAAAATGCGCTGGAAGATGGCCAAAAACACCTGCCTTCGCTCCTTCGAGAGGAGTTGTACAAGAGGTTCCCTCTGGATTCCTGCAGGCACTCGGGATTCTGTTCCTTCAGCGATAGGAACGAGGAGAATCTGAGCCAGGAACTTTCCATTCGGGAGAATGGGAAGTTCGTTCTCTGGAAGAATGCTTTCGGCGGCCCTCTGCCGGATGACAACTTAGTCTATGTCCGGATGAGGAGTCGGGCACCCTTGAACCCGCATTTCCTGATCGATCAGGCTCATTGTCGGCCTGCAAGTTTGTGAACAAATTGCATCAAGCCGGATAGCCCCGGAGATTGAGTTTGTTCCTGCGATCCCGATTCTCAAGGACAGGCTCTTGATGAGTGAGCCATCGTATCGCATGCCTTACAGCCGCAGTTTTGTGGACATGGGCTACAAACGCTCTTTTGCTTCCATTTTCCACCTTGGAAACAAACTCAAGGAGAATGAGCACTACTTCATTGAGTTCTTGTGCCTAGGCTACCGTGTCCCACTTGAACATGATTTCTTTGACTTCGGGACGAAGTTCGCTGTTTCGCACGCCCTGGAGGAATCTCTGAAGCGCATGCTGTGAGAGCCTGAGCATTCTGCTCGACTTGGTTGCTGCGTAGAACTTGCAGCGACGTGAGTCTGTGTCATCATGGCGACCTGCGGAAAATGACGGACGAGGTAGAACAATTGGTGGAGCTTTTGCCATGTGGGAATCTCATGAAGTTGTAATTCGTTGATTTTGAGTTGTCCCCGTAGTTCAACGGATAGAACGAGGGTTTCCATCTTCGATGTTTGAGGATGTGTAACAAGGTCAGAATCAACGGTTTCGGATCTCATCAAACATCCTGAAACGCCCTTGGCAGGTGCAACTTTTGGTGCAACTTTTTCGCCGTCATGGCCACCGTTCGACGCGTTCCGAAGTCACCTTACTGGATTGCCAAGTATCGTGATGGAGATGTTATCAAGTTCCGCACGACCAAGCAGAAGTCGCGTTCCAAAGCCCTTGAAATGGCCTTGGGATGGGAGCGCCTGGCCAAGCTCGCCAATGAGGGTGAATTGACGAAGGCTCGTAGCCTGGACTTCGTGAATGAGCTGCTGGAGAGGGTGGGGCAGGGACCGGTACAAAAACAGTCCACGAAGGAATTTGCGAAGGAGTGGATTGAGCGAGGGCTGAAGACTGCCACCACTCGAAAGAGGTACGACGCTGTCATCAATGGGTTCTTGAAGTTCTTGGGTGAGAAGCGAGCCAAGGCATCCATCGGCAGCATCACCGCTGAGGAGATTGAGCGGTTCCGGGACTTGGAAGCTGAGCGGAAGAGCGCGAGCACAGCCGATTTCAGCCACAAGGTGATTCGTGCGATGATGGAGAAGGCCAAGCGTACGAATCAACGCTCGGACAACCCTGCAGATGCTATCAACAAGCTGGGTGTGGAACAGCAGAGGAGGAAGGCGTTCACGGTAGAGCAGCTCTCCCAGCTCTATTCTGCAGCGAGCACCGAGTGGAAGGGGATGATTCTGCTGGGTGCCTACGCTGGCATTCGACTAAATGATGCTGCCAACCTGCGGTGGGAGCAGTTCGACCTATCCAAGCAAACCGTCACGTTTTTGCCTTCCAAGACGGCGCTGCGTAAACGAGAAGCCGTGGAGCTGGCGTTGCACCCTGTGATCGTGAACTACCTCAAGGCTCTTCCGAAGCCTGCGAAGATCAAGGCGGCTATTTTTGAGTCCTTGGCTGGGCGTGCCTCGGGAAGCGCCGGCGGCTTGAGCAACCAGTTCGCAGCACTCCTTTCGACGACTGGGCTCCGGCCCGAAATGAAACCCGATGAAGGCGCCAAGGACCCGTCTTCGCGTAAAAGGTCGTTCAACGAACTGGGCTTCCACAGCACCCGGCATTTCTTCATCACCAGGATGGCCAATGCGGATGTTCCTCTCGACGTGAGAAAGGCGCTGTCGGGACATTCCACAGATTCTGCCCACGCTCGGTACGTCAGCCTGGAACTCGATACCCAGAAGCGAGCCATTGCGAAGCTGCCCATGGTAGAGTTGGCTGGCCTGTCTCCATCATGATCGAATGGCGGGATCCCCCGAATCATCCGGACGGGGAGCCACCATCGTCGCTAAGTAGGCTGACGGAATTACGAGCTCGCGTGGACACAGGATTGCCAACATTTTACTTGGCCAGTTTCGGCAAGGTCTTCCAGGGGTAGTTCGCAGTTTCGAGCTCCCCACCTTGTTTCCACACTTTGTACCTCACTGGCATGCATTTGGCACAGGGGCGGTAGCCTGCGGCGATTGCTGCAGCTTCGTCCGCAAAGAATACACGATGTTGGGCGTAGCCTTTTGGAAGAGCCAAGCGAGCAGACCAACAGTCGAGCTGTCCGTAAATTCGCTCGCACGAGTAGCCTCCAAGATCACCTGGCACGGTGCTCTCATAGATGCTGCCATCGGGGGCTGTGAGGCGATAGATTTTCATTCATGCTCCTATTCCCGTCATGAATTTCTCGTCAAGCTCCTACTTGATGGAATTAGAAAGCTTCCACGCGCTACAAACACTGTATGATGAGAACGGGCTCAAGTAGACTTTTGAAGTCATGTCCGACGGAGCAGATTTGCCAATCATTGAGGGTAGGGGTTCACGCAATCGACCCGTGGCTAAACACAAAAGTCAAGTTCCCGACGGGGGACGCAGGGCGCGGAAATTCCGCAACTTCATCGACCCGAACGTCCGCGAGCTTCGGAAGCGCTTGGGGCTTACGCAGGAGCAGTTGGCAGCGCGCCTTCAACTCGCCGGGCTGAGCCACCTCGACCGGGTGGCCGTAGCAAAGGTGGAGTCACAAATCCGATCGGTCTATGACTTCGAGCTCATCCTCCTGGCGGATGTGCTTCAAATCGAGCACGGCGACCTTCTCTCTGTACGTCGGACAGCAGTGAAAGCGGCCCTTCGAAAGTTGGTGGGAACAAAGATTGAAGCTGCTTGTGCCAGCACAGCTATGCTCGATAGCATTCACTTTCCAGGCCCGAGGGAACTGCCAGATCCATCGGTTACCTGGGCGCTCTGGGAAGAGCCCAATGATTTCTAGCCCAATCAATTCTTGTGGACGATTGCGCCAAAGCTTTTGTACTGTAGATCTACCAAATCTACAGATGCCTGATATTCCTCCGCTCGAAACAAATGGTGCCTTCTATCCGGCGTTTACTGGTCCTAAGGACTATCCACCAGAGCAGAAGAGTTGCATCGAAGAAACGGTCGGCAAGCTCATCTCCACTGCTACTACCTCAGACCAGCCCGGCATGCTTCTTGGGAAGATTCAGAGCGGCAAGACCAAAACCTTTATGGGCATCATCGCCTTGGCCTTTGACAATGGCTTTGACGTCTGTGTCGTGCTCACAAAAGGCACGAAAGCGTTGGCTAAACAGACATTTGAGCGGCTGGATCAAGAGTTTGCTGAGTTCGTCTCAGACAACCTTCTTCTCGTGTATGACATCATGTCGTTGCCAAAGCTGTCCCGCTGGGAGCAAGGAAGGAAACTCGTCTTCGTGGTCAAAAAGCAGTCAGACAACCTTGACCGATTGCACGCCGCCCTTGTAACGGACTACCCAGAACTGGGTAGAAAGCGGGTTCTTATCGTCGATGATGAAGCTGACTTCGCGAGCATCGGCTACAGCCGTAGTAGCAGGGATGGCATGCAGTTGCGGAAAATCGCGAAGCAAATTAACGATCTGCGAACCGCTCTCTCTCAGCCGTCCTTTCTCCAAGTCACCGCAACTCCGTACTCCCTCTATCTTCAACCTGATGAGATCCAGATTCGCACGGAGGTTTTCAAACCCGTGCGTCCTGCCTTCACTAAGCTCGTTCCAGTGCATCCTGCTTACGTCGGTGGCGATGTTTATTTCCCCGAGGAAGATAGCGAGGATTCCCGGCCAGCCGACTTCATCCATGTAGAGGTTTCTGAGAAGGAGATGACGGTATTGAAAAAGAAGGATCGACGTGTCTTTGACCCGCGTACGGATGCTCTCACTTCCAAAGCCATCACCAGCTTTCGTCGCGCCATCGTCACTTTCATAACGGGTGCCGCTATCCGCCAGATCCAATCTCGCCATGCCGGAGTGAGGCCAGCGAACTACAGTTTCCTAGTACACACGGAAGCGGCCAAAGGCTCGCATGCATGGCAGGAGGAACTGGTCGAGGAGTTGATGTCTCAGTTAGTCGCTGCAGCTGGGGTTGAAGCTCCAGAACTGCTTGAATTGATTGATGCAGCTTGCGACGATCTAGGCCAGTCGATTCTTCTCGCGGGGCACCATCTTCCCGCGAAGGAGGCAGTTCGTGCTGAAGTGTTGACCGCGTTGCGGGACGAGTACCTCCTCATCACCAAAGTGAACTCTGATGAGCAGGTAATGGACTTGCTGGATCGCTCTGGCCAGCTTCGTCTTCGCGCGCCCATGAATATTTTCATCGGCGGACAGATTCTCGACCGCGGGATCACGATCGCCAATCTCATTGGCTTCTTCTACGGCAGAAACCCCAAGCGCTTCCAGCAGGACACAGTTCTACAGCATTCCCGGATGTATGGTTTCAGGCCGCGTGAGGATGTGGCAGTGACACGCTTCTACACCGCTGCCACCACCTACGATGCGATGCGACGCATGCAGGAAAGTGACAATGCGTTGCGCCGTGCTCTAGAGGCCCCGGGTGATCAGTCTGTCATCTTCATTCAGAAGGCTTCCGATGGCACAGTGGTTCCCTGTAGCCCCAATAAAATACTTCTCTCCAACGTAGCAACTGTCAGACCACACAAGCGTCTCTTGCCGGTCGGATTCCAGAGCGGTTACAAAACCCGTATTTCGGCAGTGATCCTGCGCATCGATTCCATACTCGCGGGGCATTGGCAGGCATCCAGTCCTGAGGCGCCGTTCACCGTGCCGCTCGCTGTTGCTCTGGAGGTTGTCGAGCTCGCATATTCCGCTTTGGAATTTGAGGAGCCAGGCTACTCCTCGAACAAAGATGAACTCATTGGCGCGCTCGCCTATCTCAGCCAGAACAGCCAGGAGCCCTCGGAACGGGGGCTGGTTTGGGTTATTTGGCGCGGTGAACGCGAGGTGGTTCGTATACGTCCCAGCGGCCGGTTCACCAATGCCCCTGACTCACAACACCGCGAGGGCAAGATTGCTCGGGAAGTCGCGACGCACATTCCTGCACTGTTGATGCTTCGGCAGCAAGGCCGCGAGGAACAAGGTCAAGGCTGGCGGGGCACACCATTCTATTGGCCAGTCGTCCTCACTCCTGGCGATACCAAGACGGCCATCTTCGCGAATGAGGTTCGTCCCGACGCCCTGGAGGGCGACGAGGGAGCCGAAGATTGAGCCACTTAGATCCACGACGCAGACACCATCGCCATGCCTCGACACCTTCCTGTCGCATCGAACACTGAACGCAGCCAAAAGCTCCTACAAAAGCTTGTAGCAAGACCGCTCTTTGGGAAATCTGTGCTTGGCCAGCCCGTGAAGTGGGTCTCGCCTATCGTGGAAGACCAGCTTGCGGAGTACAATGATGCAGATTTCCTAGGCAGGCTGGCAATCACAACGAGCCGGACTGCGCTGAAGGAATTCTGGCCGAGGGGAGGGCCGCACTGGGACGGACTCGGGATTGCGGATGATGGCACCGCAATCCTTGTGGAAGCTAAGGCTTACATAGAAGAAATGGATTCCGATTCCTGCAAGGCGTCGCCGGCGTCCCTGGCGAAAATCCAGTCAGCCTTGGGTGCCACCGCCCTGCACATGGGAGCCAAACCCAAGGGAGACCTGACCCGGTCTTTCTATCAGATGACCAACCGGCTTGCCCACTTGTACTTTCTACATCACCTCAATAGGATTCCAGCCGAGCTCTGG
Source organism: Roseimicrobium gellanilyticum (assembly GCF_003315205.1). Taxonomy (NCBI): domain Bacteria; kingdom Pseudomonadati; phylum Verrucomicrobiota; class Verrucomicrobiia; order Verrucomicrobiales; family Verrucomicrobiaceae; genus Roseimicrobium; species Roseimicrobium gellanilyticum. Next base: position 292,248 of record NZ_QNRR01000003.1, on the reverse strand, counting down.
CTGGTCTGTTTCTGCAATCATCCTGATGCGTCAATCCGCACCACCAAGGAGGAGTGGTTAGGCGCCATCCGGCTCCTAAACTCTCATCTCGGGCTGCGTAGTGGGGCCAAATTGATGAATCGCGTGCGCCATGTCTTCGTCGACTCCGGAACGCTGGAGTTGGTGTGATGCGGTGTTCGCATCTTTTTCTTAATCGCCCCCCAATTTCAGACCGTGAAATTCAAACCCTGTAGATCCAAGGCAGACATTTCTGGGAACTCTCTGGTTATCGTCGCAGTGGACTTGGGATTCTCGAAGTCGGAGCAACTAGAGTCACGGGGCAGTTCGAACCAAGGCTCCCGAGGACAATCATGCGGCTTTGCAACCAATGCAGCGGACTACGAGCATCGGCGTCCAAAGACAAAATTAAAAGCAAAGATATGGGCGGAAAACCTCACCTTTGCCGAGGCTTGCGAGGCCACAGCGAAGGTGTTGACGTCAGCACCCGCAAGCCCCTCCGTGCTCATTCTCGAAGCACCCCTGTCCTCGCACTTTTGCGATGAAGGAAACCCACATATGCGGGACAAGCGCGAGGAACATAGCCCGTGGTACAGAAGTGCCGGAGCCGTTACCACCCTGGCAGCTATCTTTTTCTTGGAACGGTTGTCTCGGTATCGGGACAGCACCGGCTTGACTGTCCATCTGGTCGAGGGCTTTGCCACCCGGCGCGAGGGTGAAAGCGGAAATCACAAGGAAGTCGCACGGCGGCTGGTTGCTGCGTATGACAGCACATCATCGCTGATGCAGTGGAAGGGCCAGCTAATGTATCCTTTGGTTCCCTTCATGGTTTCAGCTCCGCACCGTGCACCAGGGGTGTTGGCCCTCGGGCTACAGGAGAGGGAGGGTACCGAAATTCTACAGTGAGAATTAAACGCCTCAATTTTGCACGATTGCGCTTTGAATTTCGTCTCTTCCCTGTCATTTCAACTTTGCCATGCCAACCGCCACTCCCGTCACCGATTTCGAGCACAAGGATGCCACGCGCAAGTTGCTGCCTCCTGCCGGCACGCCTCCAGGCGAGAGGGTGAAGGCTGAGCCGAAGGTGAAATATGCGTATGATCCCCACCGGACTCCAGAACTGCGTTTCAACGAGCGCATCGTGCGCTGCCGGGAGTTGCTTGAGAAGGCCACGCGGACCTCATTGACCAGGGACGAGGCGGCGGAACTGGGGGCGTATTTGGAGAGCGATCAGCCGTGGCTGGAGTGGGCCGGGAAGCGGGAACTGCCGGATTTCGCTGTGGAGCCCGTGGCGTTGCACATCCATGAACGGGTCTCTGCGCAGGCGATTTTGCGCACGGTGCGGCGAGAGGATGCCCAGCGGGACTTCTTTGCTGAGCCGAAGCTCTCTGCCAAGGAGGCGCGAGCTTGGTACCAGCATGAGGTGACTTGGACGAACCGGCTCATTCTTGGCGACAGTCTTCAGGTGATGACTTCGCTTGCTCGGCGCGAGGGTCTTGCGGGGAAGGTGCAGATGGTCTACTTCGATCCTCCGTATGGCATCAAATTTTCTTCAAATTGGCAGAACGAGGTGGGCAAGCGGGATGTGAAGGACAAGGACGAGGATCTCAGTCGTGAGCCTGAGATGATCAAAGCTTATCGGGATACGTGGGCCCTCGGTGTCCACTCCTACCTCGCCTATTTGAAGCAACGTCTGTTAGTCGCGCGAGAACTCCTCACCGAGTCAGGCTCCATTTTCGTACAGATCTCGGACGAAAATCTGCACCGCGTCAGATTGGTGATGGACGAGGTATTCGGGCCGGAGAATTTTTGCGGGCAAATCGTATTCAGCAAAACCGGACTACAGGCTACCAAACTACTGCCTTCGGTGGCGGACTTCATTATTTGGTATGCGCGAGACAAAGCTCGCGTTCGCTATCGCCAACTTACTCAGCCAAAAACGCCAGGTGAGGAGGGCGCGACTGGCTACACAATGCTCTACGACGCGGCGACCGGGTTCTGGCGGACGATGTGGAAAGCCGAACGGGACGACCTTTCGCGAATTCCCAAAGAACTCCACGTGTTTGACAGCACACCGCTTGTTTCCGATGGCGGCTCGGAAGACAGTAGCAAACCTTTTCCGGCATTCGGAACAGATTGGCGAATCGCGGCAAACAACCATTGGAAAACCGGCCACGACGGACTGGCGCGACTGCTGGCAGCTGACCGCATTGTCCAAGTCGGGAAGCGCATCGAGTATCGGATGATGCTTGCCGATTTCGGCCAGACTCCGCGCGCCAATATCTGGCTCGGATTGGGTGAGCGCGGATTCACTGGCGACAAAGTTTATGTCGTCCAGACCGCTGCCGAAGCAATATCGCGTTGCCTTTTGATGACCACCGACCCTGGTGACCTTGTACTCGATCCGACATGCGGAAGTGGCACGACCGCATTCGTTGCTGAACAATGGGGTAGGCGGTGGATCACAATCGACAGCTCGCGCGTGGCCGCTGCCATTGCCCGTCAGCGCCTGCTCACAGCCTGTTTTGACACTTTCAATACGAAGGATCCGACCGGAGGAGTAGATCCAAACCAACCCTTGAATCCTAAGCACGGATTCCACTACAGGACGATTCCCCATGTAAAACTAAAGTCGATTGCGCAGAATAAGGGACTGGATCCCATTTTTGCTCGGCACGAGCCGATTCTCGGCAATGCACTCGTGATTCTAAATGCCGCTCTCGGAGGCGTCACAGATAAGCTCCGGGAACAACTGTTGGAGAAGCTCATTGTCAAGGTGCGCACCAAAGGCGAAAAACACACGGACGCCGATGTTCGCCGCTGGCTGCTTCCGGAGACTGACCCTAAGCTCATCCGGCAGCGAAAAGGCGGCCCCACTGCAAACCAAGTGACACAACTGCGGGCATCCATTCCCCCGGGCACCGTATGGCAAGAATGGGAAGTGCCGTTCGATACAGATCCCGATTGGCCTACCGCATTACAAGAAGCCCTTGTTGCGTACCGGAAAGCATGGCGGGCCAAGATGGATGAGGTGAACGGCTGCATCTCGGCCAACGCGGAGCAGGAAGAGCTGGTAGACCAGCCGGAAATTATACAAGGCGTGGTACGAGTGAGCGGCCCTTTCACGGTGGAGAGCGTTCGGCCGCCCGAAAACAGTCCCGAGGTTCCATTCGTAGAGAGCCCTATTGGCGGAGCGCCGGAGGAGCTAGCTACCTTTGAAAGCCCGAAGGAGGACGCGGATGCCTATCATCCGGAAGGAACGGCGACCTTGGCCGCCGCCAATGCCTCCAGCCACATCGACCGAATGCTTGCCCTTCTGCGAGAGGACGGCATCACCTTCTTGGGAAACAAGCACGTGAAGCTGGCACGACTGGACCGCGTTGAGAATACATTCATTCATGCTGAAGGTGAGTTTGCCCAAGAGGATGGCAGGGAACACCGGGTAGCTGTTGTCGTCGGGCCGGAGATGGGGAACGTGCCCAGCTACTTGGTGGAGCAGGCCATGCGTACCGCCTACAAGCGTGGATATGATGACCTCGTGGTGGCCGGCTTTGGCTTCGACGCCATGGCGCAGGAGTGCATCCAGGATAATAACGAGGATCCGAATGCAGAGATGCGTATCCACATGGCGCTCATACGACCGGATGTGCAGATGGGCGATCTCTTGAAAAAGACCCAAGTTACGGCACAGATCTTTACCGTCTTTGGGCAGCCCCGTACGAGGATATCGTCCAATGGTGACGAATTTACCGTGCACATGGAAGGAGTTGACATTTACGACCCTGTGAAGAACAGCATTGAGGCCACGGATGCGAGGAAGGTCGCCGCATGGTTCTTGGACACAGACTACGACGGCAAGGTTTTCTGTATTTGTCAGGCGTTTTTTCCTGATCGGTTGGCATGGGAGAAGTTGAGTCGGGCTTTGAAAGGCAGCATCGACGAAGATGTGTTGGCTCGCCTTTCCGGGACGGAAAGCCTTCCTTTTGTTGCCGGAGCCCGCTGCACTATTGCGGTGAAAGTCATCGATCCCCGAGGCAATGAAGTGATGCGTGTGCATCGGGTGAAAGCGAACTAACTTTATCTGAAATGACAACTTGGTATGGCGAAGAAACGATCTACAAAAGCTGCACCCTCCGTTCCATACAGAATTGAGAAGGCGACAAGTCTTCTGAATGGTTTCGAAAGGGCCATCGACATCCTGGAAGGTTGGGGAGGGAAAGAAAACGTCTACTGCTGGTTTCGCGGTGTGAAGAGCAACAAGCTCAAGCTTCAGCCCGGCGCCTATTGGCGAACAGGGTATTCGGAGCTAGGACCAATGCTGGATCTGTGCCAGCAGGGAATCCGGTTCACGCCTGTTTCTGGCATGAACTCGTGGAGCACATACTACCTTGCTCAGCACCACGGTATCCCGACCCGGCTTCTTGACTGGACCGAGAGCTTCATCGCGGCTGTGTTCTTTGCAATTGATGGAGCAAGTTCCACTGACACCCCTTGCGTATGGCTACTTCAACCTACAATTCTCAACGGCACTCTTTTTGGGTATGCGGGGCTTGTGAGTCCTGAGCACAATGAGAGTCTGAACATCTGGCTGCCAAAAGAAGTAGGAGACCATAAAGTCGTTCCTTCTCGCCATCATGATGGAGACGCAGAGTATGACAACTATTGGCCAGTCGCCATCTACCCACGCCAAGACAACAATCGGATTCAGGTTCAGAAAGGATACTTCACCGTTCACGGATCAAAACTCGAGGCGATCGAAGATGTTCTTGTTGCCAAGCACGGTTGCCCAGAAGAGGTGATCGCCCGAGTCGACTTTGATGGAGTCGACTTGAAGGTAATGAGAACCCAGATGGAATTGCTCGGAACTCGCAGGAGTTCCATCTACCCAGATGTGGACAACTTTGTCCGAGAGTTAAAAGAAATGTACCAATGGGTATGAGGCGAAACCTCACTATCTGAAACCCAACATGGCTCGCCCGCTCACAAAATCCTCCGACACTTCCCAATCCGAGCTTCCCATCCAGGCTCCAGTGGAGGAGCCGATCATCAATGGTCCCTATGACGAACCGAAGTTCTGGTGGGCGTACGATAAGAGCGGCAAGGCCATCAAGACAGCGGGCCGCCGTAAGGCGAGCTATTTCTGGACCACCCAGCGGGTGATGAGCGGTCAAACGCAGATGTCCTTGGAGGGTATAGAGTCTGACTACGGGAGTGAGGAACTCGGGCTGGTGAATGATTTGCGTGCCGACCTCGCGCGGTGGCGAGCCTCCAACTACGAGAATGCCACGGCCACGACGAAGAAACTCCTGACGCACTGGAGGAATCCGGAACGCAAGCGACGATTCTTCTTCTGCCAGATCGAAGCCGTGGAGACAGTGATCTATCTAACCGAAATCGTAGGCAGCGGTCGCAATCCACGTTGGACGGCGGCGGTGTCGCGGGAGCGATACGAAGCCCTGTGCTCGGTGACGGATGAAACCTTGGAGAGTACTGCGAAGGGACTGTTTGTAGCAAGGCTGGTGGACCCACCGCAGCAAACACAATGGAAGCCGCTGAAGCGCTATGGATGCAAGATGGCCACTGGTTCCGGCAAGACAGTGGTCATGGCCATGCTGACTGCATGGGCTCTTTGCAACCGCGGGGCAGTGCCGGGGGATACCCGCTTTCCGCGTGCGGTTCTTGCTGTGTGTCCCAATCTGACTGTGAAGGAACGTCTCCAAGTCCTCCGACCCGATGCCGGCGAAGAGAGTTACTTTGAGATGTTTGACATCGTGCCAAGCCAGATGCGCTCTCTGATGCTTCAAGGAAAGGTTCTGGTGACGAACTGGCACGGCTTTGCACCTGAATCTCCGCATGCTGAGGCGGGGAAGAACTTTACCGTCGTAAACAAGGGCGAAGAAGGTGCGGATGCGTTCTCCCGTCGGGTACTCAAGGAACTTCACGGTCTTGGTGAAGTGATGGTACTCAATGATGAAGCCCACCATGCCTATCGACCTGCGCCCGCGCGATTTGCCGCCAAGAGCAAGCGGAAAAAACGGGACGAGGGAGGATTTGGAGAGGTTTCCGATGCAGATGCGGAGGAGGCGACCGTTTGGGTCGAGGGGCTGGACAAGATTAACCAAGCGGTCGGTGTGGGTTTTTGTGTGGACCTTTCCGCCACGCCCTTTTACCTCGCTGGTAGTGGTTGGATTGAGGGTTCACCTTTTCCGTGGCTCGTGAGCGACTTTGGCTTGGTGGATGCCATCGAGAGCGGCATCACCAAGATTCCCCGCCTTCCAGTAAGCGATCAGACCGGCCAGCCAGACCCGAAGTTTTTCCGCCTTTGGGATGAGATCAAACGCCGTCTTCAGCCTGCCGATTATCTCAAGGGAGGAAAGCCAAAGCCCGAATCTGTCTGGCGGTATGCAGATGCGGCGTTGAAAACACTTGGTTCGCAGTGGCAGGAAAGGTTCAAACAACATGCAGAGTCACGCCCAGGCCAGACGTTTATCCCGCCCGTGATGATCGTGGTTTGTGACAACACGGACATCGCCCAGCTTTTCTTTGAGAGGATCTCCGGTGAAACCCAGGAAGAGGTCAAGGATATTGCAGACGAGGAAGAAGATGATTCCGAAGAGTTCGGCGAAGGTTCAAAGGCAAAGGGAAAGATTCGTAAGGTACGGCAATTCAGCCCGGGTGGCTTGCCATTTCCCGAACTGGCAAATAGTGAGCAACGAACTTATACACTGCGCATCGACTCCAAGTTGCTGGCCGATGCCGAAGCCGGGGAAGGTAGTACAAAGGAAAAGGAAGCGGAGAAGCTTCGGCAGATTGTTGCACATGTGGGCGTACCGGGTACGTCTGGCGAACACATTCGTTGCGTCGTGAGCGTACAGATGCTCACCGAGGGATGGGATGCGAACAATGTCACACAGATCCTTGGCTTGCGAGCTTTTGGTAGCCAGTTGCTCTGCGAACAAGTAGTGGGACGGGGACTACGACGGCTGAGCTATGACGTCGATCCCGAAACCGGCATGTTCCGGCCGGAGTACGCCGACGTGTACGGCATTCCGTTCTCGGTGATTCCTTACAAGGGACGCCCTACTAAAAACCCGGCGCCTGACGACAAGCCGGTCACCCAGGTGCGTGCCCTGCCGGAACGCGCGGGATTTGAGATGCGTTTTCCAAATGTCGAAGGCTACGTCTTGGAGCTGCGTAAGAATCTAATCCGCTGCGACTGGAACAAGGTGCAGCCTCTGAGCATCCAACCAATGGAAGTACCGTTGCAGCTTTTTGTCCAGCCCCAGGTCGGGGTGCGCGATGGAGGCGTTGGCACATCATCATTTGCACTGAAGGAGCAGAACCGGGAGGAGTTCTATGCGAACCATCACCTCCAAACGATCCTCTTCGAACTGGCCCGGCAGATCGTCATTCGCCTGACTGACACCCAAACAGCGAAAGGAGGAAAAATGCGCATGATGGCGAGGCACCAGCTTTTCCCCCAAGTGCTGGAGATCGTGAGCGAATTTGCTGAGCGCCGGGTCAACTGGAAGGGGGCTGATAGACGTGAACTCGGCATCCAGATCTACGCGGACCAAGTGGTGAGTCGCCTGACTGACGCGATTGAGTCCGATACGGATTCGGGGGAGCCGCCGTTGCTTCCCGTCATCAACCGGTTTCAACCGCATGGCACCACGGCGGACGTTCGCTTCAATACCATCCGTGCGTGTCACCCTGTCCAAAAGAGTCATATCGATCAGGTGGTGCTCGACACTCTGACATGGGAGCGCTCTGCGGCCTTCACTCTAGAAGCATGCGACTCGGTCCGCTACTATGCCCGTAACGATCATCTCGGGTTCACGATCCCGTACGAGTTCCTCGGTGTTTCGCACGTCTACTCACCCGATTTCCTAGTAAGGCTTTCGAATGACGTCTGTCTTGTCCTTGAAATCAAAGGAATGATGAACCAGCAAGACGAAGCTAAAGTCCAGGCGGCGCATCGCTGGGTAAGTGCAGTCAACCATTGGGGCCAGATGGGACGCTGGGATTTCCACGTGTGCAAAGATCCGGCCATGCTGGACACGGAACTGAGATATCTCGCATCCAAGTAGCAACTACGCCGCGCCACGTCTTACGATGAAAATCCTCTCTGAAGTCGTCCAGAAACTGAATTATGAACGGCTCGGTGCGTATGAAAGGTACAAGGACGATATCCTGGAGCACTATGGGATCGAGCAGAGGGTTTTAGCGGGGGGGTACGCCTATCGACAGATTCTGGAGCTGGTTCAAAATGGCGCAGATGCCATCCTCGACGCTCACGAAGATAACACTTTGCTGGGTGACGGCAGAATTCAGGTAGTCCTTGATTCGAAGCATCTCTATGTCGCTAATACAGGTGCTCCCCTGACTGACGAAGGGTTGAAGGCACTCCTGAGGTCCCATTCGTCCCCAAAGCGAGGCAACCAGATTGGGCGATTTGGTCTTGGTTTCAAGTCGCTGTTGAAACTGGGCGGAAAGATCGATTTCTTTACACGGTCTCGTGGTGCCATTCGATTCGAACCCGAAAGGTGTCGGGATGAACTTCATAGCCGGTTCGGTGTTTCACATTGTCCAGGTCTCCGACTGGCGTGGCCGCTAGAGGATGCGGAACGTGCTAAAGACTCAACGTTGGCTCAATTTGACTGGGCTGAAACCATAGTCCGGGTAAACGTTCCGGCGCCTGATCTTCGGGATCGCCTACGGACTGAGATTTCTGAGTTTCCGACTGAGTTTCTTCTCTTTTTCCCGGTGTCTCTTCAGCTTTCCCTAGATGCGGGCACAGGCTCTGTAAAAGAACTTCGGGTATTCGCGCCGTCTGAAAATGAACGCGTACTTTCGGTGGATGGGAACAATAGCCGGTGGCATCTCGCTTCTCGACAGGTACAGACCACGGAGCCACGTGCGAGAGACGATGCCACGCACATTCACTCGCGGGACTCCGTCCCATTGGCTTGGGCAATGCCCATCGACGCGGCGAGAGAGGAGGCCGGTCGATTCTGGGCATTCTTCCCGACGCATACGCTGACATACCTGCCGGGAATTCTGAATGCCCCGTGGAAAGTAAACGACGACCGGAATGCCATCGTTGGTGGTGCGTGGAACACTTTGTTAATGCAGGAGGCTGCCAAGCTGATTGTTGCAACGCTGCCAAGTCTTTATCTGGAATCGGATCCTGGATGCGTCATCGATGCATTTCCGAGACGAATGGAACGAAAGGACGAGGAGGCTGCTCCCCTTGTGGAAGCGGTCTGGAAGGAGTTTGAGACGGCGGCGGTAGTTCCCGATGCAGCTGGCAATTTACGCCCTGCTAGCGAGCTATGGAGGGCACCCAAGGAAGATGTAGGCCTGACGACAATGTGGCAGGGACTGGCGAGCGCAAGGGCACTAGAGTGCCATGTGCATCCCTCTTGCTCGCAGCGGCAGCGCAGCGGTCGACTGCAAGTGCTCTCGGAACGGCTGAGGGCGAACTCCTCCTCCGACGACGAGCATTTTCCGAACCTGCTGCGGCAGGAGCCCTGGCGCTGGTTCTCGTTCCTTACCTCGCACGAACTTTCGCATTGCCTTCGAGTTCTCAAGCTTGCCGAGGCGTTTCAAAATGAGTGCGGTCCCACGGAGTGGGAACAGGTCCTTCCCAATCTTGCCATTGTGCCCATTGAAGATGGCGCCTGGATTACTTCTCCGAAGGCTGTATTTGCGCCTCCCGGCGTAATTTTACCCCACGGATTGTATCCCGTGTCGCAGGCAGTCGCCAGTGAACAGGATGCAAGGCGGATTCTCTCGGGAGTGATGAAGGTAAGGCCGCTCGATGGGGCAGCCTGGCACGATATACTGAGTACTCTTCGCAGGGATATTCCAGATTGGAACGCAGATCTCGAAACGGACAGGTGGAGGGTGTTTTGGAAGAACCTGAGGGCGTGTCCTTTCGAGATTGGATCGAGCTTTGTGGCTGGAAATCGTACTGCAATTCGAGTTCTCAGGCGGGACGAAACTTGGCAGCCCGGCAATGAGGTCCTGAAGCCCGGAATGCTTGTCGACCCGGATGTTGACACGTCAAATAGCGGGGTCTTGGTTGATGAGATCGAACACGAACGAGACGAAAAGTGGTTGGAGATGCTGGGCGTCGTGGAGCTCCCTGAAGGTACAATTGAGCTTGAGGATCACGATAGCCTTCGACCTTGGATGTCCTACTGGCGCGAATTCTATCGTACGAATGTCAGCGAAAGTGCCAGATGGGGCTACTTGCAACCATTCCGATTGAGACTTCCGCGCGGATGGGCGCTCCTCATCAGCTTGGAGGGCGAGCCCAACGCCAAGTTTAGTGCGCATCTTCTGAAGCGGTTCAACCAAGGTGAATTTGCAAAGAAAATCTCGTTCGGCCACGCGACCGTCTCAACATATGATCGAATTGAGGTGCCTCACCCATTGATATGGATTTTGCACCGCTACGGCACGGTCCAACTTGGTTCCAGAACCGTACGCCTTCATGCTTTGGTCGAGCGGAGGCATGAACCTGTAGTTGCAATGCTGCAACAGTGGCAAGATGTGGAATCCGCACTGGAATACCTGCTCTCGGCAGTTCCGGAGGTCGAAATTTGCAGTGAAGAGATCTGTTGCCTGTGGCTGGGAATGATCGAGGAACTGACTACCAAAGCCTCTCTCGAGCAAGATTCACTAGGGGAACTCTGGAGAGGAGCGGCTAGGGATGGGGTTGTGCCAGATCGTCTGTGGGTTGATGAGCAAGAAGTTCTGCTTGAGGAAATCTGTGTTACTGGCTCGCCTGATTTGGCATCCCGTGCGCGAAGCGACGGCTACATTGTGGTGACATTGGATAACGCCACCATGAGGCTTTGGCTCGATGAAGGTGCAAGGGATCTTGCGGAGATGATGCGCCCCGAGTGGCACCATGAAACCGGACCTGCAAGCCCACTGGTTGCCGCAATGCCTGAGCTTGGAGAGGTGTTGCGAGAAGACGCGAAACATCATGCCCTTTGTCTTCCGGTTGCGGGGTTAAAGATGCGGATTTCGGCAGAATCACATGTGACTCCGTGTCTCTTGTGGGAAAGCATGCTGATTTTGGATCACCAACAACTTTCCGAACTCTCCAGGTCCGCGAGACTGGAACACGTATTGCGAGAAGTGGCTGCTGCTGGATGGCTCCAAAGTGATTCCGCCGAAGCACTGCGTCTCCTTGGGGACGGAAAGGTGGACGAACTCAGAGCGGGAGTGGCATCAGGTTCGACGCTGGAAGAGCGGCTATTTCTAGCGGTCGGGAAACGTGACGAACCTCTCAGGCAGGCTTTGGGCGAGTTGTCCCATGTCGATTGGATACAGCAATGTCGCGGACTCTCTCTGGCAGCTCTCGTGCTCGCCCAACTAGGCCCGGCAACGTTAGGCGCATTGAAAAAAACCTTTGCTGAGGAAGGACTGAATCCACCAGGACGATGGACACCTGCCCAAGCGCGGGCCTTTGCCCTTAGCATCGGGTTTCCTGAAGAATTCGGAACATCCCCAGACGTCAGACGCGACCCAGAGGAGTTCGTCAATGGCCCGATCCATTTGCCTCCCTTGCATGACTTCCAAGAGGATGTCTTTCATGGAATTCGAGAATTGATCAAACTTGGGAACAAGCGCCGGCGGGCAGTTGTCAGCCTTCCTACCGGGGGCGGCAAGACACGAGTCACCGTTCAAGCTGCAGTCGTTCTCGTCCTGAAACCAAAATCTCTTAGACGAACAGTGTTGTGGATTGCTCAAACCGATGAGCTCTGCGAACAGGCAGTGCAAGCTTTCCGCCAAGTGTGGGTCAACTTGGGGGAGGACAATACCGAGCTTCGAATCGTGCGCCTTTGGGGAGGGAATCCAGATCCTGCCATAGATGACAGCGGTAATCCTGTTGTGATAGTTGCATCTATTCAGACGCTAAACAACCGCATCAGATCCAGTGCCTTGGCTTGGCTTCAGTGCCCAGGATTAGTTGTGGTTGATGAGTGCCATCATGCAATTGCGCCGAGCTACACAAACCTGCTGCGTTGGTTGGACGCTGAGGCCCCTCGAGCTGGGGCGCCTCAAAAGGACGAGCCTCCCATTCTAGGTTTGAGCGCCACCCCTTTCCGAATGGATGACGAGGAGAGCCGCAGGCTTGCGCAACGTTTTGACAATCGGTGGCAACCCGTGAAGCAGGAAAATCTCCATGCACGGCTTCGCGGGCAGGGCGTTCTTTCGGAGATAGTCAGCGAAGCATTGGAGTCAGGCACAGGCTTGTTGCCAGACGAGATTGAGAGACTCGCTCAGATTCCTCAACCGTGGGAAGGCATTGTTTTTGAGAATCTGTTAGAAGCGATCAACCAGCGACTTGCTGGCAACAGTGATCGAAACGAACGGTTGGTGGAGCGAATCAGAGCTGCGAACGAGCGTTGCATATTGCTCTTTGCCAATTCAGTTTCACACGCGGAAGAGATGTCGGCACGCCTAAACCTGCAGGGCATCCCCTCGGCGGCGGTGAGCGGTGGCACACAGACAATTGCTCGGCGCTATTTCTTGAAGCGTTTTCAGCAAGGCAAGATTCGTGTTCTCTGCAACCACAGCGTTTTGAGTACCGGATTCGATGCGCCTAAAACAGATATGGTGTTGATCTCACGAGCGGTATTCAGTCCTGTGCGGTACATGCAGATCGTGGGACGTGGCCTGCGTGGAGAAAAGAACGGAGGCACGAAGCTCTGCCGAATTGTTACGGTGTTGGACAATCTCGGGAGATTCCAAGACCGACATCCTTACCACTTTTGCGCGAGATACTTTGAGGATTAGCTATCAAACCCACAAAAGTTCTCCAAGTGCATTCGTAAGATCTGACGGTTCTAAAACTCAAAAATTGTATGCCAACTCATCTCTCAGCACGCCTGGCCTGGCACATGGACGGCTGGAACGGTCGCATTTGCCGGAAGCCGTCAAGTAACCGGTATTGTGTTGGTCCACACTCGTATCCCGGCGAAAAGATCAAGGACAAGCGTGACCTAGCGTGGGAAGAGTCCGTGGCGGGGAAATGCTGTTCCAAGGTCAACGGCATCCCCCCGTGCATCTACAGCATTAACGCTTTTGGTCCGGAACCACTTACTGCCTACGACGAGCCTCCGGCATTCTTTCCGAGCGGCAAACGCACAGAATGGCATCTGCCTCCCGCATCCGTGTGCATTTGGCCATATGATGCAATGTACAATGACGAGGTGAAGGAAAGCGGATACGTGAGCAACGACAAGCGGCTGGAGCTGGCCAAGGCTTACTTCGAAGAGGTGGTTCCGGATGAAAGTTTGGTGTTCCATTACGCGAACTACAGCAACCCGCTGAGCAGTGAGGATGAGAAGCGGTACATCGTGGTCGGTGTCGCGAGAATCAAGAGACTGGGCGACATCGAATTCTACGAGGGAACGGACGAAGCCACCAAAGAGAAGTTTGCCGGCGGGTTTGTCTGGCAGCGCAATGTCGTCACTCACTACCCGGATCAAGGGTTGCGAATTCCCTACCATCGCTATCTCGACAAGCCGGAAGTGTTGGAGAAGATCACGTTGGTCCCTGACAACGCGCGTTGCTTCAAGTATGCCTCACGCCACGTCAGTGATGACGATGCTTTGACTCTGATCGAACGATTCGTTGAGATCGCAGCCTATTTACGAGACATCGGCGACGACACGGAAGACTGGACATTGCGCCTAGCCTGGCTGAACAGCTTGCTGGCGGAACTGTGGAAAGGGCGCGGATTGTATCCGGGGTTGGCTCGCGTGATGGACCTCCTTGGCATGGGGGAGGGTGTGACAGTCTTCCGCGCCGCTGCTGCCGAGGGGAAGGACAAGGAATTTTGCACCGCCTTGTTCGCCTGGCTGGACGGGAAGGCCCACGAGATTCCTGGACTCAAAATGAGCGACCCTGACGCCACCCGGATTCGACGCCAGTGGAAACTGAAGTCACAGGGCGAGCGGAAGATGTTATCCGCTATCCTCCCAAGGTTCGATCTGCCCAAGGATCAGATGGAGCGGATCCTATCCGACGAGCGAGCGGACCATTGCCTGAGCGGCGACCTTCAGGAGATCTGCGATAATCCCTATTTGCTGGTCGAGCAGTTCATTGGCGAAGATCCGGATGATATTATTTCCTTTTCGCGTATCGATCATGGAGCCTTTCCTTCTCCCGACCTCGGTGGCAGCTTCCTCTACGACCTTGACGATTGGCGACGACTTCGGGCCATGTGCGTGGAACGCCTTCGATACGAAACCAAGCACACGTTCCTGAGCTGTGGACAGTTATTACAGGACGTGAATCACCGACTGGAGCTTCTTCCAGATTGGAAGCGGGTGGCGTTCAAGGACACCTACCTCGATGTGGACCGTGAACGTCTGGAGGAAGCCATCGTATTCCGGAAGGAGGGACCGTGCGAGTATGCCTATCTCCGCCGGGTGTATGAGGCGGAGAGGGAGATTGAGAGCCGTATTCGCAAGTTGGCCGGTTATGCGGACATCGCGTTCAAGGCGCCTGTCACGCAGAAGTACTGGAAGGAACTGCTGTTTGAAGCCGGAAGTAAGCTGGTTGAGAAGGACCGAGGCGAGTATGAAAAGGCCGTGGCTGCACAAGCCGTTGTCTGCGATCAGGTCTTCCGCCGTCCCGTCGCTGTGGTTTGTGGAGCAGCTGGCACAGGCAAAACCAGCATCATCCGTCGCATACTCCAGGCGGTTGAAAAGGCTCACGGCGCGGATGCCACGTTCCTGCTGCTGGCCCCCACGGGCAAGGCCGCAGACCGCATCCGGGACAAGACTGGCAAAGGTGCCAGCACTATCCATTCCTTTCTTGCCAGACGTGGCTGGCTGAATCCCAACTTGACTCTGCGGACCAGCGGTGGGCAACGTGAGGATAAGGTGACAACCTATGTCATCGACGAGGCTTCCATGCTCGATTTGGAGCTGACTGCGGCCCTTTTCCGTGCGATCAATTGGAACACGGTGCAGCGGATGATTATCGTGGGGGATCCCAACCAGTTACCTCCTATCGGACGAGGTAAGGTTTTTGCCGACGTCATCGACTGGCTCAGAGAGAATCATCCACAGAGTGTGGGAGAGCTGACGGTCAATCTCCGCCAGATGGAAAATCGCATGACAGGACGAGGCACGGGCATTCTTGATCTGGCTTCGGTCTTTGTGAGGAGGCCTGATAAATCAGTCAAGGATGAAGAGGAAAGCCTCCGGGCGGAGGAGATGTTCCAGCGGTTGCAGGATCTGCCTTTTGATGGGGCACTCGACAAGGATCTGAGGGCGATCTATTGGAAGGACGCGAATGACCTGATGGAAAAGCTGGTTGCGCGAATCATTGCCGACATGGAAGAGGATACTGGGACGAAGGTGGATCCTGAAGCTCAGCACAAAATCTGGATTGAAGCCGCCAAGTCGGAAGAGGGACCGTTGCGACCTGAATATCATCAAGTGCTCTCGCCTTACATACATGAGGATTTCGGCACGGAGGCAGTCAATTTGCGGCTGCAGAAGGAAGCAAGAGGAGGCAGGCTGGAGCGTGTGGGCTCAATGGCAGGCATCACGCTTTTCGACAAAGTGATGCAGGTACGAAATCGAGGTGCTTCTGAACCCCTGCATGCGTGGGACTTCAACAAGCGGGCGAATGTTGCCTGTGAAATCTTCAATGGGGAACTTGGCTATGTGAAGCCGCATGGATTCGACGGCTCGAAATGGAAATGGAGCGGCTTTCGTATGAAACGCTTCAGCGTCTGCTTTGCGCGGAAAGAGCATCTGGCGGTGGGATACGGCAAGGAGCTGGGGAAGACCCTGAAGAACGGCAAGGAACGTTGGATCAAAGAAGAGCCGCCCGAGGAGAACTTGGAACTGGCCTATGCTATTTCTGTTCACAAGTCGCAGGGCAGTGAATTTGACAGAGTATATTTCATTCTGCCGAAGCAAAAGACGGCGCTGCTATCCCCAGAGTTGTTCTACACGGGGCTGACGCGTGCGAGCAGGCATTGCACGCTGCTCATCGAGGAAGACATTGCACCACTTCTTAAGATTCGCCGGCCGGAGAGCTCGCATCTTGTGGGCATCAACTGCTCGCTCTTCGAATTCAGCCCGGCTCCTAAAGGCTTTGAGCTGTTGCGGCGTGAGGGATACTTGGAAGATCGGAAGATTCACAAGACTCTTGCAGCCGTTATGGTACGTTCGAAGTCCGAGGTGATCATCGCCAACATGTTGTGCGATCGGGAAGTGGCTTTCGAATATGAGAAGCCGCTGTATGCACCGGATGGTTCATTTTATCTGCCGGATTTCACGATCAACTGGCGCGGTGAACGCTTCTTCTGGGAACATCTGGGGATGCTGCATCGCGAGGAATACAAGCGGAAGTGGCAGACTAAGAAGGAGTGGTATGACAGGCATTTCCCAGGCCGGCTGGTGACGACCTTGGAGGGCGGAAATCTATCCTTGGAAGCAAAGGCGCTCATTGACGAACGCTTTTTGTAGCATTAATCCGAAAGCCCAGACTCAGTATCCCAATCAATCTTGGAATCAGAATTCCTTGTTTGGATTTCGATAGAGGTGGGCCTAAGTGGGATCCATCGCGAAGGTTGCTCAGGCTGTTTCTACGCGGCGGGCGATCTACAGTCGCCAAATCAGGGAGTTGGAGTCGTTCTTCGGCACTCAGGCATTGAGCGCTAGCATGGCCGCGCTGTGCCCCTGCAGGTGCGCATATGGGCGTCACTGCCCCTCGTGAATCCCTATCCGTGTGTATTCGCTTCTGCATCAGCCGCGAACCGCGGGAACTGATAGCTAAAAAAAGCCCCTCCTTTTCAGAGGAGCTTTCTAATGGCACCGTCAGTTGAGCCCGACCCCAACATGGACATCCAGCAGTCCATGGAGAGCTTCCGTCCTTTTCGGTAACTCTGCGAGACTGCCGTCTTTCAGAGACTCCGTGAACGAATTGAACAAGCTCCACACATTCCGCTCTTCAAATACCGCATGACGCGGTTTCCGCCACTCATGCAGCACGGAAGGAATCAGACGGTTGCTGCACACGCCGACATCAGTAGCCCGGATGACAAGGTCGTGGGCTTGAATGTCGTCGAGGTCAGCTTTCTTGTATGCTGCGATGCGTTTGTCCTGGTAGTGCCACTTTTCCATCAATTGACCAATGGCTCTTCCCGTGATGAAAGGTAGGTCACGAACAATGTGGCGGGTGTGTTTCCGGGCGAATTTAACCTCTCCCGAAAACGACAAATTATCACAAATGAAACAACTGGCGCCGGCAACAAGACCTGCAGGAAAGGTCTTGTCGTGGCTGTTCCTGAGGCCGAGAACCCAGGTGTAGTCGTCGGAGGATTGCTTCCCTTGCACCTCCATCAGACCAAAGTACCTGCTTCCATTGTGGCTGAGGCTGTGAGCGACAGCGCCAATGGTGAGGTTGGTCTTGGCGAGGGTGTCCTGGACTTCGCTGATGAGGTCGAGGTGGGGAATTGGCTGCCAGGTCTCGGTAGGTTTCGGGGTTTTGACCCGTTTGACTTCATCGAGGCTGGCTTCACGACCACCACAATGCAGGACGAGATTGCATTTGGGACGTTTGAGGGGTGTTTCTTGTTGGTACATGGGGGTATGGGGTTTGATGGTTGGGATTGGGGCATGAAAAAACCCATGGCCTTGAGGCGCATGGGTTGGGCGATTGCTTGTGCCGATTCTAGCGATTTATCATTGTTGCGTCCTTTCTTCTTTGGTGCGGAATGCCCCAAATTTGAAGTGCGCCAAAAACATTGTATTGAAGAAGTTGGGACGCACAGTAATGGGAAGACCAAAAAAGCATGAGCAATTATTACTGTGTGAACTGTGGAACCAAGTCCTCGTCTGTTTCGAGCCTGACCAGTGGCGTCTGTCAGAGGCACCCAAGCGGTCCCCATCGTGGGAAGCATCAACCGTACGAGGGATCGGAGAAGTCACAGTTCGTTTGTAAGTATTGTGGAACCAAGGCGACCTCAATTAGCAGTCTTACCGCAAACACGTGTCAGCGTCATCCAGATGGAGCGTACAAAGGGCGACATGTCCCAGCGCTTTAGGGCGCGGCTCAGTTGGTTGGAGGGGATGCTCTATAAGGACCAACCCGTCGGACTTTCGTGAAGAAGGGCTGAACCCTGTGAGGGATCCAGCCCTTCTCTTTTTGGTGCCGTGGAAGTGAGAATCAAATGCGCATCGTCTGAAGCCCGCGAAGATGCTGACGAAGGGTGCGCAGTTCCTTGTCGTTGGCCTTTTGTGTCATCAGCATCCCGCGAAGCTTGGTGCTCACATCACGCAGCTTCTTGTAGGTCTGGTGATGTTGGGCGCCGATTTCATCCACTTCCTCAATGGCGAGTTGAAGCTGGCCGAGGAGCGTATTGGCGGGTGGTGAAGGAGTATCAGAGGGTTCAGTAGGCATGGATTGGGGTTTCCTTTCTTGAATTGTTGGTGGTGGAGAAGGTATCGGCGTTTCCTTGGGAGGTGGTGCCGGAGCCTTGTTGTCTTGAGGGTTTGATTCATTGGGTCTCACCGGCATGATGATCATCTGTCTCCCGCCGAGGTAGAACCTGAGCGGGGACAGTTCATCAATGATACCAATGGTAGTGAGACCGAACTGCAGGGCCTTGAGGAGAAGCCGGCGGTCCACAAAGATGGTCACCGGTTTTCCTTCGGCTTTGCAGTGGGGCAGGGGAACGCGAGTCCAGGGAGCTTCCGCAGTACTTTTGAAGGCCAGCCTGCATTCCTTCTCATGGTACTCAATGCCAAGCGAGTGGTACTGCTCATCGTGGTTTGGCATCCGTTCGATGAGCTGAATCACCGCATCGAGTTTGTCGGGTTCCAAGGTCAAGGTGGTTCTGGCATCTCTGGGGTTCGGAATCACCTGCCGCCAGTTGGGATAGTTGCCATCGATGAGCCGGGTGATGAACCGCCATCTTCTGCTACTAATCTGGAGGAGTTGGTTTTTGCCGTCCGAGCTGTCAGTGAGCTTCATCTGCCATGCTCCGTCTAGGTTGAAGTCTTTCCACCCTAGGAATTTGTGTTTGGGGATGATGAGCGACTTCTGGAAGGGCAGGTTGAAGGAATTGCAGCTGAACAAATGCCTGCCATCCGTACCAACGAGATAGTGAGCTTCTGGCTGGCTGACATCGATGCAGGCACCATTGAGGACATATCTGGTCTCGTCAGTACTGGAACAGGCCATTGCTTCATGGAGAGCCAGACGGAAGGATTCACTCACCGGGACAGGGTTTGCCTGAATCCTTGGGATGGCAGGGAACTCCTGAACCGGGAATGACGGCGCCCTGGTTTCTCCGAGTTGGTCATCGAGGTTGAAGCGCAGAATGACGTCTTCCTTGGTGCCGGGCTCAAGATGGATGCTGTCTCCTTTGTTGCTCGATTTGGTGAGCTTAGCTAGATCTTCGAAGGGAACCAGTAAGGCGAATGGTTCACCTTTGGCTGGCTGTTCCAAGCGTACTGTCACGAACCGGTCGAGGTCGGTAGCAGTGAGACAGATCCAGCCATCAGATGTTCTTTCTACCTTGATGGTTCTGAGGACTGGTAGGGTGGATTTGTTGAGGATGATTTTGCCCAGTCCAGCGAGAGCGGGTTTGAGCTCCGAGACGGGCAGGGTAATGGGTTCGGGGTTCATGGGTGATTCTTTGGTTGGGGATGAAAACGAAAACCCGCATACCGGTGAAGGCATGCGGGCTCTGATTCGGGATTCGGCCTGTGCAAAGTTCTGCACAAGCGCTGGGTCAATAGTATCGTTCGTCATACGGTCCACGCCTTCCATCACGCATCCGGCGCATCAGCAGCAGGGATTTGCCGAGATAGACCAATCCACTGATGAGACCGATGAAGATGAGTGCCGACAGCGGAAACAGGATGACGCTGGCCGTAGTGGCTGCAATCAGTGCGGCCCAGGTGACGAACTGACCCAAGGTAAGAGTCACCAAAGGCATCACCAGAATCGACGGGATGAGTAGGCACGCGAACACCTTGGCATTGAACCGCAGCCATTCCCGCAGGTAACCTTTGGGAGAGAGCCAGTGTTCCGTGGAGAGAGTCGTGTAGCGAAATACCTCTGCAGACCTTTCCACGCCGTTCAGCTCAGGCAATTCAGGGTCTACCTTCGGTGCCTCCAGCTTTTCGGGGTTCCAGTGTTGAGAGAGGTAGATTCGCAAACGTCGGACCCAGTTCTTAGGCTTCTGCCGGCGTTCAGGTGGGAGCACTTCCAGTCGCTGGTCGTGCTCTTCCTCCTCGTCTTCAGGCCAGCGGTGATTAGGGTTGGTGGTCATGTTGGCGGCGTACTTTGGCTCCGAGAGCGGTTCCGATGACAAGCAGCAGCACACAGCCGACGCCCAGGACACCGATGATGGCGGACAAGGAATCGTTGGTTTTGCGCTGCTGGGTGAGTTCCTGTTCGACCTGGACTAGCCTTTTCTGTGTTGGGTCTTCTTTCTTGTCGAACCAGCCTCCATGAGCAGGAGGGATAGTGGCCGCGAGTAGGAACACGATGATGATCTTGAGTAGGATGTGTTTCATGTGGTTAGAGGGGGAAAATGAAAAAGCCAGCCACCTCCGGGTAGGGAGATGACTGGCTCTGGGGTTTTGTTTGGGGGTGGGCTTTTAGCGGGGGTTTTGACCTGTGGGGGATTTAAGACCAGCGCCGGCATTCATTGAAGAACTCGCAACTCATGCAGCCAAAGCCTGGGGAGGGCACAAAGTCCCTTCTCTCCAGTCCTGCTACATAGGCTTCCATGAGGTGAAACAGCCGGGTTTGCTGGCTATCACTCATGGGTGGCAGTTCAATGATGCTCAGCTTGGGGTTCTTGAGCTTCACCAGTGAATGCAGTTCGATACCGAGTTCACGCTGGCCATTGGCTTCGCGATAGAGCACGGCATAGGTGCATGTCTGGACTTCGTGGGTGTGCGCCGCCTGTTCTTCCTTTGGTGTGGTGCCGGAGGTCTTGTAATCGACTACCCGGCGTTGTTGCACCAAGTCCAGCACCCCGACCAGCCTTGGTAAACCATGGTTGACGAGGTCCACTTCAATAGGCACTTCCACGGCCTCAGGTTTGATGGCAAGGAAGAGCCCGTACTGACGCATGTAGGTTTCCAGGAGCCGCCAGCCTGTTAACTTTTCGGCTTCCTCTTCACCTTCCCAGTTTGCGGGTTCTTCTTTGGATTGCTCCTCCCATGCCTTTGAGAACTCATCGTGGAGCTCTTTCAGGGACAGGAGGCGGTTCTCCTTCCATCTTGTCTTGTTCCAGGCTTTGAGGGTTTCGTGCACGGCGTTCCCAAGAAACAAAGCTGCTGTCTTTGCCTTCTTGATTTGAGCCACGTATCTGAAATAGAACTTCAGCCGGCATTGCAGAAAGGTCCCCAGCCGTGAGGAGGAGACGATTTTCTGCAGACCGGCGATGATGTCCTTCTCGCTTGGTGGTTTGGCTTCTGGCTTCTCAATGGACTGGATCTTCTCTCTTGGGGGTATGGCAGCAAGGAGTGTGTTCATGAGGGTTGCTGTTGGTTGCGGGGTTGAGACCAGCGGGATCGGCCTGAGGGTTTTCCTGCCTTGGCCAGCAATTCCTCAATTAGTTGTGAAGCCTGCATCTTATTGAGCTGCTTCACTCCGAGCTGATAGAGTTGCTGGGACAGGTCCTCGACTTCCTGCTTGTCGATTTGATTCTCGTTAACAATGCGGAGAATGAACCCGCGCTGTCCGTCGGTGCAGTTCCAGGAGTCAGTGTTTCCATTGCTGGAGTGGGAATGACCATTGGAACCCTTGTCTTGGCCTTGGCTGTTCCCGTTGCGGTGAGAGCAGTTGCCGTTCTGGTTCTGATGATGAGGACGGCCTTGTGGGCTGTTCTGTCCCTGCCTAATGGCGTCGATGCCAAAGAACTCATCGGGGACAAAACCGACCTGCTTGATTTCCTTGTCTACGGACTGCTGCAGGAGCTGGTAGAGCTTTGCGCATTCCGCTTGGACTTGGGAGAGGTCAGTCAGTTCCACCTCGACAGACACGCTGAAGAAGTGGGAGCTGAACACTGGAAGGCCGAGCTTTTTGCTGTAGTTGGCACTGAGTTTGACTGCCATGAGGCTGGGTATTCGGGCTGAGATGTAGGCACAAAAAACCGGCGCCCTTTCGGGAACCGGTCTTCGTGATGCCTGGGGTGGTGGTGAACTCCCTACGCGACTTTGGATGGCTGCGAGGGATACGTCGGTGGTTCTTCTGCCACTCGGAGGGTCTCAGCTTGCTTCCAGCCGTCTGTGTCTCTGAGAGCCTGGCACAACAGATGATCCGTGAGTTTAGTCATGGGCATCCTGCGTGCTTTAGCTTCATGATACAGAGCGGAAACAACGAACCGCGAGATGACAGGAGAGTAATGGCGATTTCTGGCCATTGCTTGTCTCCTTTGAATTTGAGGAACCGCCTTTGCTTTGGCGTTCGGGCTTGGATTCCTCTCAGGGTATTATACCAGCAACTGACGGACTATTTCACTCTGACACCTTCCCACCGTTCTGGGTCCTCTCTGCTGAAGAGTTCCCAACGCATTTTGGTGCCAGTGGCGGTCTGCTTCGAGAACTCCACCCGCATTTGTCCCAGCATGGTTTCCGCTTTGCCATTTCCGATGTCCTTGGTGGGATACGGCTTGGAACGAGAACCACCTAATTCAAGGAACTGGTATGATTCCGATGAGATGAGGATGCGCCTCATGAATCGTCCCTCGTAGAACAGCTCCCACTCACCTAGGTACCATTGACCAGGTGCGGGGATGTTCAGGAGAGCGAGTTCGTGACGTGTGGCTGTGGGCGATCAGCCGACTGCTGCTGCCGATGTGCTCTTGACCTTGGGAATCACGAGTGGGGGGCTGATTCAGTTGGAACGCGCATTCTGCTGGGATTGAGGTTGAGGCATGGCATACGCAAAAATCTCTTCGCTGGGGATTTTGGTGATAGTGGGGCTCTCAACAGGAGTTTGTACTTTTTCCTCCGCAGCCTTTACTTGCTCCTGGAGGTCCTTGAATGGCACAGCGGAGTTTCTCGCGGCCTGGCCATGCAAATAGAGAGCTTCCACCCTTCCAATGTCCTCAAAACACGCCATGGTGTACTTGAGGTTGATGGCAAGTTCCTCAGGTCCGGCTCCAAATGGCCATGGCAGAAAGGTGCGACCTGAAATCCCCCGGTCCCACACATACTCAAACAGGTCCGTTGAGTTGCGAATCGGGGTTTCGGTGAATGCACTCAGCCGCTGTGCATGCTGGTAGAGTTCAGTCATTAGATTCAACGTGACGCCATGATGCCTCATGGCATGCGCGAGGAATGCTTCAGGTTTTCCAGCGATGGTTCGAGTGAAGGTGACTCCGGCGATGTGTTCCAGCCTTGGCTTTTCAGCCATGTAACGATTCGCCAATTCACCGGTGTCGTTCAGGAGAAGCCGAGCCCTGAACTCGGTGAGCAAGGCCAGGCAATAACACCGAGTGGCATAGTTGAGTGCCGCCAGTTTCGGGCTCTTTTCCATGGCTTCATCGCTGGCCAACCTTCCATAGACAGCGGCGACATATTGGGCTTTGTCCCTGGCATCCTTCGCTTCACTTTGATCTTGGTTGTTGTCGAAGGCGCCGAGTTTCTGCACCGCCACAGTCAAGTTCGCGTCAATTCCCGCCCGGACCAAGGCGTGGGTCTCTTGCAGTATGGATTTGATGTGGTCCAGCCTTTTTTGAATGGCTTGGAGTCTCCAGACCATCATGCCGCCTGTCAGCGAAGCGATGCCTAGCGAGGCCATGGAGAGGGTGTGAATGGAGCCCAGGGCGATATTGGTTGTGAGTTGGGCATTCTCAATAGCGGCAACGGTGCTCAGAATCCTTGTTTGATTCTCTCCCACCGCCTGAAGGCCGGCGACTACGGAGCTCCCCTTTTCTCCGTTCCACAAGACTAAGTCACCCACCCGAGACAGATATGCCCCAGGTTCGCTGAGCAATTTCTCAAGCAGGGGAATGCCTTTTTCTTGCGCCAATCTCAGCATGGAGATGGTGAGGCTTGTGGCTACAGGTGTCAAAAGCGTGGCGATGGGGACGGGCATGGCGATGGAGGACGGGGTGAGGCGGTGTTGCGGGAAGATGAAGATCACAGGGCGCTCAGTGCCTCGTAGGCGAGAACTCCGCCCAACTGACCTGAACATGGTGGGGTAGTGCATCAGGGTCGACACTCAAGACATTTGAGTCTGCTGAGGTCTCAATGATGACTGGTGGATTTTCAGTGAGTTGTACGCGTTTCCCTGAATCTGGACCGCTGAGGCACTGGAGGCAGGCAACACCCCGGGGAAGGGACTTCGAATGTCGTTTACCCTGGAGCCGTAGGAGTTCCTCAATGGGTAGCCACTGAGCGCTTTTCTGGTCCCAAGTCAGGTCCGTCAGAGCAGAGGTGCCAGCATGGAGGTGTTCCTGAAGTGTGGTGCTGGTGAGTGGACCATACTGCTGGCCGTCTTTCTGGACATAGTATTCCATAGCTGTTCCTCCGATAGTTCAGTCGAGTAAATGAAAGCTGAGTGGGGGTCAAGCCAAATATTCCGTAGCCAGAATGAGAACACGCCAATTCTCTGCAGGTGGCATCAAGTTGGATGAGAAATAGGTTGCCTTTCTGCGCAAGAAGCGCGGGAAGACAACCTATGCCTCATTCTCGAGAAAGGTCGGACTGCCTGCGTCAGCCATGCTTCGCCTGGAGCAGTGTCAGCAGGTCATCACCTTGGGTCGGCTTCAGATGGTGGTGGACAAACTGAAGTGCTCTCTTGATGGCATCTTTGGCTGAGAAGGAAGGCGTGTAGTGATTCCACCTCGGTGCGGACCCTGAGGTTGCGTGCAGCTGGGCACCGTCTGCCATTCCTCCATGCTCTCAACCATCACCGGACTCAAAGACGACCTCGCTAAACTCGCCGGCGTACTCAACCAGTTCAAAAGCGAAACCGTACAGGTGAAGCTACTGGAGCAATTCTTCGCGATAGGACCGGCTCCAGGCTCGGAACTCAATCCTGTTGCCACCACGAAGACCCGTAGGGGAAGGCCGCCGAATGCACAAAATCAATCAATCTCGACGCCAGCCAAGAAGAGAGGCAAGCGTTCAGCGATGGGTGCAACCGGTGCGCTAAACGCTTTGCTTTCCAAGGGTTACCTCAAGAACCGGCGGACCATTGCCGACATCACTGAGGCGTGCCAGTCGAAGCTGGGAGTCACCATCAAGATCACCAATATGTCTGGACCTCTCGGTAGATTCGTTCAGGAGGGGAGATTGCAGCGCGCCAAGAACAAGAGCGACAAGTTCGAGTATTGGGTGAAGTGACTTTGCTTGCAGCAAGTTGCTAGCCAACTTTTGTACACTCGATGAGTTAATCAAATCCGTGGGAGTGCGATGCAAATCAGTGCTCAGCATGCGGCGAGCTCAGTAATTTGGGTTTGGCGCTTTTGCCCCCACCGTGCGAGAGGTTCCTCCGCCTGATGCCAGAAATGCTCTTTTCCTGCTGTGAAGAGTGGGCCTCCTGATATACTAAAGGACTGCGCAAATGACACCGTCCCTCAAAGACCTGCTCCCCCCTGACCAGCAACCGCTTACGGCCCAGCTTCATGAACCGGTGCTGGAAGCAATCGATCGGCTCCGGGCACACGAATACAACCAACTCCCTGTCGTGGACGATCAGGGACGTTGCCGTGGAGAGGTAGTGACCCACGAGACGATCCTGCATGCGGTGCAGGCATTTGACGTCAAGCCTTCTGAACTCCGGGTTAAAGACGCAATAAAGCAGGTCAAGACGTATGATGCTGAAGACGATCTGCTCACCACGCTTGATGTAATTCAACGGAACGATTTTGCGTTGATCGTAGGTGAGGATGATAGGTTGATTGGCATTGTCACGACGGCCGATACGACGGCTTACTTCCACAAGTACGCGGGCGATCTGATGATGATCGAAGGAGTTGAGGAAAGTGTAAAAGAAGCTATTGAAATTCTCTACGGTGGGCTGCAAAGCCAGGAGCTCACAGAGGCGATCGAAACCGTAACAGACCGCGCCGCGGAGACTCGCAAGAAGCTTCCGGGAGCGATTAGGGCCTATCTAAATAAGGTTGGACTTAGCTCGCCTCCTAACACAGATGACAAGGATGCATTAGCCGCCGCCGAGGCGAGTCTTAAACTGCAGAAAGCGGGCAAAGCCTTCGATCGCCTAAGTTTTGACGAGTTCACCGAGATCCTGCTCCGTCACTCAAAGGCTCCAAGAGTGGGCGATACCACAGGAGTTGAGAGTCTCCGCAAACTTTTGAACACTGTGCGTGACGCTCGGAATAAGCTTGCTCATTTCAGAGGAGACGTAACCGCCAAAGAACGAGCCGACATCAAACTCGCGGCAGGATGGCTGGAAAGGCACCAGCCAGTAAAGCCCGCCACCTTAGAACAAACGTCATCTTCAGTTCCGGCTGTGGAGAAAGAACCCGCGGAGCAACCCAAGTCGTCGGCAGAGTTTGATATCGTCATTGCAAATCCTCCATATGAGAACAAAGGCGAGGAAGATTCAGCGCCTCAAGGCAAGTATGCAGCTTTGTCCGTGCATCTTGCTGAGCTTCCGCTCACGGTGCAGACTTGCATAATGCCCTTTGAAGAGATCGAGAGACTATTGAACGAAAAGCTTCCGGGTTCTGCCTATCAATATCGCGCGTGGTGGGCCAACGATCCGTCAAAGCCTCAAGCAGCAGCGTGGCTCGCGCAAGGCTGGAAGGCCCAGTCTCTCAGCATGTCGGAAAAGCGCCTGATGTTTGTTCGAACGGACGACCGCCAACAGGCCTACATTGCGTTCTTTAGCCGCGTAAACGCGAAGCTTGTCGACGCGGAGGGGTTCCCACATCGCAACCTCAGTCCGCAAGGTCAAAACTGGCATACACTTGCGTCAATGGAGACAGACGGCATCGTGACAGCCAACATTGTGGGAGCCTTTGTTAGGCAGGGACGGTTTCGCATCGAGCTCTACCTGGATGGGTCGACAGCACAGAGTGTCAAGAATTGCTTCGACCGCCTGCAGGAGAACCGGGCTGATATCGAGCAGCAGTTCGGAGAACCGTTGTCGTGGGAGCGCTTGGAAGAGCGTCGAGCGTCACGGGTTGCCATCTATCGGGAAGCAAGCATTCTTACCGACAGCGATAATGAGGATGCGATTCAGTGGGCTGCGAAGAGGGCCGTTGATCTGTATCGGGTTTTTGGGAGTGAGTTTGCTCGGCTCCACGAGGAAAATCTTCGGGTCTTCGAAGAGAAAATGCTTCACAAGGGACCGGAGACTGATCTGCTGCAGTCATGAAGCGCTACGTTCTATCACGAAGAGCGCCGAGACATCGAGAGTAAGTTACTCGCAATCTCGACTAGACATAGTTGTGCGACAAAAAGGGAGAACAACAAGAGAAATGTCTGGAACCACGGGCGGCCTCTCTGGTATAATCGTTATTGACAATGTGTAATAAGGAATATCCGCCATCAGTGAGCGAGTAAATGCGCTTCATTGATGGAAGCCGCTGAGGCCGCCGATGTGCTGAAGCCCGGAGTTCATGAGCCAATGTCCGCATCATCAAAATTATGTAAGTAGAATAGACAACGTGAGAGGTAATAAAGAGAACTCCTTCATCGTACCCGAAGGAGATTACAGGATAAGATTGGTCGACGCAAAAATTGAGTTCGACAGACAAGGTAAGGAGCGACTGAGATTTGTGGGGGACGTACTCTCCATGAAAGACCGGTTCAGGAACTTTCAAATCGGCAAGAACTACCCCGAAGGCTCAAACGAGATGCTTTCGGAACTCCACACCATCTTGGGCAGTGATGTCGTGGAGGTAGTTAATGAAGATGGGGAAGTTCTGCGGGAGGGCTTGCACCTTCTGATAGACAGGGAATGCGATGTGAGAGTCGTTCATGTTCCAAGTCGCAAGCACGAACAGCCATACTGTAAAGTTGTACTCGTGACCAAACCGGGCATTCTCGTCCAGATGCCAGGGAACGAAGCAGCGTAGTAGAACAAAGGGGAATCCGAAACCAATCGCCCAGATGTGGTGGCTCAAAGCCGGTACATCTGGGCGATTCATTTTTAGGGGCTGACAGTTCGCTTGCAGTATGGAGCAACAAGAGCGATTTATTCTCTGGGTAGGGTAAAGCTCCGTACGCTTCAGGTTTTGGACATCCGAAGGGGGCTGACTTCGAGACACTCAATTAGTAAGCGTCCCGGAATCAACATCCTTATGTGCCGCGAGATGTTCCTGGTATCGGAAGTACCCAAAGCCATGATACTCCGTGACACAAGAGACCATGCCGTTCTTGGGACAATGAGTGAGAGTCTTCACTCGCACATCGGCAAACCTCCCTTTGAACCGATTCAAGAAAGCAAACCGCCTCCTGATGGACTTGCTGGATGTGGGGAAGAGCCGGTCGAAATAGTTCCCCAAGTCCCGAACGAGTTGAGTGAGTTCGTCGTAGCGGTATTGTTTGTAGAACTTTCGCCGGCCATGAAAGGCTGTTTGAATGGCGAAATGAACGCGGACTACCTGATAGGGGATGCCATTTCCAGTTTGCACGCGATTGGTTGTGATGCCGTCGAACTGCATGGTATATCTGCCTTCCGGGAGATACTTGGGATTTGAGTGCAAGACGACGGACTGAGTGATTCCATTTTCGGAGTCGATTTCCATGAATGATGACTGGCGTATGATGGCGCCAATTGTTGATATGCTTGTTTGAAACTTGTAACTTGAGGCTCCTTGACCGCTAGAACGCACAGGGGAATTTTCTGGTGCGTCTTTGCGGCTCGGGAGTATGAGGACAGCGGACAAGGGTAAAAGTTGATCAGAAGGGCTAAGAACGCTGTTTCTTGGCCTTTGCTCTTTTACGCTTGGACGCCTTGCGCAGTTCCTTCTGAAGTTTGCCGATGTAGGACTTTGTTCCGGGTCGTAGGTTGCCCATGCGAATGACTCGGGGGAAACCATAGATGGATGCCCCGTATGATTCGAGGAATTCCTTCAATTGCTGATTCAGTTCGATGGCGCCTTTCCGGTCAGTGTCGACCTGATTGTGCCAGGCAGTGTCGTAGGCTTGTTTGATGTCGATGGCTTCAGTTTGATACTTGAGCACACGATCCAAGCCGCGTTGATGGTCAATGAGACGAACATCAATGGAAGGGGGCATTTCGATTCCTGGTTGATTCGTGAGGAAGTCCACAAGGGCAGGCTTCAATTCGGGACTGATTCGATCCGCAGTGATGACGACGTGAGAATGGGGAACCACACGAACAGGAACGAAGCTGTGCAGAGCCAATTCATGAACCACACAGGCACCATCGATCCAGCCACTTTTGAGAAGATGACGGACTGCTGCTTCATTGGCCTCCCAGTAGTCCTGCATCACTGGGTAGTTTGTTGAACCCAGAGAGTGATGACCATTGAAGGAGCATGTGAGGTGGAAAAAGTTGGTCTCACTAAATGCCGGAGCATACATGAGACTTGATTCCATCCCAGTCACGTAGGCGCACTTACTGCAGAAGGCCCATTGATGACAGGGCACTTTCTTCCCATTGAGTATGTTTCCACAGTAGACAATCTTTTCGGACTTGGTGTAGTTGGAGACAATGAGTGGGTAGATGTTTTCAAAGTAGTTCCCCTTGTCGAAACCATCCTGATACTGAGTGCGCTTGGTGTTGGCTACCCTCAGGAACCGATTCTGCTTATCCGACAGTAGTGTTCCATTTGCTTCCAATTCATCCCAGGAGAACCAGTTGAGTTGGTCCATGCGCTTATAGGTATTCGGGGTCTTCTTCTCGCCTTTCGGCGCTCCACCAACCCCGGCCACCTTGTGAATTGTCTGTGGGCCAGTGGGAGCTTGGATGATTACAGGGGAGACAGCACGAGGACCGTCAAGGATTAGACTGTAATCACGAGAAGCTGAAACAGGGGAGGGAATGAATAAATGGGGAGATGAAGGAGAGATTAGTATATCATCATCTTTTAGAGGCGCAGTTCCGGAATCTGACCGGTTGCTGCTCTCTGCTGATATTTCCTGAGCCTGCTTGGGGCCTTCGATTTCCTCTGCGAACCTTGCGGAAGCATCCAGAATGGGGGTGCTTTCGGAAACTTCGACGGAGGGGGACTGAGATGCTGACTTGCTTGACGTGGGCTGAGAGCCGCCCTGGCTATGTTGGTCTTTTTCTTTCATTGCTTTCTAGGGCATCCTCGGCCCAACCGGGAGAGATTTCCCGGCTGGGGCGAAGATGCGATCTGGAGCCTATCATAGGTTATGCAGAATGCAAGTGGAAAGTATGCATAAGATAAGTGCGATATATATGTATGCAACCAGGGGGGGCTGCACCTCTATTGCCCCTCAATCACCGAGAATCATCCCAGCGTGTGATGAGATATTCAGTGCGAGTCTGGCATCTTTCGGTTTTCCGACGGTGCTTTAATCTCGGCTCCCACTCACTGAGAGCCGAGATCGTCTCGCATGCCGACTAAGGACTAGGCGGCCAGTCTTTTGATGTTGTCTGCAATCATCTTAAGTTCAATTTTGAAGAGTTCTCCTTCCATTGTTTCAAGGTCTTCTGGGGAGGGGGTGCTGAGATATTCTTGAAGCTTTGTAGCCACTTTGACTGCGGTCTTCAGTGGCACTGGACGCTTCTTTGGAACCTTAGTCGGATCCTTTGGCTTCTTTGGCTCAAGTTCAGTGCGTACTTTCGCAAGGTCTTCTGCAGTCGGGTTTCCATTTGTGCGTTCGTGTGCGATTTCCAGGACCTTCACACGGTTGTCTTCACTCGCGCGCAAAAGTTCCCGTGCAGTTCTTTCGTTTTTCGGAAGCAGCTTGCTGTCAACCCTGGTTTCCAAGACAAGGAGCAGATCGGCGCATCTGATGAGCTGAGATGCTCTTTGGCGAGTGTAGTTCCACCGTTCTTTCAGGTACTGCTCAAACGTCGGCTGGGTATAGAGACTCTGGTCTCGTATCACAGCCAACGCCCTTCCTACCTCGAGGAATGTGTCTAAGCCTTTCGTGATGATCGTTTCTTGCTCGGCGAGAACTTGCTTTTGTTCCTCAGTGAGCAGAACAACGGCGGTTTCGGGTGCATTGCGTTTGGCCAGGGCAGTGCTACGTTGTTTTGGTTTAGTTGGCTGAGCGTCCATACTCGCGGACTGAATCGGGGCCACTTCTGCTACAACAGAAGTGGTCCGCTCTACATCTTGTTGGTCCATAGGGGGTGCATTGTTAGTGTTCATGTTGTTTTCTGATGATTAGGCTAGGCGCGTCACGTGGGCCTGAGGGCACGTTCGCCAAGAAGGCGAAAATGGGTTGTGTGAGTTAGCCGTCTGCGGGTGAATCCTCAGGCGCTTGGTCTGTTTCCAGGCTCTTCAGGTAAGCAATCAGTGACTCGACGACGATGAGGCGAATCCCCCGTGTCGCGTTCTTCTTCTTCAGCACGACGCTCCTGACAGGTGGTCTAAAACCGTTGGCGACGCTGGGAAGAATCAGAGCGTTGAGTGCCGAGCGTGAAAGTCCCGTTTCGGGGTCTGGGGTTCCTGACCTTGGGAGTCGGATGGTGGTAGGTCGATTTGGTTTCACAGTAGTGCGAGGTGGTTAGGTCCATAGCATGCGGCAAAGCGATTCCGATGACACCCGCCTACGACGTCCAAATTTGCTCTCTGGGTAAATGGACGTAGTTTCGTGTTGACAATGCTTGCGGCGTCGGCGGGTCGCACGTATATCCCGAGGCTTCCAGTGATAGATGAGTCCAACAATTAGCGCTTCACAACTACGATCCCTCGCTGTAGGTGGCGAGGTGAAGGGAGTGCGAATTTCCGGGATAGATTTGCCCCAGATCTGGAACCTTCAGGAGTTTGTTCCAGTGGAGGGTGAGTACCTTATTCTAAGAAGCACCGCAGCCGATTCCACAGGCTTTACCAGCGGAGCAGTCAGGCGCAGCCTTGTGGTGCTGAGGCCGCCAGTGCGGATGGGGCTTATCCCTGCCGTAGCGCTTCATGTATCTCTTTCGCAAGATTGGTCCGCCTATCCAGTCGCATGTGAAATTACTGACCGCTATCGCTGCTACTTGGTTAGAATCGGGGACGCCGACTGGGTAGAAGCGCTCTTACGAATTTCTGAGGGGTTTGTTGAGCCATTTTTGAAGCTTCTGGCACCTGACCTTGATTGTGTAAAAGCGGACATGCAGAGTATGAACGCTAGCGGAACGGGGGCCTCGGCCAGCGCGGTCGATAGAACCTTGTTTGAGCGCAAGATCCATTCTCTGATTCGGGGATACGCTGACATCAACAAAGCACCAGCCTTGACATTTCCATCGCACAAGATGGCGCTAACTTGGTACGGTGCAATGATGTCTCAGAATGAAGGCTGGAAGTCGGCGTCGATAGAGGAGAGGGGACATCTATTCGAGCGTTATATTCGAGCTAACGCGCCTACTGACCGGTCTTCCGACTGCCTAGGGGAATTGTTCGGTAATCGGACAGCGAGGATTGGATTTGGGAGCATCCCCGCAAAGCAATGGACTAAACCTCGCGTTAAAGAATGGCTGACCCAAGGTGCATCTTTGGGAGAAAGTGTACCTGGCTCTGTGATTGTGGAAATTGCCCGAACGTTGGGTGATAGTAGCCCCGGGGGGCCCCGGAAGTTGTCTTTTGCGTACCAAGGAGCGCCAATGTTTGAATTTGGAGACAGTAAGCCGAAGGAAGATCAGCTTGAGAAATCTGGATTGTGGTGGTGGAATGATCCCGAAAATCGATTTGGTTCCAGTGCGTGGCAGCTGTTCGAAGACAATTGGGAGCGAAGCGCGTACTTTTACGAATTTCGTGCTCGGGTGACTGGAAGGATCGTTTATGAGCCCTTCAAGGTACCGTGGGCATGGCTGGGTGCTAAGGAACGAGCCGCATTGTACTACCTGTGGCCCATGCGGTTGGATCGTGTGTACTCTTTTGTGCTCAAGAAATCACCAATGGCGACCGTCGATCTGCGAGAGCCATTGGAGCAAATTTTGACTCATATTCGCGGGGAACACCTTGTCTTCCATCGGAGGGATAGCTTGAGTTTGCTTGCGGGAGAGCCGGAAAAGGGTGAGCGCTATGATTGGAATCTCATCGAGGCAATTGACCGGGAGATCTTTCTTAATCAGACTCTGGGCGACAATTATCGGAGGGTGAAGTCGCGTCACCTCGAGAGGTACAAAAAGCTGTGTCAAGATTGCGGAATAGATCCGCTGGTGGATTAGGTCGTCACCAAGGTTTCCGTAGTGTTGGTGTGAGAGCCTCCACCCTTAAGACTGTAAAATCCGGCAAACCCTCAACCGCCTTCTTCAGTGCTTTAGGAGAGGCTACAGACTGAAAAGAAATGGACAGTTAGTGCTCGCTTCGTAGTCTACCGCGGTGCCAATAGGCATCCCGACGCCCTATTTGGGAGGTGTTGCATGTGTCTTCCCCTTATGAACTTCGAACTTGGATTATCAAAAGACTGGGCCAGCATGTTGGGCAGGGTGGCCCTCCAATTTACACGACAAGAACTTGTGAAGGATGTGCTGACTCAACGCCGCACCGAAGTCCTACCCTTTTTTCTTAGCTATTGTAGGGAGCGCTTCGGTCCCTCTGCAATTGAGGATTCGATTACAGTAATCCGATGCAAAATGAGGTCTGACGACGATGAGAAGCATGGAACAGTCCTATTGTCTGTTGTTGAGGCACCCGGCGAAGCTCCATGCCTAGCCGGAACTTTTTTTACGCTAGACCTATCGAATCAGGTTCTTCGTCTTTCAGTTGAAAGCCCGTGGTAGCCTTGCGAGGCATAGAACAGCCGGGCCAGCTTGTTCGTGTCATCTACGATTCGTTGCAGTGTTTCGCGTTCTGTCATCGTGTCTTTCGTTTGAGGGTGGGGCTTTCAGGTCTGTGGTTGTCTCCGCACTTGAGGCATTGAGCGATTTAGCCGGGGGCTTTACTCAGGTGGTAGCAGAGTGCCTACCTTGACGTGAATTCGGTGCTGGGTTTCCAGGTCCAAGTGAGTGTACCGGGAAAAAGTTATTCAGGGGGTGGTTGGAGGCAACTTTGACGACGATACGCCCCCGTACGGGAGTGTTTAAGGTGAATGAAAGAGTGTTGCTTTGGTCGTAGAATTCGCCATCTTCAGCCGCTCATGCCACTTTCTCAAACCTCCCGAAACACCAACGCACTTACGACCCAGCAGGTGCAACTTTTGGTGCAACTTTGGGGTTTTAGGGGCGATTTGATTGATGTAAAGTTCTCATAATTAACAAGTCCCCGTAGTTCAACGGATAGAACGAGGGTTTCCTAAACCCTAAATTCAGGTTCGATTCCTGACGGGGACGCCAGGCTTTTGCCGGTCTGACCTGGATGCAGGGTGGGAGACTTGCGAATCGGTGGGCTTCGGTTAAGTCGCACGCGAATGCCTGACACTTCTACGCGCCTCACGAATTTTTCCGAATCGGTCATCCGAGGCATGACCCGAATGGCCAACCAGCATGGGGCCATCAATCTCTCACAAGGGTTCCCTGACTTTGGTCCACCGGAAGAATTGTTGGTGGCGCTTGAGCGGGCAACGAGAGGGGATTTCCACCAGTACTCGGTTACCTGGGGGGCGCCGAGATTCCGAGCGGCCCTGGCAGCGAAGATTTCGCGATTTTCCGGGCTGGCTCTGGATCCGGATGAGCATCTGGTGGTGACCTGTGGCAGCACGGAGGCGATGATGGTGGCCATGATGACTGCCTGCAATCCGGGGGACAAGGTCATCGTGTTCTCCCCGTTCTACGAGAACTATGCGGCCGACGCGATTCTCTCCGGGGCGCAGCCCATCTTTGTACCACTGATGCCACCAGACTTTGGCATTTCCATGGAAGAGCTTGTGAAGGCGTTTCAGCAGAAGCCCAAGGCCATCATCGTGTGCAATCCCTCCAATCCCACGGGCAAGGTATTCACACGGGAGGAGTTGCTGCAGATTCTTCGGCTGGCTGAGGAGCATGATGCCTTTGTGATCACGGACGAACCGTATGAGCACATCGTGTATGCTGGCCATGAGCACGTGCATTTCGCCGCGCTCCCGGGGGCTTTTGAGAGGACGATCACCTGCAATTCACTCTCCAAAACGTACTCCATCACCGGCTGGCGCCTGGGATATGTACAGGCCAGCGCGCCGGTGATCCGGCAGGCAAGGAAGGTGCATGATTTTCTCACCGTGGGCGCCGCAGCGCCACTGCAGGAGGCGGCCATCGCAGGACTCGAACTTCCCGACAGCTACTATGAAGGACTGAGAGATCTCTACAGCCTGAAGCGTGAGGTGTTCTTGAAACTCCTTCGCGACACAGGACTGACTTACACGGAGCCTCAGGGGGCCTACTATGTGATGCTGGATGTGTCTGAGCTGGGCTTTGCAGATGACACCAGTGCAGCCGGGTGGATGGTGACAGAGGCCGGTGTGGCTGGCGTGCCGGGTTCCAGCTTTTTCCGCGAGCCGACGAAGCAGATGGTTCGCTTTCACTTTGCGAAGAGCGAGGCGACACTGCGTGAAGCGGGGGCGCGATTGGTGGATGGGATTTCGCGAAGATTGCGCGGGTAACAGCAGGTGTTGCAATCGCACGAAATTTTTAGCACATCACAAGATTCTTTTTGCTTCGAGTTGTAGAAATTGGCGGCACAAAAATATCACTTCGGGTAAAAAAACATCCGGAAGAAAAAGAAACTAATTGGAAGCGGCTCTCAGGTGTTTATGCGGGCATGAACATCTTGTCCTCCTACGAAATCGATCGATGCGACTACGTTTGCGCGAATGGCTTCAGCTTTACAGCAGTTCGAGTGGACGAAACTGACGTGCCGGATCAGGCTGCCGCAAAAGAAATGGTAGCCAACCTCGGCCGCCAGTTTGGCAATGTTTTCATCATGGGGGTGCGGCGTGCTACACGGGGATGGAGCTTCTACTATCCGGAGAAGACGGTCCCGTTTCCCCGCGAAGTGCAGGCGACCAATTGGGACAAGCTTCCCTGGACGCGCCAGCAGCTCTCTGCCTGACGTCGCGTAGGCGACGGTTGTGAACTGCTGATGTGCATTGGAGACTGCGAAGACTGCGGAATGTCTTCTCAAATCATGATTCCGTCACCAAGATGTGGTGACAGGCTAAAAGTCCACGCTTGCTGCGTACATGTGGAGCCGTCCACCTGTGCGCATGCAGCAACCCACAAACACCACTGAGCTTGAAGATCTCCTGAGTCTGCCGACCAGCGGAGTGCGCGAGGCGCTTCGGGCATTGGAAGGCGATGTGGCGATCCTCGGCGCTGGCGGTAAGATGGGGCCGACGCTTGCGCGCATGGTGCGGCGGGGGCTGGATGAGCTGGGCCAGCACGAGAGGAAGGTCTTCGCTGTTTCACGCTTCTCGGATGCAAAGTCCCGTGCTGAACTCGAAGGTCATGGGGTCATTGTGATCCCATGTGACTTGCTGGAGCGCGCTGCGGTCCAGTCCCTGCCGGAGGTGCCGAACGTGATTTTCATGGCGGGGCAGAAGTTTGGCACGACGGAGGCCCCGGAGCTCACGTGGGTGATGAATACTCTCGTGCCGGCGAATGTGGCGGAGCGCTATGCCAGGTCACGCATCGTGGTCTTTTCCACGGGATGTGTGTATCCACTCGTGCCATTGAGTGGCCCGGGCTCGCGAGAGGAGGATGCCCTGAATCCTCCCGGTGAATATGCTGCCACCTGTGTGGGGCGTGAGCGGGTGTTCACGCACTACGCAAAGCAGCATGGCACACGGGTGCTCTTCTTCCGGCTCTGCTATGCGAATGACCTGAGGTACGGCGTCCTTCTGGATGTGGCGCGGAAAGTGGCATCAGGGCAACCGGTGGATGTGAGCATGGGCGCCGTGCATGTCATCTGGCAGGGCGATGCGAATGCGCGGGCAATCCAAAGTCTGGCTTACACCTCGAATCCACCGCTGGCACTCAATGCCACGGGGCTGGAGCGTGTGTCTGTAAGGTGGCTGGCCGGGCGTTTTGGTGAATTACTGGGAAAGGAGCCCATCATCTCGCGAACTGAAGGAGAGCGAGCATGGCTTTGGGATGCCTCACGTTCTTACGAGTGGTTCGGACCGCCAGAGGTGAGCCTCGAAGAGATGATGCAAGCAACGGCGCAATGGCTTCGACAGGGAGGCGCTACCATCAACAAGCCTACGCACTTCGAAGCCACGGACGGAAAATTCTGATCGGACCATGAACATACGAACCTACCAGCCCGATGATTTGGAACAGATGCGACGCATCACCATTGAGGGATTCGATGGCACCGCGATCGACCAGAACGTGGAGCGCAACTTTGGTCCGCTCGCTGGACATGACTGGCGCTGGCGCAAGGCCCGACAGGTGGATGAGGATTGCGAGGTGAATCCAGCTGGCGTGTTCGTCATGGAGGAGGACGGGAAAGTGCTGGGATACATCACCACTCGCATTGACCCCGGTGTAGGGAAGGGGCGCATTCCCAATCTGGCGGTGGACAGCACTGCTCAGGGCCGGGGCATTGGGCGCAAACTCATTGACCATGCGGTTGCATACTGCCGTGGTGAAGGCCTGGCCTATGTGATGATTGAGACCATGGCGAACAATGTTGTGGGACAGCATCTCTATCCCTCATGCGGATTCGTGGAAGTGGGGCGGCAGATCCACTATGCGCTGAAGGTATGAATCTGGGGATTCGTGCCATGCTGGACGAGGGGGTCGCCATTCCTGCGCACCCGCTTGCTTTGAACTCCGCGAGGAAGCTCGATGAGCGGCGTCAGCGTGCGCTTTCGCGTTACTACATCGCGGCTGGTGTGGGTGGCCTCGCGGTGGGAGTGCATACCACGCAGTTTGCCATTCGCGATCCGCGTGTGGGGTTGTATGAGCCGGTGCTTTCCCTCGCGGCGGAGGAGATGAATCGAGCTGTTCATCCATTGGTGCGTGTTGCGGGAGTGTGTGGTGAAACGCGACAGGCCGTCGCGGAAACGCAGACGTGCGAGAAGCTCGGCTATCACGTGGTGTTGTTGAGCCTCGCTGCCCTGCGGGATGCGGATGAGGATGCTCTGATCTCCCATTGCCGTGCGGTGGCGGAGGTCATGCCGGTGGTGGGTTTCTATCTGCAGCCGAGCGTTGGGGGGCGGGCGCTGGGATTCTCCTTCTGGCGCAGGTTTGCCGAAATCGAGGGCGTGGTGGCGATCAAGATTGCGCCGTTCAACCGGTATCAGACGCTCGATGTGATTCGCGCCGTCATGGAGGTGGGGCGTGACGACATTGCCCTGTACACGGGAAATGACGACAATATCATCGCCGACTTTCTCACGCCTTATTCCTTCGGAGGTGCGGCCCGCAGGATTGTCGGCGGGTTGCTGGGGCACTGGTCAGTGTGGACCCGGCAGGCGGTGGAATATCACAGAAACAGCCGGAATGCGGAGCCAACCCCGGATTTGCTGCGACTTGGCGTGGAAGTCACCGATTGCAATGCTGCATTCTTTGATGCAGCAAATCACTATCACGGATGCATTGCAGGTCTTCATGAGGTTCTACGTCGACAGGGATTGCTGGAGGGCCTCTGGTGCCTCGATGAAAGTGAAGGCCTGAGCTCCGGTCAGAAGGATGAGATTGACCGGGTATACGCCGCCTATCCACATCTCAGCGATGACGCGTTTGTCGCAGAACATCGGGATGCCTGGCTGAGGGCTTGACGCTGCAGAGCGCCGGCAATCAAGGTTATGCGTGCAATTGTATTGACGTTTTAGTGGCCTTCTGCGCTGACTAGGGGTGAACGCTTCCTATCCCTTATGGAACCCTACCTTGGAGAAGTTGTGGGCACGGCATTGCTCATCCTTTTTGGCGACGGAGTTGTCGCCAATGTGTTGTTAAACAAATCGAAAGGCCAGAATGGAGGCTGGATTGTCATCACTGCGGGCTGGGGGCTCGCGGTGATGATCGCAGCCTACTCCGTCGGTACAGTGAGTAGTGCACACCTCAATCCGGCGGTGTCCATTGGATTGGCTGCCATCGGCAAGTTTGATCCAGGATTGGTCCCTGGGTACATTGCCGCCCAAATGCTGGGAGCCATGATTGGCGCCACACTCGTGTGGCTGGCGTATCTGCCGCATTGGTCGGTAACCTCCGATCAAGGCGCGAAGCTGGGCATCTTCTGTACAGCACCCGGTATCAGGCATACGCCTGGAAACCTCATCTGCGAGATCATTGGAACGGCCGCGCTGGTCTTTGGCGCACTGGCGATTCCCTCGGAAAGCAATTTCACCGTGGAGGGCTGGTCCACGGGGTTCGGACCGCTTCTGATAGGGCTGCTGGTGTTTGCCATTGGCTTGTCGCTGGGCGGTCCCACGGGATATGCCATCAATCCTGCGCGGGATCTTGGTCCCCGCATCATGCACGCGCTGCTGCCCATTCCGGGTAAAGGAGGTTCCGACTGGAGCTACGCATGGATCCCTGTGGTGGGGCCCATCATCGGCGGGCTGATTGGTGCTGGAGTGCATCACCTGCTCTTCGCTCAGAAAGTCATCGAAAAAACCACGCTTCCCTGACCATGTCCTACGTCCTCTCTCTTGATGCCGGCACCACGAGTGTGCGTGCCATTGTTTTTGACCACGACGGCCAGATCAAGTCCGTGGCACAAAAGGAAATACGCCAGATCTATCCGAAACCCGGATGGGTGGAGCATGACCCGCAGGAGATCTGGTTCTCCCAGATCTCCGTGGCGGTGGAGGCATTGGGTAGGGCGCGAATCCGTCCGAGTGACGTCGCAGCGGTGGGCATCACCAACCAACGGGAAACCACGGTGGTGTGGGATCGCCACACGGGGGATGCCATCTGCAATGCCATTGTATGGCAGGACAGGCGCACGGCAGGCATGTGCGATGAAATTCGCGCTGCCGGCCACGAAAAGATGATCCAGCAACGTACTGGCCTGCTCATTGATGCCTACTTCTCCGCGACGAAGGTCGCGTGGATGCTGGAAAATGTTCCCGGCGCACGAAAGAAGGCAGAGGCGGGAGACCTGCTTTTTGGCACGGTGGACACGTGGCTCGTGTGGAAGCTCACCAGTGGCAAGAATGCGCACGTGACGGATCCGAGCAACGCCTCCCGCACGATGCTCTACAACATCCAGACGGGTGAATGGGACAAGAAGCTGTGCAAGCTCTTCAATGTCCCGCTGAGCATGCTGCCGGAGGTGCGCTCCTCCAGCGAAGTGTACGGAGAGATCAGCACCTCGCTCGGTCTGCAAGGCGTGCCGGTGGCGGGCATCGCAGGTGACCAGCAGGCTGCTCTCTTCGGCCAGATGTGTGTGAAGACTGGCCTGAGCAAAAATACATATGGCACCGGTTGCTTCCTGCTGCAGAACATTGGCACGACGCCGGTCGCCTCGAAGCAAAGGCTGCTCACTACGGTGGCGTGGCAACTGGGGAAGAAGCGGGAGTTTGCCCTGGAGGGGAGTGTCTTCATCGGTGGCGCCGTGGTGCAGTGGCTGCGCGATGGATTGCAACTGGTGAGGTCCGCGCAAGAGGTGGATATGCTTGCGGCCTCCGTGCAGGACAGTGGCGGGGTGTTCCTGGTGCCGGCGTTCGCCGGGCTCGGTGCACCACATTGGGATGCGTATGCACGTGGCACCATTGTGGGCCTGACCCGAGACACGAGCGCGGCCCATATCGCCCGTGCGGCGCTGGAGGGTGTCGCGTTCCAGATTGCCGACCTCATGGATGCCATTGTCGCGGACACGGGGAAGAAGCTGCCGGAGCTACGCGTGGATGGGGGCGCCTCAAAGAGTGAGCCGCTCATGCAGTTCCAAGCAGACCTGCTCGGCGTGCCTGTGGTGCGTCCAGTGGTCACGGAGACGACTGCACTGGGTGCAGCCTACCTCGCTGGGCTGGCTGTTGGGTTCTGGAAGGACACGGGTGAGATTTCCCATCAATGGCAAATCGACAAGACCTTCGAACCGAAGATGCCCAGGGCCAGGGTACAGGAACTGAGGGAACGATGGAATGAAGCTCTGAAACGTGCCCAAGGTTGGGAGCGCCAGGATTCCAAGCCGGCCAAGAAGAAGCCCGCCAGGAAATCCGCGAAGAAGAAATAGCAGACAATGGCAATCAGGGCGGGGCAACTCATGCTTGCCCGAAATCATGGCGGATTCGCACGAGGCGGAAGCCCTCGGGTAGCGTCATGATCGTGTCCCACCATTCTCCACCATCGAAGTGATAGCGCACCTGCAGGGCCCGAACGCTGCCTGTTCGCAGGAGTTCCTGCGCGGATGCCAGCGTGAGGTGCGACTGCTCCGGCACATGGCTCTGCGCGGCATGCTTTGGTATGATCTCCGTGACCGTCGTGCAATGGCTGTAGTCTTCAAACAACTGTGCGAGTGTCTCGTTGTTGAGCATGCCGCCATGCAATTCGGGCAGGGGAGGGAGGGGCGCGTTGGGATTCGCTGCGGTTTCGGACCTTGAGCTGCTATCGGCTGGAGTCTCGGACATGCGGATATCTGGAGAGTGTTTGTACGACGGAGCGGAGAGGTCGCATGCTCATCCCACCGGTGGGATTGGCTTCTTTGCCAGCATGAGGACGGCTTTGCGCGGAGCGGGGCAGACATCAAAACAAATACCGCATCCGGTGCATGCCTCAGCGAGCACCGTGGGCATGCCCCGCTGTGATACCATGGCGCCCGGTACGGGGCACCGTTCAACGCACACAGAGCAGAAGGAGGTAAGCGCGATGCAGAAGCGACCCTGCACTACTGCGACACGCTGGATGTCCGGCGTCGGTGGTGTAGTTGTTTGCGGAGCTGATGCCACCGGTTCGCGTGAGGGAATTCCCTGCCGCAATGCGGTCGGTTTGGCGTTGCGACTTTGCCAGGGGCGCAGGACGCTGGAAAACCACTCACGTCTGGAGCATCGTTCCTTCATGCCGTGAATGGTTGTGACATCACTCGTCCGCTCCTTCTTTGGTCTCTTCCTTTGAAGCCCATGAAGACAATGCTGTGAAGATTCCAATCGGAAGGCCTGGCTGGGTGGGCACATGACATTGCACGCACTGTTGCCTCTCTGGATGACTCGTGCGCAATCCTGCCAATCCCGTTGGTCCGTGGCAGCTCATGCAGTCCGAGCGCATCTGCGTGGGATGTGGCACCGTCGGCGGTGCGCCAGGCCAGGCTCGTGTGCCTTTACCATGGGACGCGATGCCATGGAACGTGTTCCCCTCTCCGAATTCAGCCAGCAAGGTCGTCTCGGACGGCTGCAGTTGTGGGCCGTTTCCCGGCACGTGGCACTGGGTGCAGCTCGAGAAGTGCGCATGGCTGACTTTTGAAGCGGTCTTGTCCTTCACGACCAGCCCCGGGCCATGACAGGCCAGACACGAGGCGGATGACTCCTGGGTGATGGGGTGAGGCACGACGGGAGGAGCGCCATCGTAAGCACGCCGCAGTTCGCGCTGGTGGAGTGCCTGGGCGCGCTGTTCATCAGTCGCCGGTTGGAGCGGACCTGGAGGTGGTGGCGGCTGGATGAGCTTCGCCAGATCATTGCGCCACTGCGCGTTGCTGCCTTCACGGAGCCAGTCTTGCTTCGCATAAGACACCGCAATCGGTACGCTGCCGGGCGGCACTTCGGTGAGGTCCCGCGCATCCGTCACGAGTTGCAGCGGAACGGTCAGGTTCAATTGCGATCGTGTTTGCAGCAGCCCCATGAAGAACCCGCTCACTGCAGTGGTCATCAACACCACGCCACCCACCTTCAGCCATTTGGCGCGGCGTTCCCGTTCGGCTGGCGTGAGTGGGTTCATGTTCCCTTTTGATCAAAAGGTTCCTGCGCCGGCGGCGAGCCCTGCTTTCACCACAGCAGCTGCGCATTTCTTGTAGTCCGGTTCCTTGGAGATCGGACACGTCACATCCAAAGTCAGAAGATTGCAGAGCAGGCGCTCATCAAAGAAAGGAATGAACAGATTGCCGCGCGGAGGTTGGCTGCGTCCATTTACCCAGACGGGCAGCCGCAGTTCTCCCCGCCGTGTCTTGACCACCACGCTGTCGCCATTGCTGATGTTGCGTTCCTCCGCGTCTGCGGCGTGCATTTCCACATAAGCAAAGGGAACGGCGCCGTGCAGTTGAGGGATGCGCATCGTCATGGTGCCGGTATGCCAGTGCTCCAGGACCCGGCCTGTACACAGCCAGAAGGGAAATGCCGCATCGGGCGCCTCTGCCGGTGGGGTGTAGGGGGCAAACCACACCTGCGCGCGATCGTC
The DNA here is from genome assembly GCF_003315205.1 of Roseimicrobium gellanilyticum. Classification (NCBI taxonomy): domain Bacteria; kingdom Pseudomonadati; phylum Verrucomicrobiota; class Verrucomicrobiia; order Verrucomicrobiales; family Verrucomicrobiaceae; genus Roseimicrobium; species Roseimicrobium gellanilyticum. The sequence goes on along the minus strand of NZ_QNRR01000003.1, from coordinate 248,922 downwards.
CTTGGTAGTGGAATGGTAAAACTGGATCCCTGCACCCTTCTTCACGTAGGGATCATCGAACTCGGCAAAGCGGAATCTCGTTTCGCGCCACGACCCATCGGGCTGCTGCACCACCGGCCAGCGCAGTCCGCGCGCCTTCACATATTCATCGTAGGGAGCGAGGTCCTTGTGTTTCAGCCGGGAGAAGGCGCGGTATTCTTCAAAGAGCGCCTTGTCGACATTGAGGTCGTGGTAGTGGGGCCACTCCCACGCAGGAACGTCTTTCCCCGCCTCGTCCTTGAAGGTGAAGAGAAATTTTCCTTCCTTGTCCTTCATACCGGCATGCCCGAGCTCGAACAGCTTGCGTGCGACCGCAATATTCTGCCAGGCGTCGTCGCGGGCTTCTCCCGGCGGATTCACCATCTTGAACCACTGTTGCGTGCGTCTCTCGGAATTGCCGTAGATGCCGTTCTTCTCGACCCACATGGCCGAGGGCAACACGAGATCTGCCAGTTCGGTGGTCGCGGTGGGATACACATCCGAGACGATGAGGAATTTGTCCTCCAGGTCCTTCTTCGCCTGGAAGAGCTTGTGAAGGTTGGGGAGTGACTGTCCGGGATTCGTCACCTGGACCCACACGGTGCTGATGTCACCACCCTTGTCCGTGGGTGTGCAAAATTTTTCCCACAGGAGCACGGTGTGGTATCCCATCTTCGGCTTGATGCGTCCGGCCGGAACGTTCCAGAGGTTCTCCGCGTCCGCGCGATGCTCGGCATTCTCCACGAGGCGTCCGCCCGGAAGGAAGTGGCACATGGTGCCGACCTCACGCGCTGTGCCACAGGCGCTCGGTTGACCGGTCAAGGAGGTGGGGGCGTCCCCAGGCTTGCCGAAGTGGCCGCTTAGCAGGTGGATGGAATGGCAGAGACGGTTGATGTCCGTCGCGCGGTTGTGCTGGTTGAATCCCATGCACCACGTGCTGGTGATGCGGAGGTCGCGATTGCCGAAGAGATCGGCCAGCATCTGGATCTTCTCCGCGGGCACACCCGAGAGTTGGGCCACATGTTCAGGGGTGAAGGGGGCGAGTGTGGCCTTGTAGTCCTCGAAGGTCATGGACTCGCCGTGGAGGGCTGCAGCGGTCTTGTCCTGACGGAAGGCACAGTGGCGCTCCACGAACTCCTTGTCATAGGTGCCATTCTTCAGCAGGAGATGAGCGATGCCATTGGCAATGGCAAGGTCGCCATTCGGCTTGAACTCCCAATAGTGATCCGCAAACTCCGAACTGCGGGTGCGTCGCGTGCCGAGGTCGATGATGGTGACTTTTTCCCCGCGGGCACGGCGGTCGATGACCCTGCTGAAGAGCACGGGATGCATTTCGGCCATGTTATTGCCCCAGAGGATCAGCACATCACACTTGTCCAGATCGTCGTAGGCCCCGGCCGGCTCATCCACACCATAGACGCTCAGGAATCCCGTCACGGCGCTGGCCATGCAAAGACGGGCGTTTGGCTCGATGTGGTTGTTGGAAAGCCCGGCCTTCATGAGCTTGTTTGCCGCGTAGCCCTCGGGGATGGTCCATTGTCCCGAGCCATAGATGGCGAACTTCTCCGGCGAGGTCATGATGCGCTGAGCCACCACTTCGATGGCCTCCTCCCAAGAGATAGGTTCCAGCTTTCCACCTTTGCGCAGCATGGGCCGGGTAAGCCGATCCTTGCCATAGAGAGCGAGTCCCACGTGGTAGCCCTTCACGCATAGCAGGCCTTTATTCACCTCAGCGAGTTGGTCTCCCTCGATGGCTACCACCCGTCCTTCCTTCACTCCCACCCGCACGTGGCAGCCTGTACCGCAGAATCGACAGGGGGCTTTGTCCCATTTGATGGCTCCCGTCTCCGAGGGAAGTGAAGCCGCGACTGCGCTGGCACCTGCACGTGCCGCGGCGACGGCGCCAGCTCCGGCCAGCGCAGAGAGCTTCAAGATCTCCCGACGATCGAGATGCGCATTCATGAAGAATTCGGATTTGGGGGCTAGGTTCAGGTGTGTCCAACTTCCGCTGACAACGGAGAATCAATCTCAAAACTGACGGATGTGACATCGACAAATGTCACCCCGGGCTGCAAGCCTATCCAGTCATGCACTTCCCGGCTGTGGGTCTGATCGCGTCCGTCGACCGCCACCGGCAACCAGCGCTGTTGGCGAGCGCCCATCATGATTTCAGGCCGCGCTGCCAGAGCAGTCACTGCCTCCTGGGCAAGCCGGCAATCTTCGGCAAGGGTGATGACGAGTCCGCTGATGGGCATGATAAACCGATGCTCAACGTGATGATTGTTCCTGACGCCTCCAAACTCCCAAGCACATGCATGTGCCGATGGAGCTGGCCGAGTTGATTTTCATTCGCGCTCCATTTCCTACATGGTTTTGCTTACACAAATTGATGCAGTCATGTTATTATCTGAAATTATCAACCTGTGAGCAAGGATAATGATGATTTGGGCATCCAAAAATCTCGCTCGCTTCCCGTTTATTCTATTCGCAGGAGTCGCATTGCTTCTTGGCGGAGGATTTCTGGTGCATCATGTCCTGGGTTCTGAAGAAAAACTTGTGTCTGCACCTCGAGCCCAGGAGGGTTCTTCTTCGATGAGATCTGAGCCCGCCGTGCTTCATCCCGTGCTCATCCGGGAGCCGGACGGTACACCAGCCGTGAACAGCGGCATGGTCGATGCGCAGGGAAAGGCGGTGGAGATTGCATGTGTCACTTGTCACGCGACATCAACACCCAATCCTCAGATCAACAGGGGTGATCAGCTCCTGAAGTTTCACCAGGGGCTGCACTACGCTCATGGCGGGCTCTCATGTTTGAGCTGCCACAATGCGTCCGACTACAGCTCGCTTCACCTGGCGGACAACCGCCGGATCGAGTTCAAGGATGTGATGCAGTTGTGTGGCCAGTGTCATGGCCACCAGCTTGAGAGCTACAAGCATGGCGCCCATGGAGGCATGAATGGACATTGGGATCTGACCCGCGGTCCCCGGACGCGCAACACCTGTACGAATTGTCACGATCCTCATGCGCCGAAGTTCCCGCTGGTGCAGCCGATTTTCCCACCCAGAGATCGGATCTCTGTGCCTCTGCCGGAGCATCCGGTGCAGAAGACCCATGAACTCCTCCCGAAGAATCCATGAGCAGCAGCAGTACTAGTGGATGTGGCAAAGAAGACTGTGGCTGCGTGTCCCGGCGCACGGTGATGAAGGGGGTGGGCGCGACCCTCGGTGCGGCAGCCTTTGCACGGGCCATTGCTCCCCTGACAGAATGGGTGGATACACTTTCGGTCGATGAGTTCCTGCAACGCCATTACAAAGAGCTCTCTTTGGTCGACCTGAAAGTCGTATTGCGGCGACTCGAAAAGGAGACAAAGGAGCAGTACGGTGCCGATGTCACCATTTCAGACACGAAGCCGCAGGAGGGCGTGAAGTTTGGATACGCACTGAATCTGAGTGTCTGCAACGGCTGCCGGAAATGCGCTGAGGCATGTCATCTGGAGAATAATCACGATCGGCCCTCCAATCAGTCGTACATCCGCGTCTTTGAAATGCAGAAGGGCAGCATGGACATGGAGCAGGGGAATGCCCATTACGACAAGCCGGTGCCGCAGCCGGATAAATTCTACATGCCGGTGCAGTGCCAGCAGTGTGAGCACCCGCCCTGTGTGGATGTCTGCCCGGTCGAGGCCACATGGAAGGAGCCGGATGGGATTGTCGTCGTCGATTACAACTGGTGTATTGGCTGCCGTTATTGTGAGGCGGCTTGTCCCTACCATGCGCGCCGGTTCAACTGGACCAAGCCGGTGATCCCCAAGGAGGAGATCAATCCGAACCAGGGATATCTCAGCAACCGCATCCGGCCACAGGGCACGATGGAGAAGTGTACTTTCTGCCTGCATCGCACGCGCAATGGACGTCTGCCCGCCTGCCTGGAGGCGTGCCCGACTGGCGCGCGTGTGTTTGGAAACCTCCTCGATCCCCAGTCCGAGATCCGCTGGGTGCTGGAGCACAAGCGTGTCTTCATCCTGAAAGAGGATCTCGGCCTGAAGCCACAGTTCTTCTACTTCTTTGACAGTTGATTTTGCATCCGCCGCCTTTCGCACACTTGCATCATGAGCGCTGCTCCCGAGGCCAGCCCGAGTCCCAGTCGTCCCGCATTCTGGCGGAACTTTGGTCGTTTTCTTGGCAATGCCGCGCTGGAATCACTGGATGGGGGCAAGCTGTTTTACATATGGATGTTCTGCCTGACTGCCATCTTTCTGGTGGGAGCCAATGCGTGGGCGGTGCAGGTGCGTGACGGCATGGCCTTGAGCAATATGAGTGACCATGTCTCATGGGGACTCTACATTGCGAACTTCACTTTCCTTGTCGGTCTCGCTGCCGGCGGTGTGATGATGGTGATACCCGCCTATCTCTACCATGATGAGGAGATGCATGATATCGTCATCATTGGAGAGTTGCTGGCCATCGCTGCGATTATCATGAGCCTCATGTTTGTGATCTGCGATCTGGGCCGCCCAGATCGCTTCTGGCACTTGCTCCCGCCTTTTGGCCGCCTGCATTTTCCCGTCTCCATGCTGAGCTGGGATGTGATTGTTCTGAATGGTTACCTTTTCATCAATGCCTACATCTGCGCCTACCTCCTGTACATGCGCTATCTGGGGCAGACCCCGGATCCGCGGTGGTATGTGCCCTTTGTCTTTCTTTCCATCGTGTGGGCCATCTCGATCCACACGGTCACGGCATTCCTCTATTGCGGTCTCGGTGGACGTCCGTTCTGGAACACAGCACTCCTCGCGCCCCGGTTTCTGGCCTCGGCATTCGTCTCGGGTCCTGCGTTTATTGTGCTGGCGATCCAGGTGATTCGTCAGGCTGTGGGGCGCCATTTTGGCGACGGTCCGATCCGCACGTTGGTAAACATCATGCGCATCACCATTCTGGTGAACCTGCTCATGGTCGTGTCAGAGGTGTTCACAGAGTTCTACACAGGCGGTGCTCACACCTCAGCGGCGCGATATTTGTACTTTGGACTGCATGGTCATGATGAACTGGTGTGGTGGATCTGGAGTTCGATAACATTGGTTGCGGTCGCTGCGGTGCTGATGCTCTTGCCCAGTGTCTTCACCAAGCACTGGATCTTGAACACCGCCTGTATCCTGGCATTCATCGGCATCTGGATTGAGAAGGGCATGGGTCTGATCATTCCCGGCTTCGTGCCGTCCACGCTTCATGAGATCGTGGAGTACCGGCCCAGCGCCATCGAGTGGAAGATCACCGCTGGCATCTGGGCGCTTGGCCTGATCATCTACACCTTGTTCATCAAAATCGCGGCCGGCATCGTTTTGAACAGGACCAAGTTGCACGCCATCCCGGACGAGCCCCCGGCATCGGAATCTTCACCCGCACCCCTCCCGACTCTATGAACCGCCCTGACTTGCTGAAATCGGCTGTCTCTCAAACCAAGCCCTGGGATATCATCATCATTGGCGGAGGCGCCACGGGAGTTGGAGTGGCGGTGGATGCCGCGACGCGCGGCTACAGTACGCTGCTGCTGGAGCAGCATGACTATGGAAAGGGAACGTCCAGCCGCAGCACGAAGCTGGTCCACGGTGGTGTGCGTTATCTGGAGCAGGGGAATGTGTCCCTGGTGATGGAGGCATTGAAAGAGCGAGGCATCATGCGGCAGAATGCTCCGCACCTGGTGAGTGAGCTGCCTTTCATTGTGCCCAGCTACTCCTGGTGGGAGGGGCCATTCTACGGCATAGGCCTGAAGCTCTACCAGATGCTGTCCGGGAAGTATGGTTTCGGACCGTCAAAGATTGTGTCGCGCGAGGAGACGCTGAAGATGCTTCCCAACGTGAACACAGAGGGGCTGAGTCGTGGGGTGATATACTATGACGGCCAGTTTGATGATTCACGGCTGCTCATCAACATGGTGACGACGGCCATCGAACAGGGGGGTACGCTGCTGAACTATGCGAAAGTGACGGGGCTGAACAAGGGAACGGACGGCACGGTGGAGAGTGTCACCTGGCAGGATATGGAAAGCGGGAAGGCATGCACCTCCAGCGCGAATGTGATCATCAATGCCACGGGTCCCTTCACCGATGGTGTGCGAAAGATGGCAGAGCCGGACACGGAGCCCATGATCTCACCCAGTCAGGGTGCACACATCGTGCTGGATCGTTCCTTCCTTCCGGGCGATACCGCCATCATGGTGCCTCATACCAGCGATGGACGTGTGATGTTTGCCATTCCGTGGCATGGGCACACGCTGGTTGGTACCACGGATACGGCGATAGAAGCAAGCAGTATGGAACCGGTGCCCATGGATCAGGAGATTGAGTTCATGCTGGGCACGGCGGCACTGTACCTGGAGAAGAAGCCGACGCGTGCGGATATCCTCAGTGCGTTCGCCGGCATTCGACCGCTGGTGAAAGCAGGTGGCGGGAAGAATACGGCGGCACTTTCCCGCGACCACACGATCCATATTGACCAGAGTGGGTTGCTCACCATCACGGGCGGGAAATGGACCACGTATCGAAACATGGCCCAGGATTGTGTGAACCATGCGGCCACGCTGGGGGATCTGCCGGAGCGGGACTGCGTGACGAAGACGCTGAACATCCACGGTTACCATCCGCATTCGGAGAAGTTCGGCGCGAAGTCGGTGTATGGCTCCGATGCGCCGCTGATCGATGAACTGGCTGCGGGAGATCCATCGCTGGGAGCCGTGCTGGATGACGCCCTGCCATATATCGCGGCGGAAGTCGTTTGGGCGGCAAGGCACGAGTTTGCCCGCACGGTGGAAGATGTGCTTTCGCGCAGGACGCGTGCACTCTTCCTGAATGCGAAGGCGGCAGTGCGTATGGCGCCGAAGGTGGCAGAATTGCTGGCGAAGGAACTGGGCAATGATGAAGTGTGGCAGTCTGCCCAAGTAGAGTCGTTTACCGCTGTGGCCCGCGGATACATGGTGCGCTAGGCGGCGAAGTCGGTTCCTATCGGCTAGACAGAAACCAAGCGCGAGAGTGAAAGGTCATGCGTGCAGCGACGTTGCAGTCGCATGCCTCAATACACACAAATCTGCCGCGCTGCCGCCGTGCTCCTGCTCCTGAGCACGGGATTGCTGGCCGTGGGTGTCACCTGTCTGGCGCTGGTGGCAGTTTTCGGGCTGGCGTTTCTGCAGCAGGTATATGCGGAATTGGGGCAGGTGGTGCCCCTTTCTCCCCCGGTGGTGGGATGGGGTGCAGCAGCGGTCGTGGCGCCGTCCTTGGTGCTGGTGGTTTTCTATTTCATTGTCCTCACTCGAGTGCCGAGCGTGGCGGTGGCCACTGCCGGGTGGATCGCTTCTTCGGCGTTTTATCTTGGACTGACCTTGCTGTTCGTCACGATTTTGAGCGGCCGTGTTGAGACGGGAAGCGCATTATTTTCCCTGCCGATTTGGATGCTCACGGCGTTTGCCGCAGGGGCCTCTGCTTATCTTGCCGTGGCTTGCCGCCGACCTGTCGCTCCCCAGCCACCGCCGATGCCAGCGGCTCACTAGGATTCGGGTGACTCCGAGAGGAAAGCAGTTCGCTCTAGCACGTGCTGGTCCTGATGGTGCTGGAAAGGTCCCATCGGTCGCTGGCGTAATGGTGGACCGTTTTCCATGAAATCTGTCCTTCCTGCATTTGCTGCCTTGGTTTTGTTGTTCCACCCCTTGAGTGCCGCGGAGCCTGCAGCCAAACCAGCGACACTCCCTGCACCTGAAGTCAAAACGGTGCTCAAGATCACACCGGGTAAGGTCATCATCCCCTTCGACCGCATGCAGCGCCCGTGGGGCGAACTCATCAGCTTGGACTTCGCCACGCGCACCGGGAAATTTCGCCGTGAGAGCAATGATGAAGTCGTGAGCTTCACGGTGATGCCGTACGCGGAGCTGCTGCATCATGCTACCAATGGTGATTTGCAGGATTTCCGCGTGGGCGAGCGGGCCATCTTCCGCCTGCATGAGAATGAAAAGGGTGAGTGGGTCTGGCTCACGTACATCCAGGATGAGATGAACATGATGAATGGTCACAAGGAGTACTTCTATGTGGACACCATCGATGCAGCGAAGAAGCAGGTGACCTGCACGTGGGCGAACTTTGACAAGAGCTTCATCCGTGAGAAGGGCGTGGTCATCACCACCGATGCGGACACACGCTACTGGAAAGCAGGCCTGCCCGCCGCATTCACGGACATCAAGGTGGGTGAGAAGCTGCGCACCAAGACGCATGGGGTGGGGAAGGGGAAAGTACGCGTGGCGTGGGAGGTCTTCCTCGATGACGAGAGCCTCGCAAAGTTCCAGTCCGAGCAGAAGGCCGTGCACGCGGATCGCATGAAGAAGGAAGGCGCTCCCGGCTATGTGGATGAAGTCAATGGTGCGACACTGAAGCTCACGCTTTTCAACGAAGGGAGCGATGTAGCGAAGCAACTCAAGGTGGGCAAGACGGTCAAAGTCGCGCCTGCCGGTGTGGACCGGAAGCCCTCCGGCGAGGCGGTCGAGGGCAGGGTGACCGAACTGAAAGCGAATGGCAGACAACAGGCGGTGACCCTGCAAACAGCTGCGGGCAAGGTTCCGGGTGGGTTTCAGTCCAAGGGGCTTTTTCGTCTCTGGCTGAACGAGTAATGTGCCGTCCTGTTGGGCGACGGTTTGCCAGGTGTACAATTGTTTTAATTCCTACTTGCCCTATGTAGATTGGAAGGTACGATAGTCGGCACCACCACCATGAAGCTCACGAAGAAAGGCGAATACGCACTCCGCACCCTCATCCAGCTCGGCATTGCCGAACGTCTCGGGCGTGATGTGGTGTCCGTGTCGGACCTTTCCGACAGTGAGAACCTGCCGTACAAGTTCATTGAGAACATCCTGCAGGAACTGCGCCGCCACGGGTATGTGGAGAGCAAACGCGGCAAGGAAGGTGGCGCCAGGCTGGCCCGGCCCATGAAGGAAATCACCATCGGCGAAGTGGTCCGCCTCATCGATGGGCGCCTTGCTCCGATTGGCTGCGCCAGTGAAACGGACTACTCCCGCTGCACGTGCCCGGATGAGACGCACTGCGGTCTGCGCATGATGATGATTGACGTGCGCAATGCCATTGCCCGCATCCTGGACAAGTACACACTCGCGGACGTGGTCTCCGTGACACTGCGCAAGATGGAACGGGATGGCGTGGCAATGCCCTATGCTGTTCCCGAAAAAAATCTCCGCAAAAAAACCAATGCACGCGTGACCAAGCCGAAACGCGTTAAGCACGCGGATCCCCTCGATGGATTCCTCTCTCTCCTCACCAGTTCCCAGCCCCAACTATGATCAGCCCCATGAGCATTCTCAACGAAACAGAAGTCGCCGCCGAACCGTGGCTTGAAATCGTCCGCCGCAAGGTCGGAAACCTCCGCTTTGGCTCCGTCCAGATCGTCGTGCATGAGGGTCGTGTCACCCAGGTGGAAAGCACCGAAAAGACCCGCCTGAGCGACGCCGGATCCACGAATGGTTCGTCTTCCTCCTACGCCGCCGTGAAGCGCAAAATCTAAGGTCGCAGCAACGCTCTTTTATTTTTGCTCCAATTCCTACTTGCCAGATGTAAATTAGATATGTATACACTGGAACAGCGCGGTGAAAACCGCTGTAGCAACCAGGAGACTGACCGGAGCACCGGAGGTTTCGACAAAGGCACCTGTGGCATGGCTCTCTGAGCCACCACACGGATCCTTCTGCCGTCCTCTGTTCCTCCCCTCAGTCTCTTTTTTTGTTTCCAGATCCTTTTGGGCCGCCGGCCACCTCCACCCCCGAGGACCGCAGATTCCCACCGACAACAACCACGCAAACACACACCTCATCAGCAATGCATCTCAAGAAACACATTGGCCGACGTAACCTCCTGCTCCTCGCAGCAGCAGTGTCTGCTGCAGGCGCGCTTCACGCCGGCGAACCTGTCATCGCCTCCTCCGGCAAGTCCGCCAAGGACGTGATCACCACGGAGAAGAAGGACGAGTCCATCTATGACAAGATCTGGGGACTCGCCACCATCTACAAGAACAAGGACAATCCCGTACTCCAGGAGTTCAAGCTCCGTGGTCGCTACCAGGGCCAGTATCACTGGGTGGATTCCGACCAGGGCGATGACGACGGTTGGGAAGATCGTCGCTCGCGCTTCGGCTTCGATGCGAAGCTCTTCAACCAGTTCGAAGTCCGCTTGGATGCGCAGAGCTCCGATGAGTTCGACCCGTTCTACAACGGCCTCGTGGACGCCTACGTGAAGTGGAAGCCTTCGGACAGCTTTGCGCTCACCGTGGGCCGCCAGAAGCCGCAGATCGCGTACTACGACTTCCTCCAGTCCACGAACAACCAGCCGACCTTTGAGCGTTCACAGATCTTCAACCAGCTCCGCGTGGATCGCGTGGTGGGTGCGGTCTTCGAGGGCAAAGTGGACAAGTTCACCTGGCAGGCGGGCATCTACTCGAACGACATCGACGAGGAGTTCGGCCAGTTCGACGGCGGCATCGCTTACGGCGCTGGTGTGGGCTACAATCTGAAGGACGCGCTCGGCACGGACAAGGCGGACCTCCGCTTTGACTGGCTGCACAGCGAGGCTGATGACGAGGGTGCCACCATCCTTGATCGCTACGAAGATCTCTTCACCACCACCTTCTGGGTGAAGGAAGGCCGCTGGAGCCTGGTGACGGAATTCTTCCTCGCCACCGGTGGTGATCCCGGCTGGGATGATGCCTTCGGCTTCTACATCCAGCCCACATTCGACATCATCAAGGACAAGCTTCAGGCCGTGGGCCGCTACAGCTTCTCCGTGGGCGATGGCAACAACAGCGTGCAGGCGCAGAGCCGCTATGAGCGCGCAGCTCCGGAACTCACCGGCAGCGGTCGTGGCGAGAACTACAACGCCTTCTACGGCGGCCTCCAGTACTTCATCTACGGAGACAAGCTCAAGGTCCTGGCCGGCGCGGAATACGCCACGGTCGATGGCGGCGGCAACGGCGGTGACTACGACGGCTGGACCGTGCTGACCGGCGTGCGCTTCTCCTTCTAAAGCCAATCGCGTCCAGCAACCAACGCACAAAAAATTCCCCACCCTTTCAGAACCATACCCAAACCATCCATCATCATGAAAAGCAGAACCTTCCTGAAATCCCTCCTCGCGTTCGCCGGCGCCAGCGTCCTCGGCTCCGAGGCTGCCTCCGCCCAGAACCTGCTCAATGTTTCCTATGACCCCACGCGTGAATTCTACGTGGAGTACAACGCCGCCTTCATCAAGCATTGGAAGGAAAAGTCCGGCAAGGAAATCACCATCGACCAGTCGCATGGTGGCTCCGGCAAGCAGGCTCGCTCCGTCATCGACGGTCTCGAAGCGGATGTGGTGACCCTCGCGCTCGCCAATGACGTGACCGCCATCTCCGAGAAGGCCGGCCTTCTTCCCGCCGACTGGCAGACCAAGCTGCCGAAGGACTCGGCGCCGTACACCTCCACGATCGTGTTCCTAGTGCGCAAGGGCAATCCCAAGGGCATCAAGGACTGGGATGACCTCACCAAGGAAGGCGTGGCCGTGATCACTCCGAACCCGAAGACCTCCGGTGGCGCCCAGTGGAACTTCCTCGCCGCTTTCGAATACGCCAAGCGCAAGCTCGGCAGCGAAGACAAAGCAAAAGAATTCGTGGCCAAGCTCTACAAAAACGTGCCAGTGCTTGACTCGGGTGCCCGTGGTTCCACCACCACCTTCGTGCAGCGCGGTCTGGGTGATGTCTTCATTTCCTGGGAGAATGAAGCCTTCCTCGCCCAGAAGGAATTCGGCAAGGATACTTTTGAAATTGTGGTGCCTTCCCTGAGCATCCTCGCGCAGCCCACTGTGGCTCTCGTGGAAAAGAACGCCGCGAAGAAGGGCACTACCGAAGTGGCCAAGGCCTACCTTGACTACCTCTACTCGGATGAGGGTCAGGACCTCGCCGGAAAGCACTTCTACCGCCCCACCAGCGAGAAGGCCGCCGCCAAGTACGCCAGTGTGTTCCCGAAGATTGAGCTCTTCACCATCGATCAGGCGTTCGGTGGCTGGGCCAAGGCAGCCAAGACGCACTTCGCGGAAGGCGGCACCTTCGACCAGATCTACAAGCCCCAGAACTAAGCGTTCCCTTTCAGTACTCAGTAGCCGCAGGGCCATGGTTGAGTGAAGCGAAAACGGGGCTGCCGCGGGTGCGGCAGCCCCAACTTCCCCCAAGAAATACTCCCACACGCAGACCCATGTCATTTCATCCCAACATTGTCGAAGCCGTCGGCGGCACGCCGCTCATCAAGCTGAACCGCATTGCCGCTGGTCTGCCCGGCACCATCGCGCTGAAGGCCGAGTTCAAGAATCCGCTGGGCAGCGTGAAGGATCGCATCGGCCGCGCCATGATTGAAGCCGCGGAAGAGTCCGGCCGATTGAAGCCCGGCACCACTATTATCGAACCCACCTCGGGAAACACCGGAATCGCGCTCGCGTTTGTCGCAGCTTCCCGTGGATACCGTCTGATTCTCACCATGCCGGAGAGCATGAGCCTGGAGCGCCGCACACTGCTGGCGTTGCTGGGCGCGGAACTTGTGCTGACTCCTGCCGCACAAGGCATGAAGGGTGCGATTGCGAAGGCGAATGAACTGCACGCCAGTATTCCGAACTCCTGGATTCCCCAGCAATTTGAAAACCCCGCCAATCCCGAGATTCACCGCAAGACCACCGCGGAAGAAATCTGGGCGGACTCGTATGGTGCCATCGATGTCTTCGTCTCCGCAGTCGGCACCGGCGGCACCATCACGGGGGTGAGCGAAGTCATCAAGGAGCGTAAGCCCTCGCTCAAGGCCATCGCCGTGGAGCCTTCCGCCTCGCCTGTCATTTCACAGACTCTGAAAGGTGAACCGCTCACCCCTGGGCCGCACAAGATTCAAGGCACTGGTGCCGGATTTGTTCCTGGAAATCTCAACACCTCCATCATTGATGAAGTGCTCACGGTGTCGAATGAGGACGCCATCGCCACGGCCCAGCGTCTGGCTTTGGAAGAAGGCCTGCTGGTCGGCATCTCCACCGGAGCGAATGTCTGGGCCGCACTGCAAGTCGCGGCCCGCGCAGACAGTGAGGGCAAGCTGATCGTCACCGTGGGCTGCAGCACCGGCGAACGCTACCTCTCGACCGCCCTTGCCGATGAAGCCCGACTGAAAACTGCCGCCTAAGAACGAATCATGAACTCCGCCCTTCAGCTCTTGCCCGAAGACGCCCGCCTCGAACGCAGCTCCGCGCGCCGCCGTAATGCGCCGGAATCCATCTTCATCCCGAAGATTGTGTGCCCTCCCCGTGATGGGAAGGCCACATGGAAGTTTGGCGTCTTCGGCGGGATGCATGGAGATGAGGAAGCCGGCATCCTGGCTTCCCATGAGCTGGCGGATTGGGCGCTGACACTTCCGGAAGAATTGCAGGACTTTGAACTGCACTTCTATCCGGTGTGCAATCCCACCGGTCGAGCGGTGGGCACGCGCCACTCCATGGGTGGTTATGATCTCAATCGCGAGTTCTGGGTGGGCTCCTCGCAACCGGAGGTGGCCTACCTGGAAGGCGAGATCCGTCGTGAAGTGTATGATGGCCTCATCTCGCTTCACACGGATGACGAGTCTGCCGGCATCTACGGCTTCGCCAGTGGTGCCTTGCTCAGCCAGCAGATCCTCGAGCCTGCGCTTGAGGCAGCGGACAAGATCATTCCGCGCAATCCTTCGCCTTACATCGATGGATTCGCTGCTGAGCGCGGCATCATCACCGAGGGCTACTTCGGTGTGCTGAGTGCTCCTCCAGAGCAGCGTCCGCATGCGCTGGAGATCGTCTTCGAAACTCCCGACTACGTCCGCATGGAGCTGCAGGTGCAGGCCACCGTCGCAGCCGTGAAATCCATCCTCAGTGAATACCGCCGCCTGCAGGCCTACGCACCGAATCTCTAGTCTTTGCCAATTCGCCAATGTCCCGACATCGCCGCCATGTGCTCCCCGGATTCAAGCTCACCCTTGGGTTCACGCTCCTGTATCTCATCCTGATTGTCCTCATTCCCCTCTCTGCGCTTATCTGGAAGAGCAGCACGGGTGGATGGGAGGCTTTCTGGAAAACGGCTACCGATGTGCGGGTGCTCGGTTCCTTGAAGCTCAGCTTCGGCACCGCATTGGCGGCAACGCTGGTGAATGGATTCTTTGGCGTGCTCACGGCATGGGTCCTGGAGCGGTATCGCTTCCCGGGGAAACGCCTGCTCGATGCGATGGTCGATTTGCCGTTCGCTCTGCCCACCGCGGTAGCAGGCATTGCCTTGGTGACCCTCTATTCGGTCAATGGACTGATCGGAAAGCCGCTGAGTGAATTTGATATCAAGGTGGCCTTCACACCCACGGGCATCACGCTGGCTCTCATCTTTGTGGGCTTCCCCTTTGTGGTGCGCACGGTGCAGCCGGTGATTGCCGACCTTTCGCTGGAACCGGAAGAGGCGGCTGCCTGTCTTGGAGCCACGCGCTGGCAGACACTTACTCGCGTGATCCTGCCGGCCATCTTGCCTTCTACACTGGCAGGCATGGCGCTCTCCTTTGGCCGCGCTGTGGGGGAATATGGTTCCGTGGTCTTCATTTCCGGAAATCTTCCCTTCAAGACGGAGATCGCACCGCTGCTCATCGTGACCCGCCTGGAGCAGTACGACTATGCCGGTGCCACCACGATTGGCCTGCTCATGCTCTTCGCATCCTTCCTCATCCTGGTGATTTCCAATCGATTCATCAATTGGCACGAACGCCGGACCGCGCAGTAAGCGGCATCCATACCTCCTCTGAAAACTGAACGCCTGTTCCTGAAAACTCAAATTCATGGGTGCTATCGCTGACCTTCCTGTTCGTTCTGCAAGACGCCGCGCGCCTTCGCCGGTGCTGCGCGCCACGGCTGAGCCGTGGTTCCTCCGTTGGACCATCATTCTGCTCGTGGTGGCCTTCATGGGCGCCATGTTCCTGCTGCCGTTGTGGGTGGTGTTTCAGGAGGCCTTCCGCAAAGGATGGGCCGCTTATCTCAAGGCATTCGATGATCGCGCAGCGATGCATGCGATTTGGCTTACTTTGAAAGTGGCCGCCATCGCGGTGCCACTGAATACCATCTTTGGCATTGCCGCAGCGTGGTGCGTTGCGCACTTCCGCTTCAAGGGGAAGCGGTTCCTTGGCACGCTCATTGAGCTTCCCCTCTGGGTGTCACCGGTGATCTCAGGGTTGATCTTCATCCTGCTCTTTGGTGCACAAGGCCTCTTCGGTCCCTCTCTGAGAGAGCACGGATTCAAAATCATCTTTGCCCTGCCTGGCATCGTGCTGAGCACCATCTTCGTGACCTTCCCCTTTGTCGCCCGCGTGCTGACGCCGCAGATGGAATCCCAGGGACACAAGGAAGAAGAAGCTGCCATGACCCTCGGCGCCAATGGCTGGCAGATGTTCTGGCGTGTCACCCTACCGAAGATCAAGTGGGGCCTGCTGTACGGCATCATCCTCTGCAATGCCCGTAGCATGGGTGAGTTCGGCGCGGTGTCGGTGGTTTCCGGCCACATCCGCAACCAGACGAACACACTGCCTCTTCACGTCGAGGTGCTTTACAACGAGTACCAGATGGTCCCTGCCTTCGCCTGTGCCTCCCTTCTCGCGCTGCTGGCGCTTGTCACACTCCTCTTGAAAACCTTCACGAACCGCAAAGCCACCGCCACCACATGAGCATTCAAGTCAATCACATCCGCAAAACCTTTGGACGCTACAATGCGCTGAAGGACGTCTCGCTCGAGGTGGAGACCGGTGAGTTGGTGGCCCTGCTCGGTCCCAGCGGTTCCGGCAAGACCACGCTCCTGCGCATCATCGCCGGTCTTGAATTTGCCGACGAGGGCTCGGGAGGCATCCGCTTCCAGGGGGACGATGTCACCTGGCGTACGGCTTACGAGCGCCGTGCCGGGTTTGTGTTCCAGCACTATGCACTCTTCAATCACATGACGGTGGAGCAGAACATCGCGTTTGGTTTGAAGGTGATGAAGCGTCGCGAACGCCCCTCGCGTGCTGAGATCAAGGAAACCGTGCAGGAACTGCTGGAGCGCATCCAGATGCCTGAGCTTGGCCGTCGCTACCCTGCCCAGCTTTCTGGTGGTCAGCGCCAGCGCGTAGCTCTGGCTCGTGCGCTTGCGGTGAACCCTCGCGTGCTCCTTCTGGACGAGCCTTTCGGAGCTCTCGACGCCAAAGTGCGCAAGGAACTGCGCCGCTGGCTGCGCAAGTTCCACGATGAAACGAAGCTCACCAGCCTTTTCGTGACGCACGATCAGGATGAGGCGTTCGAACTCGCGGATCGCGTGGTAGTCCTGAACGAAGGAGAGATTCAGCAAATCGGCACACCCAATAGCCTGCGCGACAAGCCAGCGAATGAGTTCGTGGCAGACTTCATTGAGATATAGCGGCCAACCAAGTAGAAGGCTTCTCCAGAAGCCTTTTCAGTGATGTCAAGATGGGCAGGGCAATGCCAGCGTCTTACTCTCAGGCAGTGCGCTTCGTGGATGCGCGATGTGACGCCATGCAAGGCTTCTGGAGAAGCCTTTTACTTTTGGGCTGCCTGCGTGTTTTTCTCCTCCGGTGCTCGGCAGCGTAGCGAGCGCAGGCAGAAGAGACTGCCCTTGTAGATGAGGCCAACGAACGCGGGACCCAAAAACATGAACAAAAAATAGGCGGAGATCTTGGGCCACACTGGCGCGGGGGGAGGCATGTTCTTGATGTATTCCTCCGTGGTCATGGGTGGGTCTGGCGGACTGGACTGCTCCGGCATGAAGACATGCCATGCCGTGTCATGATCCAGTACCCCGTGGACCATTGCAAAGCTAATCACCATCACGCTTGCGGCCAGAATACCAGAAAGGACCACCGTCCACTCTGCGGAAACGAGATCCTTCCGCCATGTGACGGCGAGGGGGATGCCCGCGAGCACGAGTACTGCATACGCCCACAGGAGCATGCCGTCTCCATGCATAACATTTCGCCAGGTTAGGTATGCCACTGATGCAAGGGCGGCGATACCGGTAAGCAGGCAGAGGCTGGCAGTTAGATGCCGGAGTTTCATCACGCTATACATCAATCCTGGTACTCGAGATCAGCCTTTCAAGGTCAGTATGGAGCTGACTCGCTTCACGCTGTTCCCCGATTCTCCCGACGTCCCGCCACTTCCCGCATGAGGTCGAGCTGAATCTGCTGAATCTCCAGCAGCTTCGCGGAGTGCTGGTGCAGGAGGAAGTCCATCTTCTCGTGCAGGTGGCGGATCTCCAGCTCCGCTTTCAGGTTCACCTTGTAGTCATTTTCCGCGCGCAAACGGTCGCGGGCTTCCTGGCGGTTCTGACTCATCATGATCACAGGCGCCTGGAAGGCGGCAATGCAGGACAGGATGAGATTCAGCAGGATAAAGGGATAAGGATCGAAAGGACGTGCGGCGAGCACAAAGACATTTACGGAAATCCACAAGAGCAGGAATCCACCAAAGGTGAGAATGAAGGCCCAGCTCCCGCCAAAGGTCGCGATGCCATCTGCCATGCGTTGGCCAAAAGTCGCTCTGGCTGTCTCGGTGTCTGCGGGATGCTGGCTCAGCAACTCATGCTGATGCAGGCTCTTGAGCACGCTTTCATCCAGATGCGTGAGTTCACCCAATTGGCTTTCCAGCAGCGCTCGGACGTGATCCAGGCGCGCATCATTGAGCACCGAGGTGGAGACGAGAGAGTCGGGAGTAAGATCGGGATGCCTGACCTGCAGCTCGTGCGCAATCTGGGGGCGCATGGCACCCAAAGGAACGAGCTGGTGCAGCGGCAGGGACTTTCCCGTGATGGCACAAACTCCAGTCTTGTGGTTGTGCGAACTCATGCGAGGCAATGTGCGCGGCTGAGCAGAGCCACGCAAGCTGCGAATCTCACGGCGTGGATGACCGGGCCTTTGGCTTTCCTTCCGGACCATAGATTACCTCGGCAGCCAGTTTCTCCAGCCACTCCGTGCGCTTCTTTTCAGGAACCTCGACCACGTGGGTGACGGGTTCTATCTTCGGATAGCCGCCCACTTCCTCCTGGCTGTCGATGACGCGTGCAGTCCCTCCGAAGGCCTGCTCCACGATACGCCGGTCAATGGCATCCCGCTCTGCCGGTCGCGCCCCTGCGAAGCGCGTGACCTGCCAGATGGCCGCCGTGGTTCCGAGAGCCTTCAGCCCCTCCGGCCACACGGGTGGCTGCTCCAGAGTAGGGAAGGGCGCACGGAGCAAGTCCAGCGGCTGACCAAACCAATCGTATCCCTCATTGTCCTTGAAGTAACCGTCCGCCGTCCCTTCAAAGATCGCCCGGGCACTGCGTTTCGATTTCTCGCCGAAGAAGACCGCGTTTCCCACCACTGCGATTTTCGCCCTGGGAAGGTTGGCCGTTTCGGCTGTGGGCACCGAGGCGTGGATGGCTCGCTGGCCGGGATTGGCGATCACGTTGTTCACGACCACGCCGGAGGTGTTGAGCTTGAAGACGGGATTGCGCTCCACATTGCTGGAGTAGAGGTTGCCTGCGATGGCCACGTGCTGCGTTCCATCGAGCACCAGCGTGCCTTTTGAGTGAGGGCCTTCCTCGTGGGTGGCGTCGTTGAGGGACTCCGCGATGATGCAGTTGCGAATGAAGATGCGCTGGGCAGGCTCGCCTGTGGGTGACTTGTAGGTGCTGGCGGAGATGCCTTCATCCAGACTCCAAGTGACCGAGCAGTGGTCGATCCACACATCCGCAGGACCTCCACTCGTGGTGATGCCATCTGGCTGCCAGCCACTCTTCTTGGGCTGGCCTGCATCACCGGGACGCACATGCAAGTGTTGCAAGACGACTTGATTGGCTTCGATGCTCAGCCCACCTTTGATCAAGGTGATGCCGGGTGCGGGCGCTGTCTGTCCTGCAATATAGACCTGCGGTTCCTTGATCTCGATGCCCTTCATCTCAAGATCGATCACGCCGGCGACATCAAACACGACGATCTTTGGTCCCGGTACCTTGAGTGAGTCGCGCAAGGTCCCTTTGCCTTTTGACGCGAGCGAAGTCACGTGGATGACCTGCGCCGCATCCAGATCCATGCCCACATCCGGCACCAGCGCGTGCTGCCATTTCCAAGGGGCGGTCTGGGCAGGGAGCGATGTCGACAATGAAAGGGCGCACAAAAGGAGGAGCGGGAGCGACAATTTCATAAGGCACAGGGGAAAACGTCACCTTCGAGCACACATATCATCTTTCCCCGGTAAAGGTGCTGGAACATCCCCCGTTGGAGATTGCATGACACGTCGCACTCTTCTCACCACTGCTGCTTCCGCCGCTGCTGCCATGGCCTTGCCAGCCCAAGGCCAGACGACTGCCCCCTTCAAGGGCAAGATCCGCAAGTGCCTGAAGTGGGGCATGGTGAAGGATCAATCGCTCCCACTTCCGGAAGCATTCCGCAAACTCAAGGCCTGTGGCTATGATGGAGTGGAGCCCAGCTTCAAACACGTGAAGGACGCGGATTCCTGGCTGGCTGCGAGTAAGGAGACTGGGCTCGTGATTGACTGCGTGGTCGGAGCGGGAGAGCCAGATCTCAATGCAGTCATCGACCTCGCGAAAAAGCTGGGCGGTGACAGCATTCTCGTCACCACCGGTTATGACCAGAAGAAGACCTGGTGGGAGAACTGGAAAGAGTCCCAGGCTAAAATCAAAGCCGCTGGTCCGCATGGCGAGAAGCAGGGCATCAAGGTTCTCATTGAGAACGTGTGGGCCAGCTTCCTCATCAGTCCGCTGGATATGCAACACTACGTGGAGGAAATCGCCCACCCGTTTGTAGGAGTGCACTATGACGTGGGAAATGTGATGCGCTGGGGCGTGGCCGAGCATTGGATCCAGGTGATTGGCAAGCACATCGGGAAACTCGATATCAAGGAGTATGACCTTGGCGTCGCCATGAAGGAAGGCATGAGCGCCGGATTCAAGAAGCCGATCGGCGAAGGAAGCATCAACTGGGCGGCAGTGCGCGAGGAACTCGTCAAGATCAACTATACAGGCTGGGCGGCTGCGGAAGTGGCTGCGGGAGACTGGGACTACCTGGCTGACGTGGCGCAACGCATGGACAAGGTGCTCGGAATCGTATGAGCATTCGGCAAAAATAAGTGGTGCTGCCAGCGGGCTCCGCTAACATCCTGCCCGTCATGCGTCGGGTATTGCTTAGCCTTGCACTTGTGGCGCTCATTGTGGCGCCAGGATTTGCCGTCACTCCGGCCAGCGTTCGTCTAAAGAACGGCGCAGAGGTCAAGGGTGAACTCCTCAAGGAACGAGCCGATGCGCTGGTGCTCGACCTCGGCTTCACCATCCTGACGATTCCGCGCAATGAAATCGCCGAAGTGAAGCGGGATGAGCAGGCCCAGGAGGCGAAGCCCTCGGACGCCACCCGCCAGCGGCAGGAAGATATCTTCTATGCCGAGGCCGACCGCAGCGCCATGGCGGTGGAGGAGAATGTGAAGCGTGTCTCCGAGGGTGTGGTGCAGATCCAGACCGCCACCGGCCTCGGCTCCGGTTTCATCATCAACTCGCTCGGCCACGTCGTGACGAACCAGCACGTCATCGCCGGAGAGCAGGAGATTCGTGTCGTAGTGTACCGGCAGAGAGCTACCGGCATCGAGAAGGAAACCTACTCGAAGGTGAAGATCGTCGCCATGAATGGTTTCCTCGACCTTGCGCTGCTGCAGATCGATGACGAGGAGGCAAAAAATCTTCCTCACGTGGTGCTCGGTGAGTCGGATATCATTTCCCAGGGCGAACATGTTTTTGCAATCGGCAGCCCGCTGGGACTGGAGCGCACCGTGTCGCAGGGCATCGTAAGTGTCCGCGCCCGGGAGAATGGTGGTCGTTGGTACATTCAGACGACCACGCAGATCAATCCCGGGAACTCCGGTGGTCCGCTTTTTAACGCACGGGGTGAAGTCGTGGGTGTGACCAACATGAAGCTCGCGGGCGCCGGGGTGGAAGGCGTGGGTTTTGCCATTCCTGCGAGCCTGCTGAAACTCTTCCTGAAAAACCGCGAGGCATTCGCCTTCGACGCACGCAACCCCAATCACGGCTTCCGCTATCTGCCGCCGGTTTCCTCTGAAAGGCCCAAGGCTGAAGAGGCTGCCAAGAATTCTCCCAAGTCCAAACCATGAAAGCCAGACGTCATTTTTCTCTACGCACGCTCGGTCAGTCTTTGCTGACGGGCGCCTTCTTCGCCATCAGCGTGGCCGCTCAAGGTGCTGGCAAGGTGGAAGACTGGGTGAAACTCCTGCCGGAGAGCGCGGTGGTGGTCATTGGCATCAAGGACACTCCGGAGTTCGTGAAGGACTGGGATGGCAGTGGTGCGGGCCGCTTCATGGAAGATGAAGCCGTGAAGCGCTGGATGGCGCCGATGTACAAAAATGGAGAGGCGCCGTGGGACAAGTTTTTCAAGGAGGGGACCGGGGAATCGCTGCGCGAATCCTCGGCGCTGTACTCTGGTGCGGCGGTGGCTGGTTTCATCCTGGAATCGCCGGAAGACTTCGAGTCTGATGACACCCGGCTCGTTGCGATTAGTGACATTGCCGGAAACGAAAACAAGCTGGCCGAATCCAGAGCGAAGCAGATCGAGGCCTACAAGAAGGATGAGTATCCGGATGCCGTGCTCAAGAGCAAGGAGATTGACGGCGTGCAGGTGAGCTACATCTCGGATGGCGATGACGAAGATGCCTGGTGGATCGAAGCATGGGCGGTGGTGAATGGATTGCTCCTCGAGGCATCTGATGAAGAGTTGATCACCGACTTGATCGCGCGTGTGAAGGCCGCACAGGGGGAGCACCCCGCTGCAGCGCACTTTGCCCGACTGGCGGAAATCCGCGGCAGCGAGGCGGACATCACCATCTATGGCCATCTCGATCCGCTCTTCGCCATGGCCAAAGAGCGCTTCGAGGAGGAGGCTGGGGATCAGCCGTCTCCCATTACTCCACAGGGTGTCTTTGATGCGCTGGGGGTGGGGGAGCTGCATGCGGTGGCAGCCTGCATCGAGCTCAATGACCAGCACGCACGGGGTGACGTGGTGCTCTTTCACGATGAGAAACCACAAGGAATTATCCCGGCCTTGATCCGTGGCACCGGTACGGATGTGCCCCAGCCCGCCTTCATTCCTGCAGACGTGGATGCTGCCACGGTGAATCGCGCGAGCCTGGGAAATATCTATGACACGCTCTTCAAGTCACTGGCCAAACTCGGGCCCATGGCGATGATGCTGACCGGTCAACTCGAAGGTCTGGAGAAGCAGGCGGGCATCAACATTCGCAACGATCTCCTGGGCAGCCTGGACGATGTGTATCTGGAGATGAGCAAGGTGTCCCCAAGCGCGGAAGGACCGCTCCCGGAGCAGAATCAGGTGAGCGCCTTCAAGCTGAAAAATCGTGACCGCTTCCAGTCTTCCTTTGATGCGCTGTGGAAGCTCATCGGAAATGGCTTCGGCGTGTTCGAGGAGACGGAATACGAGGGGCACAAGATTTTCATGATGAAGCCCTCTCTTACGGGCGGGCAAAAGACCGTCGGCACGCCGTCGCTGAATTTCGGCTATGTCATCACGGACGAGTACGTCTTCATGGTGCAGGGGACGCCGGATCTGCTGCACAAGGTGCTGGGCCGACTGAAGAACAGCCCGGCTGGCACGAGCCTGTGGGAGCAGCCGCAGTCCCAGGCGGCGCTGGCCGCCCTGCCGAAGGGCTTTACCGCGATGGGACTCAGCAGTGGCAGCGCGATCCTGCGCACGCTGCTGACTACGATGTCACGCGCCCAGTCCATGGTGCCCAATGTGAAGGCGGAGGAGAAGTCTGCCAAGAAGGGACCGAAGTCGAAGCCCGGTGCTGCTGCTGAGGTGGACGAGGGTGAAGTGACCGAAGACGGGGATGAAAGCATCTTTGATCCGAATGCCGCGCCGCCGGATGAGATCTTTGAGCGCTACTTCGGCGTAGGCGCTTCCGCTGTGTATCCGCTCACGGATGCCACCCAGTTCATCTACATCTCCCAACCTGCGGAGAAGAAATAACAGCATGTCCGCAACAAGCGCTCTCCGCGTACGCGGGTTCGTCATTTCCAGCACTACGTCCGCATGCCGCAGGAGCAGTCGGTGGGCTTGCAGGCTGGCGTATGCAGGTCTGCTGGGCGGCTCGCTGGGTGCTTCTGAACCAGCGCCCGCCCTGCCAACGATCCGCTTCACTGGTCCTGAGGTGGTCCGGCTGGATTGGAATACACGCTGCCCGCGGGTGGCTGATTTCGATGGTGATGGCCGCATGGATCTCGCGGTGCTGAATCTCGATCGCTCTCGTGTGGAGTTCCTTCTGCAAACGAAGGAGGGACCAAAGGAAGCGGACGCCGCACCCAGTTCACGGAAGGATGTCTGGAATCCCGTGCTGGAGGTCTCGCGTTTCCGTAAGGAGGCACTCGTCACCGGGGAATCCATGTACGCGCTCGTGGTCGGTGACTGGAACGGTGACGGCAAGGCTGATGTGGCTTATACCACCGATGGCAAGCGCCTCGTCTTGCGCACGCAGGGCAAGGACATGGTGGACTGGACGCAGAAAAAGGAGATCCTGCTCGACTCCGTAGCCTACGATGCGGAT
This sequence comes from Roseimicrobium gellanilyticum, assembly GCF_003315205.1. Lineage (NCBI taxonomy): Bacteria > Pseudomonadati > Verrucomicrobiota > Verrucomicrobiia > Verrucomicrobiales > Verrucomicrobiaceae > Roseimicrobium > Roseimicrobium gellanilyticum. Next base: position 225,202 of record NZ_QNRR01000003.1, on the reverse strand, counting down.
TCACTCCTCGGAGCGGACCTCAATGGGGACAAGCGCACGGACCTCGCGCTGCTGACGAAGTCGAGACTGATGGTGTGCCTGCAAGGTGAAAAGGGTGCCTGGGAAGAACCGCGAAACTATGCGCTCACGCAGCAGGGATGTGCAGGCCTGCGTGCGGCAGACCTCAATGGCGATGGGCGCACGGATCTCTTCTGCACCTCGGAGGAGGCGGATGCACTGCTCGTGAGATTGCAATCCAAGGACGGTGGTTTCGGCGAAGAGTGGCGGCTGGAAATCCCCTCCGGCGAGAGCTGGGTGACTCCCGTGAAGCTCGGGAAAGATATCGCCCTGGGCTGGCTACAGGCGGGGACGGAAATGGTGGAGCTCGCGCGCCTGAACTCCGCGACCGTGGCAGATGCGGATCGCGCGGCCTCTGTGCGCCACGCCATTCCGCCTTCGGATTCCAAGACGGGTGCTGCCGTCTTCGGCGATGTCACGGGAGATGGTGTAGATGATGCGGTGCTCGCCGAGCCAAAGCGTGCCCGTGTGTGGCTCTTTGCCGGTACCGCTGACGGTGGTTTTGATGAGGGGAAAGAATATCCCTCGCTCAGCGGCATTGAGGGCATGAGCCTTGCGGATGTGGATGGTGATGGGAAGGCGGAGGTGGTGATTCTCAGCCCGGCGGAGAAGAGCATTGCGCTTGCCCGGTGGGATGCGGATAAGGGACGCCTCGCCTATCCCGAAGTGGTGTATGAGAGCGAGGACTCTCTCACCGCCATGACCACTGGCCGTCTCGCGGATGGAAAGGACATGGTGGTGCTCTGCGCGCGCGAATCCAGGCCAAAGAACTCGCTCGTGAGTCTCGCCTGGAACGAGAAGGAGAAGAAGCTGGTGCCGACTGCGCTGGAGATTCCCGGACTGCTGGCGAAACCGGGAGCACTGCGCATCCTGGATGCGGATCAGGATGGCCGTGGTGATGTGGCTGTCTTCGCCAGCCTGACGAACATGCAGATTCATGTGAGCCGTGCGGATGCGAAGGCTCCCTTCAAGAAGGTGGAGGGGCTTCCCGACAATCTCACCAGCCGCCTCCAGCCCGTCGCGCTCACCCAGGCGGACATCGACGGAGATGGAAAACCGGAATTGATTGCGGCGAAGGATCAACTCGCCCGCGCCATCCGCATTGATGCATCCGGCAGGGCGAAGGTGGTGGAGCAGTTCAATGCACCCGATTCCAGTGCGCAGCTTTCCTGTGCCATCGTGCTCCCCGGGAAGGCGGGCACCGGGAAGAAGGTGCTGCTCTTTGACAATGCCTCCTCCCAGCTTCACGAGCTGGCCGTGGATGCGGATGGGGTCTATCGTGTGCGGCGCTCCCGCAAGATCCACGGGGCGGCCTTGGAAGAAGTCCGTGTTCTGGGAAAGAGCGGCGACCTCCGGTTGCTGCTGCTGGGAAAGCAGAGCTTCGATGTGCTGCCGCTGGAAGGCCGCACGCTCAAGCTGGAGACCATCGCCAGCTTCACCACGGAGCTCAAGGACACCAAGCCTGCCGACCTGCTGGCAGCCAGGTTCACCGGTGGCGATTCGGATGACCTCATGCTGCTGGACACGCAGCAGAGCCGGGTGGCGGAATTTTTCCGCACGAAAGATGCGGAGCATCACGATTGGCAGAGCTTCCTCTACTTCCGCATCTTCCAGGCGGATCCACACTATCGTGGCAAGACCGGATTTGATGCGGAACCCCACGACTACACCGCGGCGGATCTCAATGGCGATGGCCGCGCCGATCTCTGCCTGCTGGTGCATGATCGTCTCCTGCTGTACGTGCAAGAGTAGGCTGGCTTCAACGTGAAAGGCTTCTCCAGAAGCCTTTCACGGTATGCTGCCTTCTGTGTTGTTTACGAAAGCACGGGCGTGATTACATGCCCGTGTACATCCGTGAGACGGCGCTCAATTCCGTTGTGGTAGTAGCTGAGCCGTTCGTGGTCGAGTCCCAGCAGATGCAGCATGGTGGCGTGCAGATCGTAGATGGTGGTCACATCCTGCACAGCCTGGTAGCCAAACTCATCCGTAGCACCGTGGCTGTGTGCTTTCTTTACGCCGGCACCTGCCAGCCATACCGTGAACCCCTTGGGATTGTGATCACGCCCGTTCGCTCCCTTCTGGAACGTGGGCATGCGGCCAAACTCGGTGACGAAGGCGACCAACGTGTCCTGCATCAGACCCCGTGCTTTCAGATCGCGCAGCAGCGCGGCGCAGGGTTGATCCAGGATCTGAGCATGACCTGGGTACTGTGCCGCGATGGTTTTGTGCCCATCCCAGTTGCCCACGCCTTCACCCATGGCGTAGCTTCCGTGGAAGAGTTGCACAAACCGCACTCCACGCTCCAGCAGGCGGCGTGCGAGAATGCAGTTTTTTGCAAAGCCCGCCTTGCTAGCATTGGTGTCGTTGGCACCGTAGAGATCCAGGGTGGTCTTGCTCTCACCCCGGAAGTCGCCCAATTCGGCGGCGGCAAGTTGCATGCGTGCCGCGAGTTCGTAGCTGGCCACGCGCGCCGAGAGTTCCGAGTCCCCGGGATGCTGAGCCAGGTTTTCCGCATTGAGTCGCTTTAGGAAATCACGAGTAGCTTTCTCAGAGGCCGCCGTGATGGTCGCGGGCGGCGCGAGATTCGGAATGGGCTTGTCTGCATTGAATGCCGTGCCCTGGAAGACAGCGGGAAGAAATCCATTCGCCCACTGGCGCTGCCCAATCTGCGGACCACCACGTGGATCAGGGATTGCGACAAAGGCCGGCATGTCTGAGCATTCACTGCCCAGCGCATAGCTCGCCCACGATCCCATGCTGGGAAATCCGTCCAGCGTGAAGCCCGTGCTCATCTGGCTCTCCGCGGGGCCGTGCGTGTTGCTCTTGCCCGTCATGGAGTGGATGAAGCACATGTCATCCGCCAGCTCCGCGATGTTCGGCAGGAGATCGCTCACCATCTTGCCGCTCTGACCGCGAGGCTTGAAGTCCCAGAGTGGTTTGATGAGATTGCCCTGCTCCCCTTGGAAGGTGACTAGCTTTCCGCTGCCGGGCATGGGCGTATCGTGCCGCTTCACCAGCTCAGGCTTGTAGTCGAAGGTGTCGACGTGACTGAGGGCTCCGGTGCAGAAGATGACCAGCACCCGGCGTGCCTTTGGCGCGAAGTGCGGCTGCCGGGGGGCATAGGGGCGCGCCGGATCGATGAGTGGGCGGACAGGTGGTGCCGAAGCGAGCAGTCCGTCACGCGAAAGCAGCGACGCCAGAGCGATGCCGCTCAGTCCATGGAAGGTGTTTCCAAGGAAGCGGCGGCGATCGAGGAGGTGTCGATTGTTCATGGTCTTGCTCGTGGTCATTCTCATGGGCTACCGGATTTGCAGAAACTCATTCGCGTTGTAGAGCGCACGGCATAGGGCGGGAAGGCCATATTCACGCACGAGTGCCTCTGCTGCGTTTGATTCCCCGGTGGTGGATTCACGGCCAAAGGCGAGAAGGAAGGCACGGTTGATTTGAGCTCGTGTATCGCTTCCGGCTTCACGCTGCACGCGTGCGGCGAACAGCTCCGCCTGCTGCACGGCGAATTTGCTGTTCAACAGGCTCAGTGCCTGGAGTGGGGTCGTGCTCAAGGTGCGGCTCGGAGTGGCTTGTCCGGCATCTGGGCAATCGAACGTGCCGAAGATGTTGTCCAACTCCACGCGGGGCTTGTTCTGGTACACCATGCGCCGGAACTCGGTGGGGCCGTAGTCGGTCTTGGTGGTGTACACCTTCACATAATTGGTGTTCGGTTCGAAGAGGTCGAAGCCAGGGCCGCCCATCTTCAGATCAAGGGAGCCACTGACAGCGAGAATCGTGTCACGCAGAGGTTCCGCTTCCATGCGGCGTGGAGGGAAGCGCCAGAGAAGACGAGAGCCGACGTCCACCTTCATGGCCGCTTCATTGGTGGCGCTGTCCTGTCGATAGGCGGCGCTGTTGAGGATGAGCCGGTGCAGGTGCTTCAAGCTCCAGTCACTGTCCATGAGTTCACTGGCCAGCCAGTCGAGCAGCGCAGGGTGGGAGGGTTTGCCGCCGTTCACTCCGAAGTCGCTCGGTGTATCCACGATGCCAGTGCCGAAGTGATAGTGCCAGAGACGATTTGCGATGACGCGGGCCGTAAGGGGGTGCTCCCGGCGCACCAGCCATTCCGCGAGGGCGAGACGGCGTTGGTGCTCAGGCATCTCAGACGTGAAGGTGATTTTCGGTCCGAGCGAGGCAAGTGCGTTGGGCGCAACGATTTCACGCGGCTGGGTCACATCGCCGCGCTGATACCGGTGAATCTCGACGGGCGGTGCGAACTTCCCAGCATAGGCCATAGGCATCGTGGTGGCATCGGTGATGAGCTGGCTGAGTTGCGTGCGTTTGCCTTGCAACGCCTGGAACCGCATTGCTTCCGATGCTGGCAGTCCATCAGCGCGAGCAATCGTGGCGATGCCCAACTTGGTGGCAGCGTCCAGGCGGTCGTGATGAGATGCCACCCGCACCCAATGGGTGCCATTCTGCGAAATTTCCACCGCATACTTCGTGGGCAAGCGGTCGTTGTAGCGGGGTACATTGTCGCGGTCCCGACTCCACACCACGCGGTCGATCATTTCGGGTTTTGCGAACTCGATTTGTACCCAGCCCTTGCCAGGCTCATCCGAGATCCAGCTATGGTCATTTCCGTAGAGGCCGTCGTTGAGATGAGCGACTTGATGAATTGCATATCCCGGCAGTGTGCTGGAGGCGCTGGCCTTCGCACCCAGCGAAGCAAGCGCGACATTTCTGGGCTTTTCTTCAGTCGTGAAGACTTCCAGCTCATCCATACAGGGCTGCAACTGTGTGGTGTCCTCAATGGTGAAGCGGACGAACTTCGCGCTCGTGGCTGCGAATCGCTCCGTATTCGCGCTCCGCTTCACTGGCACACGAACTCTGGGCGACTGTGCCTTATCTGACGCATCGCCACTCACGAGATCCTCCTGGAGCACCAGCACATCCGCCGTGGGGTATCCCTCGTCGCCCCCCACGCGCAGAATCAGACTCGAACTTGCCGTGAACTCGTGCATTCCGAGATCCTTGAACCCGCTCCACAGCTTGCGGTTGGGGGTGGTGCCGCTGCCATCGGCAAACTTTCGATGGTCTGCTTTGCCGATTTCCATCTGGTCTCCAGTGGTCTTTGGGTTTCCGTCCCGGTCGAAGATGTAGCGCGCATCTTCGTCATGCGATTTGTATCCGCTGCCCCAGGAGATCCACACACGGAACTTGCCTTCCGCCTTCGGCTTCCACTGGAAGACATCGCCCTTCGCGTTCTCGTGCAGCCACACCCAATAGCCGTCACCCAGCGTGGGCAGGTCCTTTTCAGTGCCAGTGTAGGATTTCTCACCCCGATTGGTTCCTCCCTCGTAGGTGGTGCGTTTGGCGTTTGCCATTTGCAGCTTGATGGTGTGCTCCTTGTCTTCAGGATGAATGACGAGTGTGCGTGCAGTCGTGGCTGCAGGTTCGAATCGTGCCAATTGAGTTTGTACTCCTTCGAGTTGGCCTTCCAGCTTCTTCGCCTTCACCATGCGATCGTCATAGTCCGATGGTTTGAGGGTGCGCTCACCATGGCGCACACCGGAGAAGACTGCCGCGATGGCATGGTAGTCCGTGTGGGATACGGGGTCGAACTTGTGCGTGTGGCACCTTGCGCAATTCAGCGTGAGACCCATGAAGGCAGCGCCGGTGGCGCTCACCATGTCGTTGAGTTCATCCGCGCGTTGTTGAGCGGTGAGTACCGGGTCGGGACTCTTCACGGTATCTACCGCGCCACCTACAAGAAAGCCGGTGGCCTCGTCCTGACCCGTGCTGTCGCCGGCGAGTTGGTCCTTCACAAACTGATCGTAGGGACGGTCCTCGTTCAGCGCGCGAATCACATAGTCACGGTAGGGCCATGCATTCGCGCGGGCAGAGTTCTTCTCAAAGCCGTCGCTCTCGGCAAATCGCACCACGTCCAGCCAGTGCCTTGCCCAGCGTTCGCCGTAGTGCGGAGATGCGAGCAAATCATCCGCCAGCTTTCGCACGGCGAGATCTGCGTCTTTCCCGTAGGCCCGGGTGAAGGTGGCAATCTGCTCAGGTGTCGGAGGCAGACCGACCACGTCAAAATACATCCTACGCACGAGGACGCGTCCGTCGGCAGGCGGCGACATTTTCAGCCCTTTTTCTGCCAGCTTCTCTTCGATGAAGACATCAATCGAGCTACTTTGAGTGTTGTTTGGCACGGCTGGCCTCTTCACTGACTGAAACGCCCAGTGTGTCTTCAGCGGATCGTTCAGTGCCACACCGTCATCCGGCCACAAGGCACCGGCATCGATCCATTGCTTCAACGTCTGCACCTCGGTGTCCGAGAGCCGTTCCCCCTTGGGTGGCATGAGAAGGTCCTTGTCCTCACCGCTGGTAAACTTGATGAGAGGGCTCTGCTTGCTATTGCCCGCAAGGATGGCGCTGCCGTGCTCCTCGCCACCCTTAAGGGCGGCAGCTTTCACATCGAGTCGCAGGCCGCCCTTCTGTTTCGTTTCACCGTGACATGAAAAGCAGTGTTTCTCGAAGATGGGCCGGACATCCCGCGCAAAGTCCACGGCCGCAGGGCAGGCATTCGCAGCCAGCAGGAGAAACAGGGAAGTAGGCAGGGACCGACGCATGGATGTCCGAGAATACGGGATTCCCGGCGAATCTTCCCTCACGAGAGATCGTGAGGCTGTAAGAGCCTGCTCTCAAATCAGCCCCTCTTTCAGCGCCTTGGCGACGGCACCCGTGCGGGTATTGACTTCAAGCTTTTTGTAGATTCCACGCAGGTAGGTATCCACCGTGTGCAGGCTCAGTCCCAGGCGATCGGCAATCTCCTTGCGGATGTACCCCTGCACCATGAGTTCCAGTGTGTCCTTCTCCCGCGCGCTGAGTCCGTAGTCAGCCTGTTTCGGCGCGAACTGGGAGAAGAGCTTCAGCATGCAGTGGGCAATGCGCGGTGTCATGGGCACGCCGCCCGCGAGAGAGAGCTGGATGCCCTGCACCAATTCCTCCACGGAAGCGCTCTTTAGCAGGTAGCCTTGGGCGCCGTTGCAGATGGCCTCGGTGATTTTTCCCTCTTCTTCAAAGACCGTGAGAATCAATACGCGGCATTCCGGAGCGAGATCGCGGATGCGGGGGATGTGGTCCAGCCCGCTGCCATCTGGCAGGCCCACGTCGAGCAAGATAACATCCGGCGCGGTGTCCCTGCCATCAAGGGCCTGCAGCAGGGCCTTGCCTGTGGAGAATTGTTTCTCGCACAGCATCTCCTCCCGTGCACTCAGGGCACGCGCCACGGCGCCGCGATAGGTCGCGTTGTCTTCGGCAATCCAGATGCGGGCGCGTGTGCTCATGGGGTTATTGCAGCGGGACGGTGATGGTGACCGTTGTTCCCTTTCCGGTATCAGACTCAAAGGCGCAACTTCCTCCTATGCGTCGCGCCCGCTCGCGAAGGTTGTTGAGTCCGAAACCTGAGTTGGAGGACGCAGCGGTATCGAAGCCGCGGCCATTGTCATCGATAGTGACCTTTAGAGCGCCACCTTTCACTTCCACGAGCATGCCGGCGGCAGTGGCCTGGCTGTGTTTTACGATGTTTTGCAGCACCTCCTTGCACATCAGATAAAGCTCGCGGCGCATGTCCAGGCTCATGGTGATCCGTCGTGCGTCCTCCATCGCATTGAAGGCCACCTGTTCCATCCCCTTGAGCATGCGCTCTGCGAGTGCACGCAGGCCGTTCACGAGGTCACCGGGAGCTCCGGGCTGGATCATCCACACCAGATCGTGCATGGAGCCGGCGGTCTCCTGCGCCACGCGCTGGATCTCTTCCAGCAGGGATGCCCGCCCTGCTGCATCCGCCTTTTCCGCCTCACGCGAAAGCAGTGCAATGCCTGCCAGGTTGCTGCCGACTTCATCATGCAGGTCACGCGCGATGCGTTCACGGAGTTGCCGAAGGTCACGTCTCCGCCGCAGGCTGTTGCGGATGAGAAAGACGGTAGGCAGCACAAGCACCAGTGTGCCGAGAGTGATGCCTGCTGACATCGCCCACTCCCGCCATTGTTGCATGCGTGCGGTGCGCTCTTCTTCGAGTTCGGTCAGCTCACGCTCCAGCGAAATACTCCGCTCCAATTGCGCGATCCACGCTGGGAATGCCAGGATGGGGTTCTCACTGGCATCACCATCCACCAGATTCGCGTCGGCCCAGGGCTTGTCCGGGTAAACACTGGTGGTGCGCGGTGTTCTGCCCTTGGCCGCGTTTCTGCCCGCGGAATACACCTGCACCTCGGACAAGGCCACCGCATGGTCGGTGAAACGTTCCCACTGTTTGGTGGTCGTGATTCGGACGTACCTTCCTATGATGCCATTGGCTGGCATCACGGTCGGATTCATCCCGGGATTCGGGAAGTCGGTCGCCGTGAAGTCTGCCACGAGATGAGGGAGCGAGAACGAAGGTTCAAGCGCGCTCTCCACCTTGAAGCGCACAGGAAAACCAAATCCCACCCAGTGTGGGTATCCCGTCCAGCGCATGGGAAAGAGGCGCACATCCTCGATGGGATATGCCTCCCCGAGATCGAGCGTGATCTCTAATGGCGTGTTCGCCTCGGGATAGGCAATGCTGTGCCAGCCCTTTCGCTCTGTCGGCACGGCGCCCACAGGTGGTCCCAGAATGCTCTCGCTGTCGGTCAGATTTGCCAGTGACCATACGGGGGGTGCTTCACGGGAAGTCGGCGCGGTGACGGGGCGGCCAGCTGCGAGATTGCGATCATTTCGCAGCACCATGATTTCCGCCAGGGCCAGCGATGGCCAGCTGACCTGCCCATTCTTGTTGCGACGGCCCGCGGGCAGGGTGGAAGTGAGACGCAGATATCTTCCTTTCGTCTCTCCTACCCGCAGGATCACGGGCACCTTTCCGGGATTGGGGAAGTCCGCCTTCGTATGATCATCGATGGTCGATGCCGTCGCGAAGCCTGCGTCATCCGAGACTTCCACCTTGAAGCGCCACGGGAAGCCATAGCCTTCGATGCCACCCTGTTCCTTAGGCAGAACCACCGGTACGATTACCACGGTGTCGAGTGTCTCACTGGCTGACAGATCAATCTGTACCCAGAGCTGTTCTGGCGTCCCTTGAAGGATGCGGCTGTGATAGCCGAGCCGTTCCCCGGTCTGCTCGGCGGGAACGCGTGCCAGGGTGCCAAGAATCTGATGAATCTGACCAATGCGGGCATCCGTGCGTTGGAGTTCCCCATCCAGCACATGCGCTGCGCGGGAGAGCAGATCTCCCTCCGCCTGTGCCCGGAGCGGCACAAGGGCCAGCAGGCAGATGAAAGTGCAGAGACGGTGGACGGTATCCATGAAGCAGACGTTGCTCATACGAAGCCGAGTGGCCAAAACCTTGCAAGGGGAGGCTTGTCCGGTGGGATATAAGTGTGGCAAGGTTTTGCCCGTACCCGCGTTTCCTTTTCCAATGAAGACTGCTCCCTCTTCCTCCACCACCTGGTCACGCCGCCGCCTGCTGAAGACTGTATTCTGCTCGAGCGCGGCCCTTGGCCTGAATCTGCGTCCCGATGGCATCTCCGCAGCGGAGTCCGCGGCGGACGATCAGCACTGGTTTGCGCTGGGTGATTTTGGCAGCATGCAACCCGCCCAGTCCGCCGTGGCGGATGGCATGAAGGGTTACGTGGGGAGACTCGGAGTGAAGCCGAAAGGACTCCTGCTTCTCGGGGACAATTTCTACAGCAAGATGACCGGCGGCCTGAAGTCGGAGCGCTGGAAGACGGGGTTTGACGACATGTACCCCAAGAGTGTCTTTGACTGCCCCTGCCCCGCCGTGCTGGGGAACCACGACTACCACGACAATGCAGGCGGAGAGCTCGTGCAGGTGGAGTACAGCAAGCAGCCCGGCACCCGTTGGACCATGCCGAACAAGTGGCATCGCATGGACATGGGGGGGAGCGCTGGCAAGCCGCTGGTCACCTTCATCTGCCTTGACACCAACTTCCGTGCCGTGAGTGGTGGGAGGAACAAAAAGGATGGGAAGCTGAAGAACTCACTTATTGAAGCAGAGGAGCAAGAGCAGCTCTACTGGTTCAAGGAAGAATTGAAAAAGCCACGTGCCACGTGGACGATTGTGGTGGGGCACCATCCTTTGTATAGCAATGGCATCCACGGCGACTCCAAGCCACTGCAGGCGGCATTCGATTCGTTGATGCAGGAAAACGGCGTTCACCTCTACATGTGCGGTCATGACCATGACCTCCAGCATCTGGAGTTCGCGGGAAAGAAGACCAGCCACATCCTTTCAGGTGGTGGTGGTGCCCGTGTGCGTGAACCGAAGATTGCCGACCGTGGCCCCTACTCGAAGGCCGTCTATGGCTTCAGCCACATCCAGGCGAACGAGCAGCGTTTCATTTTCCGCCACATTGATGCCAATGGAAAGCTGCTGCATGAGTTTGAGAAGCGCCCGGACTTCAGCTTCAGCGTGACGAAAGTCTCATAACCGGTCACCGTAGAGGCATCGCCGGAGAGCCTGGTATTGCAAGGGGCTCCGGCGCATCGCGTATCCATCGCATGCCTCACCGCGTTCTTGCTTTTCTTGCAGCACTCCACCTCGGAGCAGCTGGCGATCTTGCTGCCGCAGATCTCAAGCCGGATGAGTCCAAGACGATTCCTGCAGACGCGATCCGACCAGTGGTGGTGTCGGCAGATGCCGCAGCCGTTGCAGGGATGAAATCTCAGGCACCCAAGGCCACGCTGCCGGAAGGCTGGGAGCTGGTCACGGCAGCAGCGGCCCCGCTGGTCACGCATCCCATCATGGGCTGCCTGGATGACAAGGGGCGCTTGTTCCTGGGGGATGCGGTGGGACTGAACTGGAACAAGAAACGGCTCGAAGAGAATCCGCCCAACCGCGTGTTGATGCTGGAGGACGCGGATCACGATGGTGTTTTCGAGAAGAGCACGGTCTTCGCAGACAAGCTGACTTTTCCCCAGGGCGCGGTGTGGCTGAAGGGCAGCCTGTATGTGGCTTCACCTCCCGGCATTTGGAAACTGACGGATGCGGATGGCAACGGCGTGGCAGAACAACGTGAGATGATCGTGGGTGGATTCGAGTACACCGGCAATGCGGCAGATGTGCACGGACCATTCCTGCATCCGAACGGGAGGCTCTACTGGTGCCATGGGCGCAAGGGGCACAAGGTGGCGCAGAAGGATGGCACTCTCGTGCATGAAGGACTGGCCAGTGGCATCTGGTCCTGCGAGCCGGATGGCGGCGATGTGCGGTGGCATTCCCTGGGGTGCGCGGACAACCCTACGGAGATCGATTTCACGCCCAGTGGGGACATCATCGGCACCTGCAACCTCTACTACTCCCAGCCGCGTGGGGATACACTCATGCACTGGCTGCAGGGGGGCGTGTATGAGCGGGCAGACATGATGAAGGCCATTGAAGGTCTGCCACGCACGTTGGAACATATGCCGGTGATTCATAATTTCGGCCACGTGGCGGTGAGTGGGTGTGTGATTTCCAAGAGTGGATTGTTCGACCCAAAGAATTCCACGGTGGAGCAACAAGCCGGACTGTTGAGCATGTTCGTGACCCACTTCAACACCCAGCGGGTGGTGCGTATGGAGTTGCTGCCGCATGGTGTGACTTACAAGGCCACGGAGCATGAGTTCCTCCGGCTGCCGGATTCGCCGGACGTGCATTTCACGGACGTGATCGAGGATGAACTGGGCGACCTGCTCGTGCTGGATACAGGTGGATGGTTCCGCATTGGCTGTCCCAGCAGTCTCATGGCCAAGCCGGAGGCGAAGGGCGCAGTGTATCGCGTGCGAAGAAAGGATGTGAAGGGAGGATTGGCCAAGGTGGTCAACACCCTGAAATTCTGGAAGGAGTCCTGGGAGATCCGCGATGAGAATGAGGCGTTGAAGCAACTGACTGGGAATCAGAATGCCCGCGCCAAGGTGCAGGCGTGCCAGTGGATCGCAGAGCATCCGGGCAAGAATCCCCAGGTGCGCGATGCGGTGCTGAAGCTGCTCGATTCAGCTGTGGAGCCAGCGCTGGAGCATGCTATTATGCATGCCGCGCAAGCGTTGTTTGCCAAGGGGGGGCTTCCACCCATCGATACGCGAAATGAATTGTTGGCCAGCCGCCTTCTGGTCCTCGCATCGCAGGGTGAGAATCAGGCCGATGCAGCTGCCTCACTGCTGTCAGCGGCCAGAAATGTGAACGCGGCTGGGGATTCCGGTCTTGCCAATGCCATTCGTCGTACGGCGTGTGCCATGCCGAACGGTGGCGAAGTCATGCTGCCGGTAATGCAGAAGTGGCTGGAGGAGTCTCCTGCATCTGAGATGAAGCTGCAGATGGCCGCGGAGATTATCGAGGCGCATTTCAAGGAGGTGCCTGTGCAGGATTTCGTGGCAGCGATGCTCGGCAGCGCTCAGGTCTCCGTGCGCCGTGTGGCATGGCACATCCTTTCCACGCAGACGACCGGCATCACGAATGAGAAATGGCTTGAGCCCCTGGAGAAGAGTCTTGCGGAAGCGGGCTCCAGCGATCTGGGGCTGCTCATCGAAGCTGTGACCCGGTTGAAGAGCGACCGATTCAACGTGGTGCTGCAAGCCATGGTGAATGATCCGAAGCGTCCTCAATCCATCCGCCTCAAGGCGTTGAGTGCGACCTCGCGTGGCAGCAAGATCTTGAGTCCCGAAGGTTTCGCCTTGCTCACCCAGTTGCTCGGAGACGTGACGAACGTCACCGCACGCATCGAGGCCGCCCGAGTGCTGGCCACCGTGCCTCTCATGAAGGAGCAATTGCTGCAGCTTGCGGGGACGATTCCCACGCTGGGGCCGTTGGAGCTTCAGGAGATGCTCAAGCTCGTGCGCAAGACGAAGGATGCGGACACCATCAAGGCCCTCGCAAGTTCCTTCGCTCAATCTCCGGTTGTCGGTGCGATCGAAGAGAGCGCGTTCAAGACCGCCTTCGCCAACTCGCTGCCCGAGGCATATGACTTGGTGGCTCCCGCCATCCGGCAGGCGGCGGCGCTCACCGATGCGAAGAAACGGAAACTCGCCTCCCTGGCCAGCGAAGTGCAGACTCAAGGGAGGGCCGAGGAAGGAAAGAAACACTTCGCCACGGGGAAGGGGACCTGCCTTGCCTGCCACAAGGTGGGTGAAGTCGGGCGCGCGCTCGGCCCGGACCTCACGAAGATTGGCGCCATTCGCACAGAGCGTGATCTTCTCGAGAGCATCATGTTCCCCAGCAACACGCTGGCACGTGACTACGAAGCGCATGCCATCGAGACCAGCGATGGCCAGAGCCTCATGGGCCTCATCCGCAGTCACACCGCTGAAGGGTTGCTCCTCGTGGATTTGGCCGGCCAGGAGAAGAGCGTGCCCCACGCCAGCATCGTAGCGAACACCACCCTCACCACGAGCCTCATGCCCATGGGACTGGATGGCACCATGACCGAGCAGGAACTGTGTGACCTCGTGGCTTGGCTGCGCTCACTGAAATAGCGGCCATCCAGAAATCTGGCGTTCCGTGACTCATGCCGCTTCAGCATTAGTCACAGAATAAAATGGTATTTTGGATATCACGGGAAAGGTGTCCATTGGCGGGAGTGGATGCATCTTTGCATCGACGTTCTGCCACCGAATCATAGCCTCTACGAACGCATTCCTCCCGTGCAGTTGAAACGCAATTCCCTGTTTTACATCATCACACTTGCCGCGGTTGGCGCGGTCATGGTGATGGTATTGCAATGGGGTGCATCGCTGCCGGTCCCTGAAGGCGTGCCAGCGGTGGCCAAGGCCCCGTCGACTGCGGTGCACGCTGCGTCGGCGAATGCTCTTGATGCCATGTGGCACGGGATAGCAGGGCATTTTCAGAGCCCGCTTGCCCATCTCTTTGTGCAATTGCTCGTCATCATCGCTGCTTCGAGGGTGATGGGTAAGGTGTTTACCTTGCTGGGACAGCCCTCCGTGATCGGAGAGATGGCCGCGGGTATTTTACTGGGGCCGTCACTATTTGGCGCGGTGGCGCCGGATGCTTTTGCGGTGGTATTCCCGGCGTCTTCCATGGAGTCGCTGAAGTTGCTCAGCCAGGTGGGGGTTTGCCTCTTCATGTTCGCTGTGGGTATGGAGCTGGAGATTGGGCATGTGCGCAGCAAGGCGCAAACCGCAGTGCTGGTGAGCCATGCCAGCATCGTGTTCCCCGCTTTGCTTGGGGTGATTCTCGCCTATTTCCTCTACAGCAATCTCGCGGCACCAGGCGCGAAATTCACTGCCTTTGCGTTGTTCATGGGCGTCTCGATGAGCATCACGGCGTTTCCTGTACTGGCCCGCATCATGCAGGAGCGTGGCATGACGAAGACAAGGTTGGGTGGCACGGCAATCACCTGCGCCGCCATTGGTGATGTGACCGCATGGAACTTTCTGGCCTTTGTCGTGGCTTTTGCCCAATCCACCGGTGTCGCAGGCACCGTTCTCAATCTCCTGCTTCTGGTGCTGTTCATGGTGGTAATGATCTTTGTGGTGAGGCCTGGGCTGCCCCGCTGGATTGGTGCCGCGCGCCTTGGAAAAGATGAGCCTTCGGGAGGTGTGCTCGCCACCATACTATGTGTGGTAGTGGCCGCAGCCCTCTTCACAGAGGTGATCGGCATTCATGCACTGTTCGGTGCTTTCCTGGCCGGGGCCATCATGCCAGACACCCACGGATTCCGTCACAAGATTGCCGTGCGTGTTGAAAAGTTCAGCTCAGTGTTGCTGCTGCCGCTCTTCTTTGCCTTCATCGGATTGCGCACACAGCTGGGACTGCTCAATGACTGGGCTGGCTGGCTCGTGTGCCTGGTGATTATCGTGGTCGCAACTTTGGGCAAGCTCGGCGGCACGGCTTGCGCTGCTCGCTTCGCAGGCATGAACTGGAGGGAGTCACTCCAACTGGGTGCGCTGATGAACACCCGCGGGCTGATGGAGCTCATTGCCTTGAATATCGGCTACGATATGGGAATCCTCTCACCACGGATTTTCACGATGATGGTGATCATGGCGCTCGCTACCACGTTGCTTACGGGACCTCTCCTCTCCTTCTTTGGCAACCGGGGGAAGGCTCCAGACGGCGCCTCGCTGGGGACCACATCTTAGTAGGAGAAGCTGGCATATCTCGCCGCAAGATCGAGCCATGTGGCAGCGATTCGATTGAATGCGCATCCGCTTTCTCCTGCTTGCCGCGGCTCTGTTGAGCCAGCCTTCCTCCGGAGTTCTCGCCCAGTTCGACACGGAGCAGGGGAATTCCCAGCTGGATGCTCTGCGTGGTAACTTCAAAACCGAGGTCGGCCGCCTTGAGGGACAGCTGGCCCGTGAAATCAAGACGAAGGAAGACTGGCTTTTGAAAAAGGATGAGTACCGCCGCCAGCTTGCGGAGATGCTCGGGCTCGATCCCATGCCTCTCCGCACGGACCTGAAGGCGACGAAGACCGGAGAGTTCGAGCATGAGGGCATCATTGTGGAGAACCTCCACTACCAGTCGATGCCCGGCCTGTATGTCACGGCGAATCTCTATCGTCCCAAGCAGGTGGAGAAGCCCCTGCCCGCCGTCCTCTACGTCTGTGGGCACTCCAGCAAGATGAAGGACGGCATCAGCTACGGGAACAAGACGGGCTACGAGCACCACGGGGTGTGGTATGCGAAGCATGGCTTCGTGTGTCTTGTCATCGATACCGTGCAGCTCGGTGAAATTCGCGGCGAGCATCATGGCACCTACAGCAAGGGACGCTGGTGGTGGATGGCGCGTGGCTACACACCCGCTGGCGTGGAGGCATGGGCGGGCATCCGTGCCCTAGACTATCTGGAGTCACGTCCTGAAGTGGACAAGACGCGCTTTGGTGTCACGGGACGCAGCGGTGGCGGCGCGTACTCCTGGTGGGTGGCGGCACTGGATGAGCGTATCAAGGCCGCAGCGCCCACCGCCGGCATTACCACCTTGCGCAATCATGTGGTGGACGGGTGCGTGGAAGGACACTGCGACTGCATGTTCATGGTGAACACCTACCAGTGGGACTACGAAACCGTGGCGGCTCTCGTGGCACCACGCCCCCTGTGCATTGTGAACACGGACAAGGATCGCATCTTCCCGATTGATGGGGTCTTCAACATCTATCAAAACGTCCGTCGCATCTACAAGCTGCTCGATGCGGAGAAGAATATCGGCCTGCAGTTTGCGGAAGGACCGCACATGGATACCCAGCCGCTCAATGTGGGTGAGTTCCATTGGATGACACGGTTCCTGCAGGGCGCGGAACTCATGAGCACACTGGATTCACCGGCGGTGAAGGGCATTCCGATGGAGAAGCTACGAGTCTTCACCGAGCTCCCCAAGGACGAAAGGAACACGAAGATTGATGAAACCTTCGTGGCGAAGGCTCCAGCGCCAGCCAATTCTGAAAATGCTGATCAATGGAAGGAGTGGCGCGAACGCTCCATGAACGCGTTGCGTGAGAAGGTCTTTCGAAGCTGGCCAGTTCCCAGGGAAGAACAGAAGGCTCCCAGCCTGACACTTCAAAAGATGAACGAGGCGGACGGCGTGGTGATGACCGTGGTCGATGAAGCATGGAGTGACCTGCTGCTTCGGCGGAATCAAGGTGCGAAATTGCCGGTGTATCTGGCACATCGTGCAGGGCTTGGGCACAAGGATTTGGAACTGGTGGTCCTCAACGTGCTCGATGAGCAGGGATGGACTGAGTTCGTCTCCACGTACGGTTCGAAGTTTCCTGAGTGTTTCCCCAGCGGCATGCCTCCGCAATCTGATGCGAAGGCATTCGAGCAGGAGAAGAAGATGTTCCAGAACTTCAAGTGGGGGATGGCCTATGTGTGTCCACGTGGTATCGGACCCACTGCGTGGGACAAGTCGGTGGACGGCAGCAGTGCAAAGGAAAAAGCCAGCGCTGACAAAGCCCGGGCCCAACGTCTGCGCCGTTTTTACCTGCTGGGGCAGACGTTGGAAGGTCAGCAGACTTGGGACATCCTTTGCGCCATTCGGGCTGTGAGATCGTTCAGCGGGCTGGAGAACACGAAGCTCTGGTTGCAGGCCAGCCGCCTGCAGGCCGGGAATGCAGTTTACGCGAGCTTGTTTGAAAACGGCATCACGCGCCTGGACCTGCACGAAGTGCCGCGCTCACACGCGGAGGGACCCATCTATCTGAATGTGCTGAAATACCTCGACATGCCACAGGCAGTTGCCATGGCGAGCGAGCGCACGCGCGTCATTGTCTATGATGATGACAAGGAAGCCTGGTCCTATCCCCAGCAAGTGAGTGACAAGCTGGAGTGGGGGAAGGAAAAGAAAGCTGGCTTCTCCCGACGCGATGTGCCGAAGATGGCGGCGGAGTAGTAACGTGGAAGGCGTCTCCGGAAGACTTGGATTGCATCGCCCGGCTTCCTCACGGCCGTTTCATGCGGTACACATCCAGTGAGTGCAGGGATTCACGTGAGTGGAAGGTTGCGGTGCGCTCGAAGCGGGCGGTGTCTTCCAACACCGCAAGGATGTCCGCGCTTTTGAGTTGGGCCAGATCACGGAAGCCCACGATGACATACAGTTCCTTGCCTGTTTGGAGTGCCCTCTCCATATAGGGCTGCACGGTGGCGAGGTCGCGGGCGCGGCTTTCTCCGCGCGGATCGTAGAGCGCTGAGAAGCGCCAGAGCCAGACGGTCAACACGCCGGAGGTGGCATCGGGAGAGAAGGGTTCATGACGCGCGATGGTGGCTGCCACGGCGCCCTTGTAGTTTTCCTCCGCCATTGAGACCAGGCTTGCATTTGCAGGCCACAGGGACGCGCTCATCAGCAGGACCAGCGCAATCATCGTGTTTGCGAAAGTCATGTTCCTCCATCGTTGGGGCACGCATCGCGCACAGAAGCATGCTGCTTCCAGCCAGCCCAAAGCCACACACATGGCGAGGAAGGGGAGGGTGAAGATGAGGTACCAGGGGCGCAGTTCGTCCTCGAGGATGTATTTGAAGTGGAGTGTGCAGATAATCGCGGCAGAGAGCACACTGGTCACCACCAACGCCACCGGCTTGCTACGTCGCCACATGACAAAGAAACCCAGTGTGAATGCGCCAAACAAGACCACGAATCCGACGCCCGTGAGTACGGGAGATTGGGACAGCAGACGTTCCCAGCTCAGCTCATGTGGATTGGTGGCATACTGCTCATGATATGAAATGCCGGTGAAGGGCTGCGTGAGCAGATTGTGGAACCACACCTTGTCCATTGGCAGCCCCTTGAGCCAGAGAAGGCGTCGTCGCGCACTTTCGATCTGCGGCACGTGGGGAAGATACAGGGAAACGAAGACCGCTGCTGCCAGCAGGTTCGCGGTGAGCCACCGTATCAGGAGTGGCAGACGGTCCCGGCGCATCAGCATGAGGGCTGCGGCCGCCACATTCACCATCGCCAGCGCATACATGACGCCCGCCCATGAGTACATGATGAGGAACTCCATCAGCGCCACCGCCAGCCAGTCCCGCCAGCGATTTTTCTCCAGGGCATTCGTCAGACAAATGAGAAACGCCGGTACGAAGAGCAGCATGAAGGCATAACCACGTGCCTCCACGCCATAGCGCACATGCCACGGATGCATCGTGAGGAATGCGGCGGTCATCAGTCCCGGCAAGGGAGCCCCCCACCTCTTGAGGAGCAGAGCCATGGTGATCAAGGCACCCAGTCCTGCGATCAGAACAGGCAACCGGATGATCCACTCCGTGAAAGCAGTGTGTGGCTGGCCGGTGATTTTCTGCCAGAGATTCAGGCACAAGCGGCTCGTGGCGCTGAAGACCACGTGATTGTTCGCCCCATGGCGGGCGCTGAAGAAGGTTTGCTCCCAAGTGGGTTGCTCAAAAAACAGGGGGCCATCGAGCTGGGTTTTGTCCACCGGGCGGAAGTTCCCGTGGATGTACGCTCCCACGGCATGGGCCTCATCTCCCCAGAAGGAGTGGTCCATTCTGGGAAGCCGCATGGCCAGAGCGCCGAGCACAATGACTCCAAGCACTACGCCAAAGACTTGTGGGGACAGCTGGGGATCCGTCTTTTTTCCCAGCATGAACGTCGTTCCGCTGCCGGGCTCCCTTTTCACTCCCCACCCCAGAGAGACCACCAGCAGCAGGCCGCACAGGCCCACCCGCGCTGCAGCGCCGTACCAGAGGCCGGTCGAGAGATGCTCGTTGAAGGTCGGTTCCTTGCCTTCCGCGCGGTGGCGGGCCCACGCGGATTTCCACGGCGGGCGCATTTCGTCGAGTTGTTCCGCAGAAAATAGCAGCACTCCCAAGAGGATCAGGCGCCCAAAATTCAGGGGGGTAAACAGAGAGCGGAGGCGGGGCATGGCAAAAGCGGCGAGGCTGATGCTTAGCCAGTTTCAGATTCCGTCCAGCCGATTTTTCCCACGCGTTTGTTGTTTTTAGCTGGGAAAAATTGTGAATCGCCACGTTTTGCACAATGGGGTTCATAGAGCCTAGAAGCTTGGATTCGTGTCATTTCCGGATCATTTTACTCCTTCCGAAGGCAGTGGCAGGCTTGGTGCTTGATGCCTTGAAATACTCGGGTAGTGTCCGGGCGAAATTCCCTCTGAATGCCAGTTTCTATGCGAAAACTTCTGCTTGGGCTTGCGGTGCTTGGTACCGCGATGGGAGCCTTCGCG
Source organism: Roseimicrobium gellanilyticum (assembly GCF_003315205.1). Lineage (NCBI taxonomy): Bacteria > Pseudomonadati > Verrucomicrobiota > Verrucomicrobiia > Verrucomicrobiales > Verrucomicrobiaceae > Roseimicrobium > Roseimicrobium gellanilyticum. Next base: position 205,475 of record NZ_QNRR01000003.1, on the reverse strand, counting down.
GACGAGTCCGCACCCGTCAGTTACAACTTCCAAGTCAAACCCATCCTCGCCGAGCATTGCCTGAAGTGCCACGGACAGGATGTGAAGCAGCGCAAGGCGGACCTGCGTCTCGATGACAGGGAAAACGTCCTGACGATGAAGTCCATCGTGCCAGGCAAGCCGGACGAGAGCGAATTGCTGAAGCGCCTCGTGACCCATGATCCGGATGACATCATGCCTCCACCCAAGGAGCAGCGACCCCTCACGCCGGAGCAGATTGGCATCATCCGCCGCTGGATTGAAGAGGGTGCCACCTATGAGAAACACTGGGCTTTCATCCCACCCCAGAAGCCCGAGATGCCTGTGCTGCGGAGCTATGAGTCCCGTGTGAAGGCCCCGGTGGATGCCTTCGTGCTGGCGAAGCTGGAGAAAGGGGGCATCACCCCTGCGGCAGAGATCTCCCGGGAGGATTGGTTGCGTCGGGTGACCTTTGATCTCACTGGTCTGCCGCCGACACTGGCGGAGTTGGATGCGTTCCTGGCGGATACATCGCCCGAGGCGTTTGAGAAAGTGACGGAGCGCCTGCTTTCCGGCGAAGCCTACGGTGAGCATATGGCCGTCGCCTGGCTGGATGTGGCGCGGTACGCGGACACCTATGGTCGCCACGAAGATCACGACTGCCTCACCTGGCCCTACCGTGATTGGGTGGTGCGTGCCTTCAATACCAATGTGCCGTATGACAAGTTCGTCCTGTGGCAGACGGCTGGAGACATGTTGCCTGGCGCCACGCAGGACATGTACCTTGCCACGGCCTTCAACCGCCTGCCCCAGCAAAGCAATGAGGCGGGTAGCGATGAGGAAGAGTTTCGCCAGGACATCATCGCGGATCGCGTGCGGACCAATGGCATCACCTTCATGGGCCTCTCCTTGGAGTGCGCGCGCTGCCACGACCACAAGTATGATCCCATCTCCACGAAGGACTACTACAGTATCGCGGCCTTCCTGAACAACATCGACGAGTGCGGCCTCTATACGGTGTACACGGACTCCATCCCCGCGCCTACCATGTTCGTGTACAAGGACAAGGGGGAAGAGAAACGGCACGCGGAAGTGCGTTTTGAGATCGCGGCCCAGGAAATGGCCCGGGCCAGTCTTCTTCCCACTGCACGCGAGCGCTTCATGCAGTGGATTCGCTCCGGTGATGCTGAGGTCGCCGCTGCGAAGCCGCTGGTGAGGCTCGAGTTTGAGGAGATGACGGAGGACAAGAAGTTCGCCAATCTCGCCCAGCCCCAGTTCCCTGCCTCCGTGCGACTGAAGTCGAAGGTCATGCCGGGACGCAATGGAAATGGCCTGCACTTCCGGGGGGATAATCATGTGTCCATCCCGGGAGCAGGCGACTGGACACGCACGCAGCCCTTCAGCACGTCCTTCTGGATTCAGCCCATGAAGGAGACGGCGCGCGCCGTGATCATGCACCATTCGCGCGCCGGCCTTGATGCAGGCTCGCGTGGCTATGAGGTCATCATCGAGGACGGAAAGCCCTCCTTTGCGCTTTGCCATTTCTGGCCGGGCAATGCCATCCGCATTCGCGCGAAACAAAAGCTGCCCCTCAACCAGCTCACGCACATCACCGCGACGTACGATGGGTCAAGCAAGGCGAAAGGCCTGCGCATGTACATCAATGGGGTCGCCGCGGATTGTGACATCGTGCGGGACAATCTTTACAAGGACATCACCTACGCGCAGGTCTACATCGACAAGGACAAGGTGGAAGACTCGATGCTCGGTCTCGCCGGGCGCAAGAATGACAACTACCTCACGGACGCCATTGTCGATGACTTCCGCCTGTACGGCTGTGAATTGTCGCCGGTCGAGGCGCGCTTGATTGCCGGCACCGGCGGTCCCGTAGCGCGTCAGGAGTGGTTCGAGTGGTACTTGCGCGAGAAGGATCCGGAATGGAAGGCCCAGACGGAAGCGCTGCAAAAGCTGCGTGATGAGGAGAATCAGCTCTCCATGAAGATGCAGGAGATCATGGTCATGCGTGAGCTTCCTGAGGCGAAGCGCCGTGAGACACGCATCCTCGATCGTGGCCGCTTCGACTCTCCGACGGACAAGGTCAGTCCGGACACGCCGGCCAGTGTGTTCGCTTTCCCGCCGGAATTTCCGCGGAATCGACTGGGCTATGCGCAGTGGCTGGTGGACCGGCGCAACCCTCTGACAGCGCGTGTGTTTGTGAACCGCATGTGGCAGCAGTTCTTTGGTCGTGGTATTTCGGGCACGAGTGAGGACTTCGGCATTCAAGGGGAACTGCCCGCGAATCCTGAGCTGCTTGACTGGCTGGCAGTCTGGTTCATGGATAATGGCTGGGATGTGAAAGCCCTGGCCCGCATGCTGGTGCTCAGTGGCACCTACCGGCAGTCCAGCACTCCGGCTGCTCCTGAACTGCTCATCCAGGATCCGGAGAACAAGCTGCTAGCCCGTGGACCACGGGTGCGTCTGACAGCTGAGCAGCTTCGTGACAATGCACTGGCTGTTTCCGGACTGCTCGACAAGCGCCTCGGTGGTGAGCCGGTGAAGCCCTACCAGCCGGCGGGCCTGTGGGAGGACTCCGGCACCCAACACGACTACGTGCAGAGTACGGGCAAGGATCTCTTCCGCCGCAGTGTGTATACCTTCTGGAGGCGCACGCTGCCGCCGCCCTCGATGTCGGTGTTCGATGCGCCCACGCGTGAATTCTGCAAGGCACGCCGTGAGAAGAGCGCTACGCCGCTGCAAGCCCTGGTGCTCTTCAATGATCCCCAGTTCCTCGAGGCCGCCCGTGTGCTTGCGGAAAGACTCGTGCGCGAACATCCCAGCGATGACTGTGCCCGTGCGAAGACCGCCTTCCGCTTGCTCACCGCAAAGGAACTGGACCCTGCCGCTTGCGATATTCTCGTAGGACTCGTCAAACAGGCGCGTGAGAATTTCACCAACCGCCGCAGCGAGGCCGATGCCCTGCGTCGCAAGAATGGTGAGGCAGCCGTGGATGACAAGTTGGACGCCGTTGAAGTCGCCGCCACCACCATGCTCACCCGGGCTCTGCTGGCCTACGATGAGTGTGTGATGAAACCGTGAACATTTAAGACCAGCCACCTTTCGAATGCTCTCTCGTCGTCAGCTTCTCCAGCGTTCCGGTTTCGGACTTGGCAGCCTCGCCCTGGCAGACATGATGTCTGCGGCGCCGAATGCTGAGTCGCCAGCAGGAGCACTGGGTGGCCTGCCTGGGCTGCCGCATTTCGCACCGAAAGCGAAGCGGGTGATCTTCCTCTTTATGAGCGGGGGGCCCTCGCATCTGGAGAGCTTCGACTACAAGCCCTACCTGAGCGAGAAACAGGGGATGGAGTTCCCCGAATCCTTGCGCAAGGGCAAGATGCTGCCTGGCATGGCGGGCTCGCAGAGTTATTTCCCACTTGTGGGCAGTCCGTACAAGTTTGCCCAGCACGGCAAGAGTGGTGCATGGGTGAGTGCGGTGTTTCCGGAGACGGCAAAGGTCGTGGATGACCTTTGCTTTGTGAAGAGCATGTTCTCAGACGCGGTGAACCACGATCCCGCGCTGACATTTCTTCAAACGGGCTCTCCGCTTCCTGGGCGTCCGAGCATTGGAGCCTGGGTAAGCTACGGTCTCGGTACGGACAATCGTGATCTGCCGAGCTTCATCGTCCTCATCAGCAAGCGTGGCGTGGACCAGCCACTCAGCGCGCGCTTGTGGGACAGCGGCTTCCTGCCCACGCAGTATCAAGGCGTGCAGTTCAGGGCAGCAAAGGACCCCGTGCTGTATCTCAGTGAGCCAACCGGGATTGCCCGGCAGGATACGCGGAACATGCTGGATGCGCTGAACAAGCTGCATGCTCATGAGCATGCGGTGCGGCAGGATGCAGCCATCAATTCGCGCATTGAGCAGTATGAGATGGCCTTCCGCATGCAGGCCAGCGTGCCGGAGGTCACGGACATCAGCGGTGAGCCGGAGCACATCTATGAGATGTACGGCAAGGATGCAAAGAAGGCGGGCAGCTTCGCGGCGAATTGCATTCTCGCGCGCCGTCTTGCTGAGAAGAATGTGAAGTTCATCCAGCTCTATCATCCGGGCTGGGACCATCACGGCGGTCTTCCCCGTGACTTTGCCGTGGGTGCTTCGGAAATCGACCAACCCTGTGCAGCACTCATCAAGGACCTCAAGCAACGTGATATGCTCAAGGACACCCTGGTGATCTGGGGTGGTGAGTTTGGCCGCACCAGTTATTCGCAAGGCAGCATCACGAAGGGGGACACGCCGAGCTTTGGTCGTGATCACCACCGCGGATGTTTCACCTTCTGGATGGCCGGCGGAGGGATCAAGGGGGGCATGACCTATGGCGAGACGGATGAACTGGGCTACACCATCGCCCGCGATCCGGTATCCGTGAATGACTTTCATGCCACGCTCCTGCATCTGCTGGGCGTGAACCATGAACGTCTGACCTTCCGTTTCCAGGGACGCGATTTCCGTCTTACCGACGTGGCTGGGAATGTGGTGAAGCCGCTACTAGCCTAGCGTCCTTGCTTCGCGTCACCAAGCTGTCTTGGGAAAGGACCTGCAGTGCGCCGTCTGTACGGGCGGGCACGTATTGAAATACGTGGGCAGTGTCTTTCTGTTTGCTAGACAAATTGGTGTTCTGTTAGTGTTCATTGGTGGGTTCTCACCCGGACCATTCACTTAACGTGTGACTGCCATGCTCCGCCGTCTACTTACCCTCCTGCTCATCTGCGGTGCCGTGCAACTTGCAGAACCTGCGTTGCCCGCCCAGTCTGACGGCGGCAAGGTGCAGGTGAACCTCGACCCGCTTCTGGCGTTTCCTGCGATTTGGGAGAAAACCCAGGACACAGTGGCCAGCACGTTCACAGATGCTGGAGTGAAGCAGAGTCCGCAGTTCTCCTGGCTCGGGCGCACGAAAGGGGGCAAAGACGTGGCGTTGTTTGACGCCAAGGCCTACTCCGGCTCTGAAGCGCTTCTCAGCATCTTCGCCGGGAAGGTACCAGTGGAATCTGCCGGGGTTTATTTTGCGGGGGGAAGAGTCAGTCACATGATCGTCCAGGTGACCGGACAATCCTCAAACTTTGAGGAAGTACGTGCGGCTGTGGAAAATAACCTGGGCGCGCTATTTTCTTCCACGCCGGTTTCACAGCCCCAGCTTCGTGGATTTGAAGGGGAGAAGGGGATGCAGATCCAGGTCTGGCGGAATGCAAATTCCATGGCCGTGATCAATGTCAGCAAGGAGAAAAAATTCCTGCGCATCTCTTTCGCACCCGCTTCTGCGGACCCCGTGCTCGTGGCTGGGTATCCGGCGCAAAAACTTGCATCTGAAGATCCCAAGTTCTTCCTCAATCTGGATGCTCTTCTTGCATTGCCGTCGCTATGGTCGCTGACTCCAGAGAGGGTGGAAAAATTGTTTTCCATGCCGGGTGGGGCGGACTCGCCGTACTACCAGTGGCTCACGACGGACAAGTCGGGGGTGCGTTTCTCCCGCCGTCCTTTCAGCAATGTGGAGGTGGACCTCAAGATCTTCGATGGCGCGGTGCCTGTCGACGAAGCGGTGGTTGAGTTTACCAAGGGCAAAGCTACTCGCGTGTCAGTGTCGCTGTACAATCGTGGCGATAGCGGGCAGGTGTCCTCAAGCGAATTTGATCGTCGCTACAAGATAGCGGGGGTGGCCGTCGGAAAGCTCCTCGGGGTTCGGCCCACGGAGCGGCGCCCTGGTGCTCAGACAGCGGTGAAAATCGGTGGCTGGGCCTGGAATGCTCCCGCCGCCCTTGCCGCCCTGGAATACAACGCGGGAGCCCTTGATGGTGGCCAGCCGGAGTTTCTTCGCTTGCGTCTCGCAGCTCCGGGTGAACGGGAGTCCTTCGCGAGTGAGACCGGTCAGAGCATCCGTCGCACGGCCTTGGGCAAGTCTGAGTTGCCGAGATTCGTGAAGCGGGAGAAGAACGGCGATGTCTTCATCAGCGAGGTGCCGATGGTGGATCAGGGGGCGAAGGGCTATTGCGTCGTAGCCTCCTGCCAGCGGTTGTTTGGCTACCTGCGGATCCCCTGCGACCAGCATGAAATCGCGCAGATTGCGGGCTCGGATGCGAACACTGGGACCAACTCCATGGACATGGAGGATGCGCTTCGCAAGATCGACAGCCGCTTCAAGGTGAATTTTAAACCGTTGGGCTACCGCCTGCGGAGCGGCGGTCTCGGCGTGCCTTATGGCAACCGGTTGAGCGAGGTGAATCTAGCCAAGTTCGAAAAGCAGATTGAGGATTATACCTCCAAGGGGGTGCCGATGCTCTGGGCTCTGGAGCTGGGGCGCTACCCTGAGGAACCTGCCAATGCCGCACAGGCAGGAGGCAATCACATGCGCCTGATTATTGGGTACAACAAGGCCAGACAGCAGCTCATTTTTACCGATTCGTGGGGTGCCGGCCATGAGCTGAAACGCATGGGCCTGGAGGACGCCTTCAGGGCCACACTGGCCCTGTACGTCATCGAGCCGAAGGAGCACTGAGGCTAAGTCGATTTTTCTTCGTCAGGATTGCGCACTTTCGGGTTGGAAGAATTGCAGAGGGTTTTGTAGTCTCCTCCCATGTCCGCCGAATCCCGTCTTCTCGAACTGAATCTGGAACTCCCCGCCGCCCCGGTGCCGGTGGCAGTGTACAAGCCCATCGTCATTGTGGGGAATCTCGCCTACATGTCGGGCCATGGCCCCTTGCGCTCAGACGGCACGCTCATCACCGGACAGGTGGGCATGGACCTCACCCTGGCCCAGGGGAAGGAAGCGGCCCGGCAGGTCGGCCTGGCCATGCTGGCGACGCTGAAGAAGCAGTTTGGCACGCTCGACGCGGTGAAACGCGTGGTGAAGCTCCTTGGCATGGTGAACTCCGCACCGGACTTCTATGACCACCCCAAGGTCATCAATGGCTGCAGTGAGTTGTTTGCCGACGTGTGGGGCAAGGACAAGGGGGTGGGGGCTCGCAGTGCGGTTGGCATGGGACCGCTGCCCGGCAACATTGCGGTGGAGATTGAAGGCATCTTTGAGCTCGATCTGCCGAAAGTGGAAGTTCTGGAGTAGCCTCCAACGGGACAGGCAGCCGTACAGAGGTACACAAATGCGGGAAGGCAGAAGCTCTTCCTGCTCAACGTATGAGGCAGGCGGAATGCTGGGCGTGGCGGCGGCAGTGGGACTAATGGCCTTCGAATGGTCATGGTCCTGCATGTTGCAGCGCTTTTTGGATAGTCTGCATTCGCCTGCTGCGGTGTGCTTTGGACACTTTGCCTGGATCCATAAAGTTCGCGCGCATTTGCTGCACTGGCTCAACTCTGGAAGATTATCTGCAGGTTGGTTGTTACCATGCCCTCAATGATTGACGTGGGATAGAGCAATTGTCCCGTGTGGTCACTCGTTCATCGTTGAGCCCATAGATGGTGCTCATAGCGCGTTATCTGGTTTTGTAGATAACGTCGGTGAATACCGTGGTGCGGTGACATAAAAGCGTCAGTTCGGGTCAGAATCAGACGTCTGGGCGCATGGGTCCGTGGCACGCGCCGTGCTTTTGCGAAGCACGCAAACCCCCAGACCCACTGCGTCATCAATTGCTGCGATGAAGGAGCATCGCGGAACGGAGAATCCATGTCTGGGCCGGTCATACCCCCATGCATATACGTTCACGCAGTCTCTTCGTAGTAGGCATCATGCTGGCAATCACCTTCGTTGCAACGCATGCATCTGCGCAGACTTTCATCTGGGACGCCAATGGCGCTGGAACCAGTCAACCGAACGGCAGTGGTCAGTGGCTCGGCGCCGGACAGTGGTGGGATGGGACGAACAATGTGGATTGGGACAATGCCAATCCCACCACGGCACAGTTTGGTGTCACGGGCTCTACACCAGTGGGACCGAATATCGTGACCATCACCGGAGAAATCATAGGAGTGGCAGGATTGGACTTCATGGGCTTTTCTTCCGCTCCGACTACGGTGAGCGGCAATGGTCAGCAGTATACCATCGCTGGTGCCAGCGGAGGTACACTCGCCTTTGGGGAGAATGCATCGATCAAGCTGGCGGATCTTTCCTCTGGAGGAAGCAACTTCATCACGCTGGCGAGTTCGTTGTCGATCATGGGAAATGGACTCACGATCGAGAAGTCAGGAGGCTCGCTACAGCAGTTCTTTTCGTTCGGGATGACCTCCTCGACCCTCATGGGTACGCTCACGATTAAAGGCGCGTTCGGGGGGCTGTTCGTGCGAAGCACGGCCGCGGGGACACTCGCGAGCATGTCAAACATCGTCGTCGAAAATGGGAGCTGCTTCTCCATCGCGGGCGGAGGATTCTACAACGTGCCGATCAGCATCGCCGGTACAGGTGGCTTGGGCCAGTATGGTGCCATTCGTGTGGATGCCTCAAACACGACCATCAGCGGGCAGATCACGCTCACAGGTGACGCAGGCATCCAGACCAATACGGGGGGCATCACTGGCACGGTCATCAGCGGAGGCATCACAGGGAACTTCGGATTCAGTCGATTTGCTACGGGCTCGGGATTGGGCACACTGACGCTGACTGGCACCAGCAACTACACGGGGGCCACCACCTTGGGCCGTGCTTCAAGTTTTGCAGGTGGTGTGACCATTCTGGATTTCTCAGGAAGCGCAGCGCCTGCTTCAGATCTCCTGTACAACAATGTGACGGATGCGGGAGCCCTCAACTTCATTGGAGGCAACAACTCGGCGACGGTGCTCAATTTGGTGGGAAAGGCATTCACCACCAACTCCCAGAGGTTTGGTGCTGTATCTGTGACAGGCTCCACCAGCACGCTGGGAGGATTGGCAGTGGTCAACCTCACCTCTGGCACAGGCGGCAGTATGAACCTGAGTCTCGGCAACATCTCCCGGACTGGAACAGGCATGATCGCATTCAAAGCAGCGGCTTCAGGGGCGATCACCACCACGATGGCTGATGGCTTTCTGGGCCCATGGGCCACCTACCGAGATGGTGCTGGTGAAACATCCTGGGCGCGGGTATCTGGCGGCGTGGTCATGGGAGGCTTCGTGGGCAATCTAACACACACCACAGGCACTGCGCTCTCCACGCTTTCAGGCTACACGAACACCAGTCACCTGACCATCAGCAGCGGCTCCACGGGAAATGTGACTGTAACCAGTGGGACCAACGATATCAGCACGGTATCCATGACGGACATGTGCACGGATCGGACGGTGGCATTGGGGGGTGGCACTTTGCGACTCGGTGCAACGGCGGCCGGTGGGGGCGGCATCCAGCTCGGAGCGAAAGCCGGCGATCTGATTATCTCCGGCGGCACCCTGACTGGTGGGGGACCAACTGCGAACACAGCAGGCCAGATCATCCTGACGAACAACTCCACCACTTCTGAACTGCGTATCGATGCCAACATCACCAACAACGGCACAGGGGCGATGATGCTGCTGTTCAATGGCGTCACGGGATCGAAGGTGGTGCTCGGCGGCACGAATACCTTCACCGGTGGTGCCACGATTGCTTCAGGGGCGGTTGAGATGCGCAGCAACGGCGCCTTTGGCTCGAGTGGCACCATCACGGTCCTGGAGAACGCAGCGCTGCAGCTCTCCGGAGGCATCACGGTCAGCAGAACCTTCAGCGTGGGGGGGCATGGTGAGAACAATGACGGCGCTATCCGCAACCTGGGCGGGAACAATACCATGAGTGGAGTCATCACCCTGCTGGCACCGGCGCGGATTCACTCAGACAGCGGCACATTGACGCTCTTCAATGCCAATGCGGCGAACAATTCCATCACCTTCGGCAGCACCAGCAGCACGCTGACGTTCTCGGGTGCGGGAGATATTGTGGTGAACAGCCGGATCAATGCAACGACTCAAGCCATCACCAAGCAGGGCACGGGACGACTCACTCTGGGTGGAGATAATTCGGTCATCACGTCCGGCGCTTTCACGGTCAGCGCCGGTGTCTTGCGTATCACGCATGCCAGCGCTCTCGGCAGTACCACGGGAGCCACTACCGTGAGCGCAGGGGGAGGATTGGAGCTCTTCTTCGGATCAGACGCCTCCGTCGCGGAGAACATCACATTCGAGGGTGGTGGATTCAATGGAGCGGGAGCGATTCGCAGTGTGTCCGGGAACAATACTTTGTCAGGAACTCTCAGCGTTGGCGCTTCGGGAACTGGTTCCATTACCGCGGATTCAGGCACGACGCTGATCCTTTCTGGCAGTGTGAGAACAGGCGCGACTTCCGGCACACGAACGGCTCAACTCGGAGGAACAGGCACGATCAACGTCACCGGTGTCATAGGCAATAATTCGGCTGGTGTCACCGCCCTTACAAAGATCGATTCTGGCACCGTGAATCTCAGCGGCGCGAACACATACACCGGCGTCACCTCCGTGAATGATGGAATGCTGAACCTCAACTTCGATGCTGCGGGCGCGCCTGCCACCAACATTCTGTATAACAATGTCACACTTTCCAGCACGGTGGGCACTCTCACAATGGCGGGCGGTACTTTCCGCGCGACGGGCAAAACGAATGGCGCGAGCAGCCAGGCTTTGGGAACGCTCAATGTGAATGGTGGTTATTCACGCATTTCCGCTGTGTCCACCGGCACGGGTGGCATGGACATCCGTTTTGGAGCCATCAATCGCGGTGCTGGAGGGGTGGTGCGTTTTGATCTTCCGTCCAGCGGAAGTATCAAAACCACGGCTGGATCGGACAATGCGTTGCTCACAGGCACCGGAGGCGCTGCCTTTGCCACGGTTGGCGCAGACGACTGGGCGGCCACGGATGTGGCTGTGGCTGGTGTGCGAAATATTGTGGGACTTTCCACTATCAATGGATACACCGCCAGCACCGCAACGACTCTGGAGGGCAATGCGGACATTGCCGGCAGTGTCGCGGGCACCAGCCTCACCGTGAATACGGCCATCAACAGTTTGCGATTCAATCAAGCGCAGGCCACGACCGTCACCTTGGGCGCGGGCAATGAACTCGCCACGGGCGGCATCCTCGTGACCTCTGGTGTAGGCGCAAATGCGACTGCCATCCGTGGTGGGGGACTTCGTGCGGGTGCTGGCGCCACGGACTTGGTCATCATTCAGAACAACACGGCGGCCGCTCTCACCATTTCCAGTCACCTCTATGCAAGCCTCACCAAGGCAGGGGCTGGCGCTTTGGTCATTGAATACAACGCCGTCTACGCACCGACGGATTACTCAGGTGACTTTCGTATTCAGGAAGGAACTTTGCAGCTTGTCAAAACCACATCGTCCTCCATCGCCTACGGATTGAACTACAATTCGAACTACATCCTCGGCAATGGCACCAGCAGTGGGAAGATTATTTTGGGAGGAGCAGGCAATCAATCCGTCGCGCTCTGGGGTGGTTTGCGCATTCAGGGTACCGGTACTGGAAATGCAGTGGTGGGTGGCAATACGAGCCTCTCGGTCTTTCACCACTATGTGAGCGGTACGAGCGATTTCCGGAACGGCTTTCTGGGAGGCGGCGGGACCAATGAAAATCATCTCAGCCTGATCATCTCACAGGGCACGCTGCAATTGGGTGAGGCCAATACCTTCAAGGGCTCTACAAACATGTATCGGAATACCCTTGAGGTGACCAAGCTGGCGGATCGCGGTCAGGCCAGCTCTCTCGGGACCGGGGATTTCGATGCCAATTCGCATATCATCCAGATGGCCACGCTCTCGACCTCGGCCACGAACGCGAGTGCACTGGCCACACTTCGCTACATTGGAGATACCGATTCCGCCACCAATAGGCCGATCAGTGTCACCAACTCAGATGAGCCTGGAGACGTTTCGTCCGTCATTGCTGCGATTGAGAATGTAGGCAAAGGCACCCTGAAGTTCACCGCTGCTTTCACCGCGGGAGGCACCAATACTGTGCAGCGTGTGCTCCGCCTCGGCGGCACCAACACGGGGGAGAATGAGATCGTCAGTTTTGCGGATGCCAGTGCCTCCATCTCCAGCAAGCTGGAAAAGACGGGTTCCGGCAAGTGGGTGCTCACCGGCAACAGCACGTATACGGGTGGCACGACCATTTCGGCAGGGGTGCTGCAACTCGGCAATGGAGGCGGTGCCGGCATGGTTGGCGCGGGCGACGTAGCCATCGGTGCTGGCGCTACGCTGGTCATGAATCGCAACAATGCCTTCACTGTGGCGAACAACATTACAGGTGCGGGTTCCGTGATGATCAAGCACGCAGCGGGTGGAGCCACCATCCTCAGTTCGAATGGCAATACCTATGGAGGCGGCACTCGCGTGAATTCGGGGAGGCTGGTCGTCACCAATACTTCCGGTTCGGCCACGGGCACGGGAGAGGTGCATGTGGAGGCGGCAGGTATTCTTGCTGGCACGGGGCGCATCGCGCCGGGTGCAGGGAATTCTGTGATCGTTTGCGGTACGCTGAGTGTTGGTGAGGTGCCGGCGGTGGCAGCGGATCTCCACATTGAAACGTCAGGCGCGGGAACGCTACTGGTGGAGGGTGGTGGTGCGGTGGTGTTGGACATCACCGGAGGTGCAGGCAGTGGCATGCTCAATGATGCCGATGACGCAGACAGGTTGGTCATCGGGGGAAATGTGATGCTGAATCAGGGCAGCATCCTTCGTGTGCAGAATCTGAATGGACTCGTGGACTGGGCTGTGGGGGACGCGTGGCACATCATCGACTGGACCGCCCTGGAGGCCAATCGCACAGGCGCCTTCACCATGCTGGATCTGCCGACGCTCACGGGTGCCTTCTATTGGGACACGAGCGCGCTGTACACTTCGGGAGTCATCGCCATCGCCGTACCCGAGCCCGGACGAGTGGTGCTGCTCGGTCTGGCTGCCATGGCACTGGTCCTGCGCCGCGGGCGCGGGCGGAGGTGCCCAAGCCCTGTCGTCATTTCTTGAACAGCAGGCCCTATCCCGTGGGCAGGGTGGCTATCATCACGCCTTTGCTCCTGGTAAATTCATTGGCGCTCTCGTGCTGCGGGTGAAACATCGAAAAGCCGTAGTCGTCCGAGAGGAGGAGCGATCGAGTGAATCAGATCCACGAATCTCGTCTTGTGACGAGGTGGTTTCGGGAGAGGTTTCCATCAAGCGTGGGGGTGGGTGTTTCCCCGTGGGCAATCAAGTTGCGAGGATATCACCCAATTCTCCCTGACGTCCGTCGGGTGGAAAGGCTGGCGAGCCTTAGTTCGCCTCGTCATTCAGGGAGCTCACTACCTGGTCCACCACTTCCTGAAGCACCGGCTCATACTCCTCAGCACCGCCTATGGTGACCACGATGGACTGCTTGCGGAGGGGGATGACGATGTTGAACGTCAGATAAGAAGGGTTCCTCGTCGCATCGACGCAGCGGGTGCCGCCCACTTTACGCCCACGCCAGTCAAAGACTGCGGACTCGCTTGTCTGGCCCGAGGGCGGGGTTGGGAAATTCTTTGCTGCAGCGAGATGGCGTGAGTAATCACCCTCAAACGTCCGGATCTCGAGGATGCGCGTGGGTTCTGTCATGAACTTGCGCTTGTAGGCATGCTTCTCCGCGGGATTGGCGTCCTGTGGAAGGGTGTATCCCTCCAGGAGTGCGAAGGAGACGCCGAGTTCCTGGTCCTCCACCCGAGTGGCGCCTTCGGGATGGACTGGAGGAGATTGGGTGACGGGCTCCATCTTGCGCGGGGCTTCGGGAGCAGGTGCGGAGGTGAGGCTGGACGTGGAGGCGTAAGTCGAGGGAGCGGTCGTCTCAGCCTCTGTGCTGGCTTTCGTGCTGGCGGCGATCTCCTTGACCTTTTCTAGCAGGGGGAACATCAGAGCCGTCAGTGCCACGAGGGCCATCCAGAGAAAAAGTCCCACCAAAGCCGGAATCAGAATGCCTTTGCGACCGTGCCGACGAATGCCGAAGAGGGCAATGATGCCGGACACAATCCCACTGCCCCAGATCACTCCGAGGAACACAGCCTTGATCAGGGTGCTCTCGTCAGTTGTGGGGAGCTTGGCAGCGTTCAGGGCCAGGTTCACTCCAATCGACAGGAGGACGGCCATCCAGCAGTAGTGGGCCATGACCCGGAAGAAGCTACCGGTCTTCTGGGGAGGAGCTTTGAAGGGCGTCCGACCGATGAAGGGCGGCGGTGGCGCGGCCAAAGGAGGCGCCACCGGTGGCGGGGGCGGAGGTTGAAATGCGACCTCTGCCTCAGTGGGGTACTCCGAGGGTAATGGAGGTTCGGGCAGGGACTGTGGTGGCGGAAATGGCTGAGGCTGGGGTGGGGGTTGAGGCACACCGGCTACACGCGGTATGAAATAGGGCTGCTGCGGTTGCGGGTTCGCCATCCGCTCCCATGGTTCATACAATCATGGAGTAAGCAAGCTTCGAAACTGTCGCGAGAAAAGAACAGCATTGGTTCATGGGCGGGCCATCTTTACTCTTTTTGAACGCGATGTAGCGGGCAGAGTGCGGGTTTTGTCCTGTTTTCGGCAATTTTTCTCGGTGGAATGCCTCGCCTCTCTCAAATTCGGGTTAAAAACATCAATTTTCATCTTGATGATCTCGCCTTTCGTGGGATTTTCACCCTCCAAACCCGATTTTTCAGGAGACACAACCATGAGCCAAGAAAAAATGGACGGCGCTCAGGCGCTTATCAAAACCCTCGACCAACTCGGCATCGAGTACGTGTTCGGCTACTCTGGCGGCGCTGCGCTGCCGATGTTCGACGCACTGGAAACCGTGAAGACGAACATGAAGTTCGTCCTCGTGCGTCACGAGCAGGGTGCAGTTCATATGGCGGACGGCTACGCCCGCGCGACCGGCAAGCCTGCTGTGGTGCTCGTGACCTCCGGCCCTGGCGCTGGCAACACCGTGACGGGCATCATGACCGCCCAGATGGACAACGTGCCCATGATCGTGCTGACCGGCCAGACCGTGTCGTGGATGCTGGGCAAGGACGCCTTCCAGGAAGCGGACATCTTCAACATCACCTCCCCGGTGGTGAAGCATAGCTATCTGGTGAAGGTGACCAATGACCTCCCCCGCGTGGCGCGTGAGGCTTATCACATCGCCACCACCGGCCGCCCCGGTCCGGTGCTCATCGACATTCCCAAAGACATCAGCCAGGCTCCCTTCGACGGCGACCTGAATGCCGAGATGGACCTTCCGGGCTATCATCCCGAGGAAGACTTCAACATCGACAAGAACGCGGTGAAGGAAGCCGCCCGCCTCATCATGCAGGCGAAGCGTCCCCTCATTCTCGCCGGTCACGGCGCGATGATCGCCCGCGCGGACAAGGAAATCCGCAGCCTCGCGGAAACACTCAATTGCCCCGTGACCTCCACGTTGCTGGGCAAGGGCGTGTTCCCTGAGACGCACCCCCTCAGCCTCGGCATGCTGGGCATGCACGGCACCGCGTATGCGAACAAGGCCATCTGCGAATGCGACTGCATCATCAACGTGGGCTCCCGCTTCGATGACCGCATCATTGGCAAGCCTGCCATGTTCGGTAAAAACGCGACCATCGTTCACTTCGACATCGACGAAGCCGAAGCTGGCAAGATGATCAAGCCCGACGCTTTTGTGAAGGGTGACGCCAAGGCCGCGCTCCAGGAACTCATCCCCCACCTGTCCGAGCTGGACACGAAGGAGTGGAACGAGCACCTCGATGGCTACAGGAAGAAGTTCCCCCTCGGTTACAAGAAGCAGGGCGGCCTCCGCATGCAGCAGGTGATCGATGAGCTGTTCCAGCTCACCAAGGGCAAGGCCATCGTCACCACCGACGTGGGCCAGCACCAGATGTGGGCGGCGCAGTTCTACAAGAACGACGAAAGCTTCAAGTGGATCAGCTCCGGCGGCGCTGGCACCATGGGTTTCGGCTTCCCTGCGGCCATCGGCGCGCAGCTTGGCTGCCCGGAAGACATCGTGGTGTCCATCAGCGGCGACGGCGGATTCCAGATGACCTTGTTTGAGCTGGCCACCGCTGCCATCCTCAAGCTGCCCATCAAGATCCTCGTGCTGAACAACAGCTACCTGGGCATGGTGCGCCAGTGGCAGGAGCTCTTCTTCGAAAACCGCGAGAGCGGCGTGGATCTCCTGGGCAACCCGGACTTCGTGAAGCTTGCTGAAGCCTACGGCATCAAGGGCTGGCACATCCGCCGCCCTGCGGACATCGAGAAGGTCCTCACCCAGGCACTGGAATACAATGACGGCCCCTGCCTCATTGAAGCCGAGTGCATCAAGACGGAGAACGTGTTCCCCATGATCCCGGCTGGCGCCGCTCTGGAGGACATGCTCATCGAGCCTCCGAAGCACAAGATGGATAAGCCGGTGGGTTCGACGTAATTAAGGAAGGAACAAGGTTCAAGGGATAAGGGACAAGGCTCAATGCGATGAGCGATATCAAATCCTACAAAGACTTGATTGTTTGGCAGAAAGCCATGTCCCTTGCCAAGTTGGTCTACACCCTTAGCCGCCAGTTCCCAAAAGAAGAACAGTATGGTTTGAGTCAGCAAATTCGCCGGGCTTCGGTGTCTGTCCCTTCAAATATCGCTGAGGGCAACGGCCGCGGTTCCAAACCTGACTACATTCGCTTCCTTTAAATGGCTCGAGGTTCCCTCTACGAAACGCAAACCCAGACAGAACTATCCCGTGAGTTTGGCTTTGTATCTCCAGATGACTCCGAGCAAGTCCTCAATCTCTGCAATGAAATCGAACGCATGCTGAACGCTTTGATTGCCCGCCTGGGTAGCTAGAAGCTTGCTTGTCCCTTGTCCCATATCCCTTGTCCCTCTGTTCCTATGAGCTCCCGTAATATCCCCTCCAGTGATGTGAAGCCGTCTCCGAAGCCGGACATCGTGAACGTGCATACGCTCAGTATGTTCGTGGCGAACAAGCCCGGTGTGCTTGGCCGCGTCTGCGCGGTGTTCAGCCGTCGTGGTTTCAACATTGACTCGCTGGTGGTTTCTCAAGGTCGTGACCCCCGCTACTCCCGCATGACAGTGGGTATCAGCGGTCATCCCGAAGGCCTGAGCCAGATCATCCTGCAGTGCCGCAAGCTGATTGACGTCATCCATTGCTTTGAGCACACGGACCGCGATTCCGTGGTGAAGGAAATGGTGCTCATCAAGTTGCTGGTCAGTGCGGATCACCGCACGGAAGTGCTGCAGATCGTGGAGCACTTCAACGGCAAGACCGTGGACCTTCAGGAGCAGTCGATGATCGTCATGATCAGCGGCAACAGCGACAAGGTGGATGCCGCCGTGAACCTGCTGGCCAAGTTCGAAATCATCGAAACCGTGCGCACCGGCAAGGTGGTCATGGCTCGTGGTACGGCTGAAACCTAAACCTGCGCCGCTAAACGTACCTCGCGAGTCCCTTCGCGAGAGAAGTTTGGTTTGATATTTCCAAATCACAAAGCCGCGTCCCTGCTGGGATGCGGCTTTGTTTTTGCAGATGGGAGACTCCATCCTCTATCGGTCCGTACATTTGTGCACGACGACGAGGCGCGGAAGTGCTATCGCCCAAACTCGGATGTGCCCTTCCCTCCTGCTCGACCAACTTGTGGAACCCTACGGTCTACGCGCAGACGATCTGGTCTTTCTGCGTAAGAGCCAGAATTCCGTGTATCGGGCACGGCGACCATCTGGCGGTGGCGTTTGCATCGTCCGTATTTCAGAAGGCAGACACCGCACGCTGACTGAGGTGGAAACGGAGCTGAAGTGGGTATCGCGGCTTGCTGCACGTGGCGTCTCAGTGTGTGCACCGCTGCCAACGCTGGCTGGAGAATGGTGCGTCAGTCTTCGACAGGGTGGAGCTGAGTACGTGGTGGCCTGCTTCGAGCAGGCACCCGGCCAACAGATCTCGCCCAAGTCAGATGACCTGCCGCGATATGCTGCCGAGTATGGGCAATTGGGTCGGCTGCTTGGACACTTGCACCGCGAGTCAATTCCATACAAACCCCATGACTCATCAGGGCACCGTTCCAGTTGGCACGAGTCCCGTCTCCTTTGTCAGGATGTGTCCGCCATGGAGGAGAGGTTGGGGGAGGACTTTTGCCACAGTGTGGCCACTCTCGTGGCAGATTTGCGTCAGTCCCTGGATGTGACCATGGGGTACGGACTGGTTCACGGAGATGTCAGTTTCAACAACTGCCACTTTGATGGGGTACACCCGTGGCTCTTTGATTTCGACAACTGCGAGTACGGAAGCTTCCTCCAGGACATCGCCACTGTGCTCTACGACTCCATCTACTGCAGAGCACTCAACCGCTTCGCGGACGCGGAACTGCACCAGCGCATGCTTCCACCGCTGGCATCATTCCTCGAGGGGTACTTCGGTACGGGCATCGGAACCGTTCTCGATGAAAGTCTGATTGGGAAGTTTTTCCTGCTTCGCGAAGCGATCATCTATGTGCACTACCACCGCACCCTTGATGTGGGGAGTCTGCCCCAGTCGTTCAGGGATGGATTGGAAGTCATGCGTAGGAACGTCGAGAGTCAGAGCCACCAGGTGGATGTTTGCCAGTTGCTATCTCAATGCTGATGATAACGTAGCTCGCGAGCTACGTTGAGCTTACTGCTTCCCGCTGAGATGCTTCCTCAGATTGCCCGCATACCCTGCCAGTTCCAGGAATGCACGACCAACGATCTTTCCCTGAGCATCCAGGATATCACACGCACCCTCCCAATAGGGCAGGCCTGTGATGTCGCCACCTTGCTCCTGGTCTCTGGCAAGAGGTCGGAGACGATAAGCGGTTTGCTCAATAGCGACCTCCACCTCGATGGGATACTTCGCGCCTGAGCGCGGGCTTTGCCACGTGGTGATTTCCTTCCAGGAGAAGGCATCCGCCTTCAGCGCACGCTGGGTGCTATCTTTCCCAATCAGAACCAGTTTGGACGCAGCATCCGTGCTGCCATCCGCGCGCCGCATGCGGTAGACCATCATCTCCGTGCCATCGTGAAATTGGAGCGCGGCCCAGTCCCAGCCGACTTGCCCGTCATCGAGCTGGCTGCTGCTGAACTCATGGTCCATCCAGGCATCGCCGGCGACTTCGAGAGTCTCCGCTCCTTGTTTGACTGAGCCGGAGACCTTGAGTCGGGGGAAGGTTAGGTAGTGGCTCGCCGCGTTCTGCGCCACCCCTTTGCGTGAGACACCATTCTCGCCGAAAATCACCAGAGGCTTCGCAGGATCGAGCGTCAGGGTCAGGAGGGCATCTGCATGCACGGTCGCGTTGAGTTGGAGACGCTGCGTGTTTGTTTCCTGCTTGAGTGTCCAGTTCCCATTGCGCACGTCCAATCCGGTGGAGGAGGAAGATGCGTCCCATCCTTCGCGGTTCAGGCGCTCCTGATGGATGAACTTGCCGGTCTTCGCATCAAGCAGAGCTGCATGGGCGAAATGCAACTGGCGCACGGTGCCATCGGGCTGCCGATTTGCCTGTCGGAAGAACGTGACCTGAAAGCCGAAGCGTCGTCCATCCTTCGCATCCAGATGGCCGGTGATGTACCACCACTCGGTGCGGAACTCAGGATGACTGCCGTGATCACGGGGGAAGGTGAACTGCCGTCCCGGCTGGGGAAGGGCGAAGCCGTCTTCTGTAGTGAGTTGCGCATGTGCAACTGGAGATGCCACGACGCAGAGCATCGTGATCACAGAGTGAATGAGGCGTGTAAGGCGCTGCTGCTTCATGTTCATGCCCGTCTGACTACTCCTCCTGCTCCCAACGCATTCTTGAGCCCCAACGCCCCACCATGCTGGCGACAAATGCTCCCGCCCCAATGACCGCCACGCTTAGCAAAGTGAGCTGCCACCACGGTAGATTGAATCCGAGCGTCCAGCCGAAGCATTGTTTGTTCACTCGATAGATGAGCAGCCATCCCAGCCACAAACCTGCACCAATACCCATGGCTGTGCCTGCGGCAGCCACGCCAATGCCCTCCCATGCGGCAGCGCCAGCGATTTGTCCCGGAGTCATGCCAATGGCACGCAACGTGGCGAGGTCTGCGCGCCGTTCCAGCAGCAGACAGGCGAGCGCAAGACCCAGACCGGCGACTGCTACCGCTACACCCACCACCTCCAGTGCATGCGTCACTGCAAAGGTCTGGCGGAAGATGCGCAAAGCCTCTGATCGAAGATGGATATTGGAGAATACATTCAGTCCCGGTTGTGCCTGCCGCAGTTTCTCGCAGAAAGACTCAGCGTCAGTACCGGGCTTCAGCATCATGGCCACACGCCATGCCATGTCCGTGGCGAACCATTCGCGAAATTCTGAAGCTGCCACCGTGATGGAGCCCCGTTCGTTGCCGTAGTCCGCGTGGATGCCCACGAGCTTCACACGATGATCACCCGGCAGTGTCATGGTATCACCGACCTTTACGGCAAAGCGATCCGAGAAACTTTCGTTCATGATTGCGGGAGTAGCGCCGTCATTGCCCGGTCCCCCAGGCATCCACCAGCGCTCCTCCTTGGGTTTCTGGATCCACGCGTAGATGCCGTGTTTCGTGGTGTAGTTGCCATTCACCCCCAGCACCGTGGTTGGTGCTCCATGAATCTGAATGGGACGTGACTGCAATGCCGCGACTTCCTGCACCTCGGGCATTTTAGAGATGGTTTGCACGGTCGCTGCGCTGATGTGATTGGTACTGCCCGCACTCTGGGAACCGGCGCTGGCTGCATACACATCAGACTTCATGGTTCGCTGTATCCAGTCACGGACGGTCAATTCGAAACTGGAGACCATGATGGCCATGCCTGAAGTCATCGCGATGGCGCTCGCCAGGGCGGCTACGGCGAAGCGATGCCGCACGGTCGGACGGCGCAGATGGCTGATGGCCAACCGTCGCACCGGCGCATGGGACGGGATCTTTGACACGTATCGAAGCAGCGCTCCGGCGGCGAGCCCTGCGCCCAGCAACCACGAGAGCGCGGAGGCGTAGCCCGCGAGCGGCAAGCGCGTGCCGGCTTCCATCCTGAGAGGGGGAAGTTGTGCGAGCACCACTGCCAGCGCCATCAGCGCCCATCCCAGCCAGGAGGCACGCCACCACTTGCCGCCGCCATAGGTGGCCGTCTTGCGCCCCAGCATGTGTACGGGAGGAGTGCGCGCCGCTTCACGCGCAGGCCACCATGCGGCGAGGATGCTGGTAGCTATCGAGATGCCCATGCACAACGCTGCTTCTCCCAGATGAAGGTCGGCGCGTTGGGTACTCGTGGCGCCATAGAGCGCATTCACCGTCTTGCTCACGGCGCCTACTGCACCTTGAGCGCCCACCCAGCCCACCAGCAACCCAACACCGCCGCCGATGATGCCCAGCAGGGTGGCTTCCAGCAGGAAGGCTCGCTGAATCGCACCATCCGTGACCCCGAGCGACTTCAGAATACCAATCTCCTCGCGGCGGCGCAGCACGATACCATCCAGCGCCTGGAAGATGAGATAACCTCCCACGAAGAGAGCAAGCAGTGAGAGGATGGTGAGATTCAGCCGGAAAGCCTCCGTCATGGTGCCGGCGAGCATGCGTCGCTCTTCTGGTCCGCTAACCTGCCAGCGCTCCCGCAGGAGGGCGCCCACTTCTGCGCTCAAGAGTGGAAACGCTGCGCCCTCTTCACAGAGAATCTCCACCCGGTCCACTTCACCTTCACGATGCATGGCCTTTTGCGCATCGGGCAGGTCCATGAGCAACATGTGCTCCGGCAGGGAGAGCACACCGGGAATGTCAGACATGAGTCTTGCGATCTTCAGTGGAACCACGCGCTCATCAATGATCACGCGGAAGGTGTCACCTTCGGATACACCAAGTCTGGCTGCGAGCTTTGCACTCATCACTACGCCTTCCTGAGGTGCTTCACTTTTCCGGCGGTCCTGCTCCTGCTGAAGTTGCAGAGGCGTCTCACCACGCACATTCATAAGCCCAATCCAATCCGCACCGATGAGCCGCCACGTCGGTACGGAGCCAATTTCACCCTGACGCTCGCTCGCAGGACTCACCGTCTCCTCGATCATGGGGAGCATCTGCACCGGGCGGCTACCCAACAGGTCACGCATCTCCCGAAGCTCGGTCTCGCGGAGAGGACCGGTCTTCCCGGTCACGCTCCAATCGGGCTGGCGGGTGATGCCATCCGTGAATTGTTCAAAGCCCGAGAGAGCTGCACGATTGGCCAGACGCATGGCGAGATAGACGCCGGACCCAAGCGCGAGAATCAGCAGCAGGGCGAGTTGCTGCCGCCACGCCAGCTTCCAGTGCCGCAGGGCACACCGCTCCAGGATGAGCCACACGCTCTTCATGACTCTGTGAGCGTGCCGTCCTTCATGCGCAGAATTCGCTGGCAGCGGGCTGCAGCCTCTTCGCTATGGGTCACCATGAGCAGGGCTGCGCCAGTCTCGCGCACTACTTCCTCCAGCAGGTTGAGGATGGCCACGCCGGTTTGGGAATCGAGGTTCCCCGTGGGCTCATCCGCGAGCAGCAGCGCTGGCTTGTGCACAATGGCGCGCGCGATGGCCACGCGCTGCATCTCGCCGCCGGAGAGTTCTGAGGGAAGCGCCTTGGCGCGTTGCGTGAGGCCCACGCGATCCAGCAGCAGCTCCACCCGGTCCTCACGTTCACGAGTGGAAATGTCCAGCAACTGCAACGGCAGCTCCACATTCTCCGCGGCCGTCAGCGTTGGCAGCAGGTGGAAGAACTGGAACACCATGCCCAGATGCTTGCGGCGCACTTCAGCGAGACCATTCGTGTCCAGCGCATGCAGCCTGCAGCCGGCCACCAGCACCTCGCCCGAGTCAGGACGATCCACGCCGCCGATGCAATTTAGCAAGGTCGTCTTGCCACTGCCGGAAGGGCCCAGCAGGGCCACACGCTCTCCGGCACGCATGGTGAAGGTGACGTCGCGCAGGATGGGACGGTCTCCGTAGCTCTTGCTGGCTTTGGACACGGCCAGCACCGGAGCGGTGACGTCTTGTTCATGAAGGGAAGAACGGGACTGGGCTGCGAGCGTGGGATCTGCGGGCATGAAATCAGTGCTTCAACAGGAGGTGCACACACAGAAATCGCACCTCGTGTGAAAGGCAACCGTGGAGAGTGGGGATTCTCCGCCACCGTGCATCAGAAGTTCATTTGCTCGCGCCATCCTTCTTTTCATCGGGGGACACGGGTTTGGTATCAGGATGCATTCTGTACCCACCAGACCATTTCGGGCCTGTGAGCACCTTGAAGGAGAAGGCGGCATCATATTGCGGCGTCACCGGGGCAAAGCGTCCGTCCGGCAATCGGCGTAAGAAGGCGAGGTACTGCGGCTTGCCCACGGCATAGCCAGGGAACTTGAGTGATCCGGCCTCGACCTTGTCTTCATTGTTGGCGGGATACGTGGCGAGGTTCGCCGGCGGAAAGAAGAAGGTGATGAAGCTGGAGCCGTTGAAGTCCATTTTGCTCACGTACTGGAAGTGGACAATCTGCAGCGTTTCCGCTTTCAGCTCGCCCTTGAGCACCACCTCCACGCGGCAGGTGGTCTCCAGCGGCACGTAGTTGGTCATGGGCCTGTCGCCAAAGGAACCATCATCCGGTATATCTTTGGTCTGCTTGACAGACTGGGGTTCGATGACCACCACGAGACTGGCATCCCGTGTCAGCTCCGCCACCGAAGGTATGTAGACGGGACGGGCGTCGAGGCGGGCGCAAAGCAGCAGAAACAACGCGCAGCAGGAGAAAAGGAGTTTTTTCATCAAGGGGGAGACGTGGAAGCTGGATGGGTTCTTGCCACGCTGCTGCGGTGACAGGCTCTGGTTCAATAACTTTTTCAGGAGCGGCTGCTCAGGATGGCTGCGTGGGTCGTATCTCAGGTACATCCCCAAGCCACCCACTCGTCATGACCCGTCAACACCTCGCCCTCCTCGTGGGCGGAGCCCTGCCCGCTATCCTGCTGGGAATTTCCAGCGCAGGCCAGAAACTCAGCGCCATGGCTGGCACCGCCCCCGGAGTTTTCCTGATCGTGACGGGACTGGTGACCACCGTGGTGGGGGCTGCCTTTTGCGTGGGTGACCAGGACTGGAAATGGTCGGCAAGTGGAGCTGGCTATGCCTGCCTTTTCGGCCTCTGCTGGGCGGCGGCGACGGGATTCGTGAGCCTGGCTTTGAAGAAGTTCGATGCACAAATTAGCCAGCTCGTGCCGCTCTACAATATGAACACGCTGGTCGCGGTGATGATTGGGTTGATTGTCTTTGCCGAATGGCGAACGATTCATCCGGGCAAGATTTTGACTGCTGCTGCGCTGATTATAGCAGGTGGCGTGATTGCATCGAAGGCGTAGCACAGCGCTCGACAATGTAGAAGGCTTCTCCAGAAGCCTTTGTTGCGCAAATCTCAGCAAGCCTTCAGGCAGATTGGCGCGGTTGATCTGCCTCATTTCGTGACAGCCAAATGATGGTGATTCAGGGGTGAGCCAAGCGAAGCAAGGCTTCTGGAGAAGCCTTCTACATTGAGCTTCGCTACCGCATCGGCCCACGCTGCAGCATCATGAGCAGCTGGCGTGCGTCCGTGTAGTTGGGCTGGATCTGCAAGGCTCGCATGGCGGCCTGCCGGGCTTCCTCCGTCTGGCCGAGTTGCGCATGGATGGTGGCGCGGGCGTAGGGGATGGTGGGATCTGCGGGATTCACCACTTCACCCTGGCGCAGTGCGGCGATGGCTCCGGCGGTGTCCTTCTTCGCATTGCGCGCGAGACCGAGATTGAACCAGGCACGCGGATGGCGCGGGTCGAGCTTCACGGTTTCTTCCAATGCTTTGATGGTTTGATCCATGTCGCCCAATTCATTCCATGCGAGGGCGAGTTTGAACTGATACTCCGCCTGACGTGGATCCAGCTTTATCGCTTCCTGCAATTCACGAAGCGCATCCTGAGGTTTGCCCACGAGGCTGTATGCCACCGCGAGCTCATGGCGGATGCCGGCAGACCCCCCGTCAAACTTCGCAGCCCTGAGGAAATGCTCCAGCCCGCGCTCGGGCTCGTTGCGAGCGAACCAGAAGGCGCCCTTCTGCATCTGGCCGCTGGGCATGTCCGCATTGTGATCCAGCATGTGCAGCAGCTCCTTCCCCTGCTGGGTGGAGAGATCGAGTGTGGACTTCAGCGACCACGCAGCGGTGGTGCGGACGCTGCGGACGGGATCCTGCAGGAGCGTGTGAAGCGTGCTGCGTGCCTCGGGTGGGCCGCCCTGCTGCAGCAGAGGCTCCAGCGCGCGAGCCACGGCGGTGCGGACGACAGGATCCGCATGCGTCGCTTGTTTCATCACAGCTTGATACACTGCCGGATCCGTCATCCACGGATCGAGCATGCGAATGGCTGTGCCTTTCCACGAGCCGCTTTCCTTGTCCGAGGCCAGGAGGGCCAGAAGGCCATTGCGAGCCGCAGGGTCGCCACGCTTCGCAGAGGCAATGACTTGGGTGCGCTGGCGCTCGGGGCGATTCATCTTGTCGCCATACCACTTCTCTACGGCAGCGAGGGACCAGTCGACATCCTTGTCCGTGTGGCAGCGATTGCAGGCGTTGGGAATGCCGAACTGTTTCGTGAGCAGCGGATCCGGGATGGTGAATCCGTGATCATGTCGCGGGTGCCGTTGCATGTATGTGGTCTGCGGCATGTGGCAGTTGATGCACTGCGAGCCCGCACTGTCCAGCTGGTGGAAGGTGTGCGTGAGCATGTTGATCGCCGGGGCCTTGGGGAAGGGCTGCACATTCCCCACGTGGCAGCGCATGCACAGGGAGTTGTCCTTGGTGAATACCTTCGCTGTGTGCGGATTGTGGCAGTCCAGGCACTTCACTCCCGCGGCGTGCATCTTGCTTCCACGAAAGGCGCTGTATTCATAGTCCTCGTCCCACACCTGGCCGTCCGGGTAGAAGAGATTGGATTCATCCACGATGGCGAGCACGTGGTGGTCGAAAAAGGAATCACCTGGCTTGAAGTCGCCGGTGATCTCGGTGCGCCGCGCGTGGCAGGTTGCGCAGGTTTCAATCTTCTGCTCCGGCGTGTGCTTCACGATGGTGGGGTCCTTAAGAGCCTTGTCGGGATATTTCCTGCGCCACTCCACGTGTTCCTTCATGGGGCCGTGACAGGAGCCGCAGCTCACTGTCATCTCCGCCATGGTCGTGTGGAAGGTGTCCGTCTTCTCGTCGTAGTTCTTCCGCACGCGGGTGTTGTGGCAACTGGCGCACATCGTGTTCCACACCATGCCGCGTCCGGTCCAGTGCCCCCACTCGCCGGGCTTGCGATCCTCGTTTCCATATACGTTGAACCATTCTTTCTTGTGCGGGTCCCACGTGGCCTCCAGCGTTTGCAGCCGGTTGCCGGGTCCTTTGACCAGGAATTGTCGTAGCGGGTCGTGGCCAATGACACGCTCAATGGAATACGTCTCCACATGATTGTCGAAGCCCAGTGCCTTCACCGCCGGCTTGCCATTGCGCACGCAGGCCTCTGAGGTTTGTGTCCCGTGGGTGAAGACATGGGCCGGGTCGAAGGCCTCCTTGTCCAGCTTGTCATTCAGCGGGCGCTCGGCCATGCCATGGTTGGAGGCAATCCACTGGTCATAGATTTCCTGGTGACACTCGCGGCAGCTCGCCGAGCCGGCATAGCCCGCGTGGGCCTGCCCCTCAGGCTCCATGAGAGGAGCGAGCGCCATCTCCAGCGGTGATTGGGAAGAAGCGGGGGTGGGGGAGTTGGACGGAGTGGGCTGATGGGCCACTCCGTCGCCCTCCTTCGATTCCTTTTTCTCCCGTTTTGCCAGCACCCAGCCTGCGCCGATGGCGACCACGAGGGCGAGCACCACCCACGCCATCACCGGGAGCCCTCGGCGCTTTGTGGACATTTCCGGATCACGGGGCGGCGATGAATATACAGACGAAGACGCGGAAGATGGCGCAATCTCAGGGGATTCCGCCGGGGTGTTTTTGGGTGAGCGCCGCTGTTTCTTCTTTCCCATGCGAGAGGTGAGCCAGTAACATTAACTCGCGGGCCGTGATTCTCGCAATCAGAAGGAGATCTTCGCAGCAACCTTGAGGACCCGCATAAACGAACCGTTTCCGTTACCCTTACTCCCAAAAAACCATGCCCCACAAACTCACCTCCCTCATCATCTCCACCCTCATGCTTTGCGGTGCGGTGCTCGGGGAAGACAGGAAGTCTTCCGACGGAGCCACTCATGTGAAGGCCGGCGAAGCCGAGAAACTCGTCAAGGAAGGCAAGGTGCAGGTGCTCGACGTCCGCACTGCCGATGAATACAAAGAAGGCCACATCAAGGGCGCCAAGAACATCGACTTCACCGAAAACAACTTTGAAAGCGAAGCCGCGAAGCTGGACAAGACCAAACCGGTGCTCGTGCATTGCCAGGGTGGAGGCCGCAGCACGAAGTCTCTGGAAGTGCTGGAGAAACTCGGATTCCAGCATGTCTACCACCTGGATGGTGGGTTGAAAGGCTGGAAGGCTGAAGGGAAACCGGTGGAGAAGTGATCACGCTGCTGTCCTTTCAGAAGACCGGTGGGGAATGACTCATGCGTCATCCCACACCAGCCGCACATCGACTTCGCGATCCACGTACTTCCATTCTTCCGTGGCGCGCAGGGTCGCGACCAGATCTTCGAAGGCGGTGACTTCCGTCTCGGGGTAGTCGAAGAAAGTGAGGAAATCGAAGGGTTCCTGCTCCGCGAGGTCGCGACAGTGATGAAGCCGTCTCGCGACCCCGGGCAGGTATTTCAATCCGGTGTGGATGTGGTGTGAGCGATCTTCCAGCACCGCGCGCCGCTCATCCTGGGTCATGGCCCACCATGCGGCACTCTTCCGTATGGGGATGAGGGCGGCGTACTTGGCCTCTGGTCTGCCGAGAGCCACCTGCCTGGCGACCAGTTGGTTTTTCTCCTCCCGGGTGACGTAGCGTTCATTGCTGGTCGCGCCGCGGAGCGTCCAGGTTGATTCGCTGGATAGGATTGGGGGCGCACCTTGTACCACGGATAGGCGTCCGGCGGCGGGCAGGCTCTCACCCTTCACCGGATTGCAGGAAAGAATTTTCCACGGGCCGGACTCGCCGCCCATGAAGGTGTGGAGCCTGTCATTGGTCGATGGACCTGGGGCATTCACTACGGGCATGAGTTGCCAGGCTGCATATGTCGTGCCATTGCTCTAGGGGTTCATTGAGCCCCCCCCCCCACAGTGCGTACCGCATTTCCAGCACTCTTCCGCTCCTGCGCACCTTCAGCGTATTGTGGTTTGCCCTCGTTGTTCCCCTGTCTCTCTTGCTGCTCGTGGTGGCGATGACATTTCAAGGACGGATCTTTGCTATTGGCGCCATCGCGCTCGGCACGACACCCCTGCTGGCCGCCGTCTTCATTCACGCAACATTCCAACCTTTCATCATTCCACTACTCCGTCACAGCTAGCCCTTCCCCAGCCTCTCCCTTAATCCCGTATATCTCCTTCTTCCCTCACCATTGCGCACCGCCGTGCCGAGAGCCTTCTGCTCACCCACCACGATTACCAATCGCCGTCCGCGCGTGACCGCAGTGTAAATCAAACTGCGCTCCAGCATGATGAACTGTGCCATCGCAAGCGGAATGATCACACACGGGAACTCGCTGCCCTGCGACTTGTGGATGGTGATGGCGTAGGCGAGTTGCAACTCATCCAATTCACCCGGCTCGTACTCCACCAGCAGGTCATCGAACGCCACAGTGATTTTTACCGGCTCGCTCTCGACGGTGCGGATGTGACCGATGTCCCCATTGAAGACACCCTTGTCGTAGTTGTTTCGCGTTTGGATGACCTTGTCACCGGCTCGGTATTTGATGCCGAAGCGCTCCACTTCGAATTGCATCTCGTGTCCGGCATTCAGCGCATCCTGCAGCACTTCGTTAAAAGCGCGTGTGCCGAGAAGCTGGCGGTTCATGGGGCATAGCACCTGGATGTCTTTCGCAGGGTCGAAACCATACCGCGCGGGCAGGCGCTCTTTCATGAGCTGCACGATGGTCTGCTGAATCTCCTCGCCACTGTTGCGCTCCAGGAAGAAGAAGTCCGCTTCCGCTGAAGGTTTCAGGTCTGGCATCAGACCGTGATTGATGCTGTGCGCCGCGGTGATGATGCGGCTCTGCGCAGCCTGGCGGAAAATTTCGGTGAGCTTCACCACGGGCACCACATCACTGCTGATGCAGTCATGCAGCACCGCACCCGCACCCACGCTGGGGAGCTGGTCTGCATCTCCCACAAGCAACAGATGCGCCTCCTCCGGCAGGGCATCCAGCAGGCGGGACATGAGCTGCGTGTCCACCATGGAGCACTCGTCGATGACGAAGAGGTCGCCATCGAGGCGTTTGTTCTGGTTGCGACCCCAGACGCCTTCACCCTGGTACTCCAGCAGGCGGTGCAGCGTGCGTGCCTCCAGACCGGTGCTCTCGCCGAGGCGCTGCGCTGCGCGGCCCGTGGGTGCGGCTAGCACCGTGCGCACCTTCTTGGCGCGCAGGATGGTGAGCACCGTATTTACGATCGTCGTCTTCCCCACGCCCGGGCCGCCGGTGATGATGAGCATCCGCTGTCGCAGAGCCTCTTTCACCGCGCGCTGCTGGCTCTCCGCGAGTGCCAGCCCGGTCTTCTGCTGGCACCAGGCGATGGCCTTGTCTTCATCCATCGGTGGATGAGTTGCGGGGCGCTCCAGCAGCGTGCGCAAACGCATGGCTACCCTCTTCTCCGCGTGGTGCAGTGTGGCCAGGAACACGCGCTCTTCACCCCCGATGTGTTCTTGCACCACTTCCGCAGCGGCGAGCAGGCCTTCGAGTTGCAGCTCTACCAGCTCCAGTGCAGCATCGAGCATCTTTGCGGCATTCTCCAGCAGGAGAGGTCGTGGCAGGCAGGTGTGTCCGGAGCCAGAGGCCTCATCCAGCGCATAGAGAATGCCGGCGCGGATGCGCGGGGGTGCATCCTTCGCCATGCCCATTTGCGCAGCGATGCTGTCCGCCGTCTTGAATCCCACTCCGTGGATGTCTGCCGCGAGCCGGTAGGGATTCTGCTGCAGCACCTGCACCGCCTCCTCCCCGTAGGTCTTGTAGATGCGCAGGGCGCGAGAGGTGCTGATGCCCTGCTCATGGAGGAAGACCATGATGCTGTGCACCGCCTTTTGCTTCATCCACGAGTCACGAATCTCTGTGCGACGCTTCTTGCCGATGCCCTCCACCTCCTGCAGCCGCGCGGAAGTGTTCTCAATGATGTCGAAGACTTCCGTGCCGAATTTGTCCACGATGCGTTTCGCGTACTTCGAGCCGATGCCTTCAATGAGCCCGCTGCCGAGGTAGTGCACGAGGCCGTCGAGAGATTTGGGCCGCGCCAGCTTCATGTGCTCAGCTTTGAATTGGCGGCCGTACTCCGCGTTTTGCACCCAGGCACCGCGGGCCTCAATTTCCTCTCCGGGTACTACGCGTGGGGTGTTGCCCAGCACGGTCACGAGTTCGCCCCCGCCTCCCTTTTCGGGGCGCACCTTCAGGATGCAGTAGCCGGTTTCCTCCGTGTGAAACGTCACGCGCTCCACCACCCCTCGCAGGGTGGCGCGGGAGTCAGGTGACATGGGAGGACGGGGCATGACAAGACATAGGCGCGGGAGGGTCCGTCGCGCAAGGCATGAGGCAGACTGCTGCGGGTGAGCCGGTCCCCTTGATCCCAAATTGCGGCGAGTAGCTCTCGCCGGTCTGCTCCAGCAGTCATGGGTGGCGCGGATGCGCGGGTAGGGACGCTTATATTTCGTTGCCCAGCGGCGCAGCCTCGCTACTCTCGGCCGCCATGGAACTGCTTGCTGCTCTCAGCGCTTTTGACACCTCTTGGATCAACCAGCCGGAGGCGTGGATCGCACTTCTTACCCTCACAGTGATGGAGGTGGTGCTGGGAATCGACAACATCGTCTTCATCAGCATCCTGGTGGACAAGCTGCCCAAGGAGCAGCAGCCCAAGGCGCGTTTCATTGGTCTGGCGCTGGCCATGATCATGCGCATCCTGCTCCTCTTCTCCATCACGTGGGTGATGTCCCTGAAGAATGACCTCTTCACGATCATGGGTCACGGCTTCTCCGGGAAGGATCTCATCCTCATCTTTGGCGGCTTGTTCCTCCTCTTCAAGGCGACGAAGGAAATCCACCACAAGATTGAAGGTGACCCCGAAGGTGATGTGGAAGCCAGCGCGCCGAAGCACGCTGCTCTGGGACCCATCCTGGTGCAGATCACCATGCTGGACATTGTTTTCTCCCTGGACTCCGTGATTACCGCGGCCGGCATGGCGCAGAGCATCATGGTCATGATTATTGCCGTGGTCATTGCGGTCATCTTCATGATGGTCTTCGCCGGGTCGGTGAGCGATTTCATCAACAAGCACCCCACCGTGAAGATGCTGGCGCTCAGCTTCCTCATCCTTATTGGTGTGATGCTGATGATCGAAGGTCTGGCCACTGAGAAGGCGCACGACCTCCACCTGAAGAACTACATCTACTTCGCCATGGCCTTCTCGGTCTTCGTGGAGATCCTGAACATCCGCGTGGCTAGCAAGAGGGCGAAGAAGCGTGAGGCGATGAAGGCAGCAAACGCAGCGAAGTAACTTCATAGAAGGCTTCTCCATCCGAGCCCACCGCATCAACGCAAAAAGCCCGCGGCATTTGCATGCCGCGGGGCGGGGGACCGGGGTTTCTATTCTTTTCTTGGGGTCAGCCGATCTCGATGGTGCGGGGCTTGGCAGCTTCCTTGACGGGCAGCGTCACGGTGAGCACGCCATCCTCAAGCTTGGCGGTGAAGGCGACCTGGTCGACAGGGGCGTTCACGCGGAGCTGGAGCCCATAGTTCAGGCGGTTGAGCTCACGGTGGAGCGTCTGCCAGCCTTCTTGGGCGGTGCTCTGGCGCTGGGCTTTCAGAGTGAGAAGTCCGCGCTCGAAGTCGAGTTTCACGTCGCCTTTGCGCACGCCAGGTAGCTCGACTCGCACTTCGTACGCGTCCTTGCTGGAGCGTACGTCATAGCGGGGTTTCACAAGATGCTCCGTAGCCGGAGTCGAGCTGGTGGTGGCGGGAGCGCAGGCGGAAGTAGTGCAGGTATTCATGGATGGGTTTTGAATGGAATGTTGGAAGGGTGGAATGATGACAAAGTCGGAAAGGTTCGATGAGCTTCCTGGCCGGGAAGAGCCGGTGTACGGCGCCTCCCCAGTCAGGTATCGGGCATGGACGATGCCTATGCGATCTCGATGCTGCGCCCCTTGCGGTCCTCGCCCTTGGGCAGGGTGACCGTCAGGATGCCGTCCTCGATTTTCGCGGAGATGGCGTCTGCCTTCACGCTTTCCGGCACCGAGATGGACCGGGTGGAGGTGTAGCTGGACTCCTGCTCGCCACTCTTGTCCTTCTTGGTCACGGTGACACTCAGGAGGCGGTCGTTGAGCTCGACCTTCACGTCCTCCTTCTTCACACCGGGCACCTCAAAGGAGGCGTAGAAGTTGTCCTTGTCCTCATGGACATCAGCCGCGAGGCGCCCCAGCGGGGAATCCATGCTGAAGAATCGGGACAGGGACGGGAAGCCTGCCAGCGGGTGCTGGAACCAGTCATTGAGGTCCGCACGAGTGAGGCCGAAGGGATTGTAGTTCGTAAGTTTCATGGCGGTAAATCGCATTGTTGATTTGGATCGAGTGGTGTACACCTCATAGGGACGCATTGGACATGCCAAAGGCGACGACAACCGCATTTTCGGCTTGTAACGAACGATTTATAAAGAATTGAATCGTGTTGGTTGTTCTTGAATGTGAGATAAAGTGACGCATACTGGCTTGGAGTGGCGCGCGGAGCGTGTGTCAATATGACTCGTTTCTTTGCTGTCGCTTCCCTGCGCGGTCTCCACCTTGGCATGTCTCTTGCCTTGTAGAGCCCTCGCGAAGCTGTCACGCTGTGCGTGGAAAAAAGCCGCGAGCCCATGCTCCTGCCGTCCGGCACTGCACCCGCAGCCCACGCAGCAACGTCATCTTCCCTCCCCAGTCTTATGAAGAAGAAGCCGGCGACCAAAAAGAAGGTGAAGGGCAACAAGACCGCCCACGGGAAGAAGCCGGGAAAGAAGAAGTCCGACAAGAAGAAAGCGAAAAAGCAGGCCGGGAAGCAAGGACGTGAACGCGGTACCCTGACCGTGGAGCGCCAGGAGAGCGTGGATCTGCACGAAGTTTCCGGCATCTGTCTCAGTCGTGGCTCCAAGGAACAGATGTGGCTCATGGCCATCGGTGACCGGCATGCGCGATTGGCCAGGGTACGCTTGAACCGCAAGCAAACACAGAAGCTGGAGTGGGAATACCTCGATATCGCTGCGTTGCCAGGTTCGAAGATTCCCGCCAGCGATCCGCAGATCGAGGCCATCTGCACGGATGGTACCGGGAGGGTGTTGCTGTTGCAGGAGTGGCCTGCGCGAGCTGAGTTGGTCGACCTCCATGGCGGAGATGCTACTGTGGTCGCATCGTTTGAGTTGTCGGTGGGTGAGGACTTCAGGAAGGTCGCCAAAGAATGGAACTCCGACGGATCATGTGGCGAGGGCGCAGTGCTTTTGCCGAATGGACACCTGCTCGTGGCTAAGGAGAAAAAGCCCGCGGCACTGATTGAATTCGGCCCCCCTGGCGAAGCGCCACTCGGCGTGACAAAAGGTGGCTTGTTGCACAATGGCGTCCGCTGGGAGGTGACGACCGGCGATCATGAATATGTGGCGCTGGCCGTCTGGGAGCCGGATGGTTTGCTCGCTGATGCGTGTGAAGATTTCAGCGACCTCGAGACAGGCCCGGATGGGAATCTTTATCTGCTCAGTGACAAGTCCCGCACTGTGGCCCGCATCGACACCTTGTCCCCTGACAGCGATGAGGCCTCGTGTGTTGCCGTTTGGGAGCTCGATGGTGTGGATGGCAAGCCTGAGGGGCTCGCCTTCACACCAAAAGGGCAGGCCATCATCGCACTGGATCAGAAGGAGACGGCGGGCAATCTGGTGCTCATGACACCAGCGATTGCTGCGCGGAGTCGTAAATGAGCAGCTGACTTGGGTAAGAGCCTGCGGACTACTGGTGTCGCTATCTGAGGCTGCTACCGGCTTCATTCAGTCCGGCATCATTCCTCATCCCTTCCGAATCTCGGGAACTCTTGCAGCGTGCGGAAAAAACTGTTGTGATGTCGCCCATGAGAATACACCGCGTGATCTTCACTGCCTGTGGATTGGTGATGGCATCTCTGCCAGCGCAAGAAGCGGGAGATACAAAGGCCGCACCTGTGCCCATTGTCTGTGAAGTCCTCTCCGTAGAAGGAAAACCGGTGCCTGGTGCGAAGGTGTATGTGGACTGCTTTCCCATGCGGGATCGCCTTCTGGATGCGCCCATCATCGCGCAGGGTACGACGGATCCGCAAGGCTCCTTCCGCACGTCTTACACGCCGCCAGGTCACTGGAAGTATTTCTATGCTGCCTTGGTGGTGGATGCGGGGGAGCAGGGCTGCGGTTTTGGCATGGTGACCCACAACCCACCTCTGCCTTCACCGGAAAAACATTCGATCTCGATCGTGCCAGCGTCGGAACTCCAGGCCACCGTCCTCACCCCTGATGGTAAACCCGCGGCTGACCTGGAGTGTTGGGTCCGCACCGTGATGATTCCTAGAAAGACAGGGAACCTTCCGATACCGGACCTTTATGTCGAGACGAGCCAGTTGCCAGACCATTTCTGGCGAGCCCGCACCGATGCCCAGGGGAGGTTGCGCATTTCCCGGCTTCCGCAAGGCGCTTCGGTGCATCTGAAACATGGAGACTCGCGCTGGGCACAATTCCCTGGTCGGTACGAGATCGCCTCGCAGATCAAGATGGATGGTTCGCAGCCCACCCTGCGACTCACGGAGCCGGGTTCCATCCGAGGCCGCATCCTTCTCCCGGATGGCACGCCTGCCAGCGGAAGCATGGTCTCGATCATTGAGGGCGTGAGTCAGGGGCGTTATGTGACCGCGCACGGTGATGAAGTGAAGGCCAATGACCAGGGCGAGTTCACCATCTCCAGCATTCCTCCATCGACCTACACGCTTCACTATGACACCGAGCCACCCTATTTTCGGCGGTGGATAGGCGCGGAGAAGGAAGGCGTGACCGTCAGCGCTGGCAAGGTCACCGACCTGGGAGACCTGGTGGCGACGGAGGCAGCGTATGTCACCGGTGAGGTGCTGGACGCGGAGACTGGCAAGGTGATTGAGGAACCACTGAAGTTTCGCCTCGCCGCTGGAAAGCACGATCTCTACTACCGATCCATGCGTTATCCGGGAAAGGGTTACCATCCCCCGGGAGGCGGAGATATCCTGTCCGTCGAGTTGAAGGGCGGCGAGCGCAAAACGGTCGCCTTCAAGCTCCAGCCTGTGAAGCCCGAGGACCACATCATGGGTGTCGTGGTGAATGAGGAAGGCAAACCGGTGGAGCATGCGCAGGTTTTCATGCTGGGACATGGAGGCAGGCATTTCCCTGCCACTGTGATGACGGATAAATCGGGAGAGTTCTCGTTCACCCGGGAGAAGGGCGCCACGCAGGAAGCTGTGCTCGCCTATGATGCCAGGACGATGTCTGACATCATGCTGGTGGTCCCGGGGCAGACCCTGACGCTGCAACTCCGCGAGAATTGGGGCAAGGTGGTCGGAACCGTGGTGGATGAGGATGGCAAGCCGGTGGCGGGAGCGGAAGTCAGCTGGTACCTTCCTGAACCCGTTTCCTACTCCGGACCCGTGGTGAGGAACGTGAAGAGCGATGCCGCGGGGAGATTCGAATTCCCGCGCTTTTGGGCCCGCGAAAAAAGCGCCACTTTTTTCTGCAAGGCGGAAGGCCTTGGCAATGGCGCTTTGCGCAGCCAGACGGTGAAGAAGACAGGCACCACGGAACTGAAGTTCGCCTTGAAGAAGGCAAACACATTTGTGGCGGGAGTGCTCATGGACTCCGCTGGAAAGCCGGTGGAGGGGATACAGGTGTATGCGACTGGCGAGGGTCAGCGCAGTACCCAGGCTCGCACAGATGAGCGGGGACAATTCCGCATTGAGGGCCTGGCCAAAGGATACGTGCATCTGCGTGCCACCCTTGAGAAGGAGGAGTCCACGTCGGAAGTGGGCGAGTGGGTCAAGGGGGGAGACGCTGAGGTGAAGCTGACCTTTCCAGCTGCCGATGGCGAGGTGAGCGGTATGGTGGTGGATGCAGCCGGAAATCCGGTGCCCGCGGCCAAGGTGGAATCCTTCGAACGCGGTCGGAAGACGGCAACGGACAAGGAGGGTCGATTCAAACTCTCCGGCATCGTGAATGGGTGGTTTACCCTGAAAGCCGAAACGCTCAATGGCAGTGGGCAAAAGGTGGAGAGGGAAGTGCGGATCAAGACCGGCATGAAGGACGTGAAAATCGCCCTGCCGGGCAAGATGGAGGAAACGCCAGCCTATCCTCTCGATCCTGTGGATCTCATCGGCAAGGCCGCCCCTCAGGTGGAGTTTACCACGTGGGTGAATTGCGAACCTCTGGCGGCTCACGGCAGGGGCAAGGTGCGAATCCTCGACTTCTGGGGCATCCAGTGTGCTCCGTGCATTGCCGCCTTCCCCAAGGTGCAGAAGTTCTGGGAAACACATCGGGACAAGGGGATTGAAATCGTCGCTACCACGTCCTTCTACCCTGAGCAGGAGGTGAAGGAATTCCTCGCAAAGCATCCCACCTACAACTTCCCCGTGGCCTTGCGAGGCGAGAACTCCACTGCGGGTCGTGACTATGACGTGCGCGGCATTCCCACCTACATCGTCATTGATGCCTTTGGGAAGATCGTCTCCAAAGGGCACGATTTCGAAGCGGCGGGAAAGGTGGCGCTGGGGCTGGTTGGGAAGTGAGTGAATGTAGAAGGTTCCTCCAGAAGCCTTCTACGCTGGTTGTTCACAACTCCACAGGATATCCGACTCCGCGCTCATGCCTGCTCGTGCAGCATGATTCAGCCCTTTTGAGAATCATACGGCAGTACGATGCATATGTGCCGTGACGAAGGACCAGATGCTGGCAGCCAAAATCGCACCAAGGGGAGGAAGAAACAATAGGTCGCATACCGGTGCATTTACGCCAGCTCCCCAATAGTGTAGCGGCGCAACTGAAAGCAGGCTCAGCGTAAGTGACCATGAAAGCCGTCGATGGGCGCTGAAGATGACGCAGATGATGGCGAAAATCAGAATCAGCACCTCCACTCCAAGAATGGCAGCCACAACGTTGTATCCATATCGGTCCGGGACAAGGCAGTAGGCCGCCAATAGCCAAAGACCACATAGCAGTATGGCGAACAGTGGAATGATGCGGCGGAGGAGCATGGGGATGTTGCGGAGCATGGCTCTCGCGAACTTGATTGTCGCATCGATAAATTCGATGGCGCTTGCTCGGAAGTCGATGCACCCAGCGCTCCGATCTGTTCAAGAGTGGGAGACTATCCCCTCCTCTCAAACACATACAGCTTCCCATTCTCCGCAATCTTGAAGCCCGGCCCAGCAAAGCCGAGTTTCACGAGTTCCTTGCGCAGGAACATCATCACGCCAGCGTGGCTCACGATGAGAGTGTCCTCCTGCACGTGGGTGAGCACGGTCTCGGTGACCTGCTTCACTTTGGCCATGAAAGAGAGTTTGGCGTTTCGTTGGGACGAGTGGGAGGTCATCCACGCGAGGCGCAGGACCCATTTCCAAAGAGGGTACGGCAGCTTGAGATTGCCGGTGCGGAAGGCATCCAGTTGCGGCTCGCGAAGTTCGGACAATTGCAGGATGTCTCCAGTGAATGCCGCCTTTGCAGTGGTGTAGGCGCGTGGCAGATCACTGGAAATACAACGGCTCCAGGCGATGCCGCCCAGGTCGATGGGATTCGGGGTCACCTCCGTCCTCTCATACACTTCACGCCAGGCTGCCAGATCATTCCACGTCATCCAGCCGGTGGGGAAGGGATGTTTCACTTCGAAGTGGCGGATGAGACCGATACGGACTGGAGACATGCAAACGTGAACTGACTGAGGAGTGCTAAACGGAAGCGCTGAGGATTCCACAGATGAGGAGGTGAAGGAAGCTGAACAGCAACGCTGCCAGAATGACAAAAATCAACTGTCCCCAGTGCCATCGGCCCTGCGCCTTGAGGGTGATCGCGACGCCAAGTGTCATCAAGGGCAGCAGTACACACGCCCACAAAAGATGGCCTCTGGAGACGAGAGCGAAGGTCTGGAGTGCGATCACGAATGAAGCGACGTGCACTGCCAGGAGAATGCCAATGCCCGCTGCCGCTGCCAGGAACTGCCTGGTGCGAGGATCTCGTGGATGAACTCCTGTCTCCATGAATTGACTTCAACGGGTGACCCCTCAGGGTTTGTCCTTTGGACGGGATGTCCGGACCATGTCGGAGATCACCTCTCGCGTGGCGTACGCCCACTCTTCGTACCAGAACCTCAACCGCGTCCAATTGGTACGCGTTGAGAAGACCGGCCGCTCGACGCGTGACTCCGTGATTACCAGGTTCGCAGGCGTGCCCAGCACGCTCGGGTCCGTCACCTGGATGGGAGTGCCGTAGTTGATGAAGCCTTCGAATTCGTCCAACATGGCGCGATTCGCCTGCACCTTCCTGTAGACCGCGCCGACGAAAATGAGGCTCGAGCCGAGAAGGAGCGCCAGCGCGATGAATCCGGCTGTTCCGAGTTGGGTGCCTCTGTTAGGGGATTTCATGGGCGCGTCGGGCTGGTCATCTTCGATCGTGCCGGGGTGAGGCCGCAAGTTGAATCCGACTTCAGGCAGGTGGCTTTACCCCTTTCCACCACCTGAAGGTGTGAGGGAAAACCTTCAGCCACTTGCCCTTCCTCCAGACACAGGCTAGCAATAGGGTGTGATGTGGGAGTTTGTACAGAAGCACTGGAATCATGCCGTGGAGATCCTCCTCCTGGCGGTGCTGCTGTACCAGGGTTACCGCTTCCTGCGGGCCACCCGTGGCGCGCGCATCCTCACTGGCCTGCTGGTGCTGCTTCTGGGGCTGGCGCTGGTGTCGCAGCTTTTGAAGCTGGAGGTCATCACGTGGCTGTTGAAGGGCTTTGTCACCTTCTTCGCCATCGCGCTGGTCGTAATTTTCCAGCCGGAACTGCGCCGCCTGCTGGCGGAGCTGGGCAGCCACCGGTTCTTTTCTTTCAATGGCTCCGAGGAGGCCAGTCTGGATAACCTCATCGAGGCCATGGTGCAGCTCTCCCATCGCCGTTGCGGGGCGCTCTTTGCCATCCAGCGTGGCATCGAGCTGAAGCCCTTTGCGGAGAGCGGGGTGTCCTTGGACGCGAAAATCTCCACCGAGCTCATTGGCACCATTTTCCATCCCAAAACGCCGCTGCATGATGGCGGTATGGTGGTGGATCAAGGTCGCATCGTCGCGGCGGGTTGTGTGTTTCCTGTGAGCCAGAAGGATCTGCCGGATCGCAGCATTGGCCTGCGGCACCGCGCCGGGCTGGGCATCACGGAAGAGACAGATGCCGTGGCGCTCGTGGTGAGCGAGGAAACCGGCGCGCTTTCCCTTTGCCACAAGGGAAAGCTGGAGCACAATCTGGAACCCGATGAGCTGCGCGAGCGGCTGCAACGCATCTTGGTCTATGGCGAGGACGACAACACCCGCAACGAATCCGAATCTGGAAAGGCTGAGGAAGCTCGGTCCTCGGCTTAAGGGATGGATCGTGAATGACTGGGAGGCCAAGCTGGTGTCCCTGGTCCTTGCCTTCCTGCTCTGGTACGTGGTGAACGACCAGGCTCGCACGGACCGTCGCCCGATTCAGCAGGGGCTACCGAGCTTCCGGACCGATTGATTCTCTGGGTCTTGACCGGGTTCCGTTCCTGCGTCGTTTGCCGGCCATGACGAACTACCTCTTCCGGCTGCTGCCCCCGCGACCGACGTTCATGATGGACATGACTCCCGAGGAACAGGAGGTGATGCAGGCCCACGTAGCCTATTGGGCGGATCTCATGCAGAAGGGACTCGTCGTTGCTTATGGACCCGTGGCTGCTGTGGAAGGGGCCTTCGGCATCGCTATTCTGCAACTCCCAGAAGACGAGTCACCCGAGCCGCTGGTGGCAAATGACCCCGCAATCCTCTCCGGAAAGGGATTTTCCTCAAAAATCGACCTCATGCCCATGCTGGTGTCTCGGTAAGTGACGGGAAGACGCGATGAGGAGCGCCTGTGTAGGCACTACTGTTGCACCATCCTGCCGCTCGCCGTCGCACCGGTCTTTGACTTGCCGCCCTTTTCGGGGTAAAACCGCGCCCTCATGGCTTCAGCGAAGAGGAAATATTTTGGCACGGACGGCATCCGCGGTGTGGCGAACTCCCACCCGATGACGCCCGAGTTTGTGATGCGTCTCGGTCAGGCTGCCGCGAAGGTGCTGGCAATGGAGGCGGAGAAGGCGGGCATCCGGCCAAAGTGCATCGTGGGTCGCGATACCCGGCTCTCGGGAGACATGATTGAAACCGCACTCACCGCAGGGCTCACCTCCATGGGCGTGGACGTCGTGTTGTGTGGCGTGGTACCCACCCCGGCCGTGGCGCTGATTGCCCGCCAGGAAA
The DNA here is from genome assembly GCF_003315205.1 of Roseimicrobium gellanilyticum. Taxonomy (NCBI): domain Bacteria; kingdom Pseudomonadati; phylum Verrucomicrobiota; class Verrucomicrobiia; order Verrucomicrobiales; family Verrucomicrobiaceae; genus Roseimicrobium; species Roseimicrobium gellanilyticum. Next base: position 164,868 of record NZ_QNRR01000003.1, on the reverse strand, counting down.
AGGCCGCCATGGGAGCGATCGTTTCCGCCTCGCACAATCCTTACAAGGACAATGGCGTGAAGTTTGTGGACGGAGGCGGGCACAAGCTCACGGACGCGCAGGAACTGATGATTGAGGCCGCGTTTGAGAATGACGATGTGCTCAGCCAGCGCGCTCCCGCCACCAGCATCGGCCGGGTCTCACGCATGGACAATGCACCGGAACGCTTCATTGCGCATGCCGTGGCCACCATGCACAACCGTCGCCTGGATGGCATGAAGATCGCGCTGGATAACGCGAACGGCGCCGCTTACGTCACCACCACGGAAACGCTCAAGCGCCTTGGCGCGGAGGTGGAGGTCTTCCACTCGTCACCTGATGGCGTGAATATCAATCGCGACTGCGGCTGCACCCATCCGGAGTACATCGAAGCGCTGTGCAAGCAAACCGGCGCCTATGTCGGCGTGGCTCACGATGGTGATGCCGACCGCGTGGTGTTGGTGGATGAAACCGGCTCCGCACTGAGTGGAGACGAGTACATCGCCATCGTCGTCGCCTCCATGCTGCGTAAGGGCACCCTGCGCGAGAGCACCGTGGCCGTGACCACGATGAGCAACTTCGGCCTTGATGAGCTTGTGACTGGTCTCAAGGGCAAGGTCATCCGTACGGATGTGGGCGACCGCTACGTCATCGCCGCTATGCGCCAGCATGGGTTGAACTTCGGTGCGGAGGAAAGCGGACACATCGTTTTCTTTGATCACACCACCACGGGGGATGGACTCATCGCCGCACTGCAGGTGTTGAAGATCATGGTGGAGACCGGCGAACCGCTGAGCGAGCTGCGCAAGGTGTTGAGTCCCTTCCCCCAGGCCAAACGCAACCTCCGGGTGAAGTCGAAACCCCCGGTCGAAGAACTCGTGGCCGCACAGCTCCTTGTAAAAGAGACGGAAAAAAAACTCGCGAGCCTCGGCCGCGTGCTCCTGCGCTACTCCGGCACCGAGTCCCTCATCCGTCTCCTCATCGAAGGTCGCGACCCCGAGTACATCGAGTCGCAAGCGGAGCGCATCGCCGAAGCCATCAAGGCGCAGATCGGGGAGTAGCCCATGGTGGTCCGCACACTCCGTGTGCGGTCAGCCGCGCGTGGTCTCCAGTGTAGTCACTTCCCTCTGTAGTAGTGGGCAGAGAGCTTGAAAACTGGCAGACGAGCCAGTGGCGCCCCTTTGTGGATTCGAGTCATCCCGACCGCACACGGAGTGTACGGACCACCATTTGCGCTCGCCTCGCTCCCACATTTCTGCACACAATGCAGCCATGCGCCCAGCCGCCTTTCCGCCGTCGTCGTCCCTTCCTCTGAGACTCGCCGCGCTCGCCGCCTGCACTTTACTGCCACTCACAGGCACGCGTGCACAGACCCAGCCCCAGCCCGTGATGGAAAAGCCCGCCTCAGGTGCGCCAGGCTGGTTTCCCTTCCACATCTCTGCCTTCGATGATGCACCCGCCCTGCTCGACCTCTCCTTCCTGAACGAGGCACCCGCAGGCAAGCACGGCTTCATCAAGACCAAGGGTGAGACTCTCGTGGATGATCGCGGCACTCCGTGGCGCTACTTTGGCACGAACCTCACCGCCGCATCCTGTTTCCCTACCGAAGAGGAAGCCGTGAAGCTCGCGGGGCACTTCGCCAAGTGCGGCATCAATCTCGTGCGCTTCCACTTCATGGACGCGAACTGGAGCGGCACCCAACTCGTACGCAAGGATGGCAAAGCCGGCCTTAACGAGGAACCGCTCGCACGACTCGACTTCTTCTTCGCAGAGCTCAAGAAGCGCGGCATCTACGCGAACCTCAATCTCCACGTCGGTCGCAAGTACGAGGACCAGCCCCCCGGCGCTCCGGACATGAGCAAGGGCATCGATAACATCTATCCACCGTACGTCGATGCACTGAAGCAATATGCGCGCGACCTGCTCTTGCATGTGAACCCGCACACCGGGCTCGCCTATCGCGACGACCCGGCAGTGGCCATCGTGGAAGTGAACAATGAAAACACCCTGCTCTTCAATGCGTGGTGGCCTGCCAAGGTGAAGGGCCCGGTACATGACTCCGTGCTGAAGCAATGGAACGAATCGCTCGCGAAGAAGCATGGCAAGGACGACGCCAGCCTCCGCACGAAGTGGGGCACGCGCATGAAGGACGATGGGCCGAACCTCATCGGCAACCCCACCTTCGCGGAGAATGCCAAGGGGTGGTGGCTCGATAACCAGGGCGGTGCGGAGGCGAAGCTCTCACCCGCCTCTGATGGCAAAGGCGCACGCATCACCGCGACCAAGGCGGGTTCTGCGAACTGGCACACGCAACTCCTCTGGGCCGGGCTCCAGACGGAACCTGGCAAAACCTACCGCTTCCGTTTTCGCGCTCGTGCGGAAAAGGAGGCAAAGATCTACTCCAGTACCCAGCAATCCGTGGCTCCCTATGCCATGGCCGGTCTGTGGACCCTGATCAACGTGGGACCGGAATGGAAAGACTATACCTACATCTTCACTGCCAAGGACTCTCAACTCGGGAAGGTGAATCTCGCCTTCGGTCCGAACCAGAACACGGGCTGGTTTGAATTCACCGATGTGAAGTTGGATGCGTATACCGACGGCTTTCTGCCCGAGGACGCCAGCCTTGCGAAGGGGAACATTCCTCTGCCTGATGAAAACGCGAACAAAGCCGTGCAACGCGAGTATTTTGAATTCCTCGCGGACAAGGAGCTGGCTTATGCGAAAGAGATGCATCGCTTCTTGAAGGAGGATTTGAAGGTGAAGTGTCTTGTATCACACTCTCACATCTTCTTTGGTGCGCTCCTGGGGGTGCGTCGCGAGGCCATCGTGAGTGATGTGGTGAACGCAAACGCCTACTGGCACCATCCCTCCTTCCCCGGAGGCCAATGGGATCCGAAGAACTGGGAGGTGAATCAGGAAGTCCTTTCTCAGAATCCGGTCGGAGGGGTTCTCTCTGAACTCGCCGTGCAGCGTGCAGAGGGCAAGCCCTTTGCCCTCACGGAGTGGGACATTCCCGCTCCTATTGATTCCCTCGCGGAAGGTCTCCCCTTGGTGGCTGCCGTGGCTGCCCACCAGGGCTGGTCTGGCATCACGCTCTACACCTTTGCCCATGGCCGCGAAGACTTCACGGCAGATCATTTCCACAGCTACTTCAACTTCCAGGCGCATCCCGGCAAGCGTGCAGGTATTCCCTTCGCCGCGCTCCTCTTCCGCACCGGAGCGGTCGATGCGGGCAAGCAACGCGCCATTCTTACGCTCTCCGCCGCTTCGCTGTTGGATGACATCGCGGAGAACAAAGGCGGAGTCTGGGCGAACTGGCGCCGCTTCTATGAAAAGGTGAACAACGACGGTTCACTCTCCCTGAAAAGGCAGACCGCCGTGCGCATCGTGGAGGAGGGGAGTGCCGCACCTGCACTGAAGAACGCAGCAGAGAAGAGTGTTCCTGCTGTCTCGGAGAACGGTGAAATCAAATGGGGTGCTGTGGACAAGATTGCCACCGTGATCTCACCGCACGTGGTATTCGCCACCGGCAGTCTCGGCGCGAAGACCCACAAGCTCGGTCCCTGCTCCGTGAATGTCGCCCCGCTGGCTGGCGATGGCTTCGGCGTGTGGGGACTCATCACCATGGATGGCAAGCCACTGGAAAAGTCCAAGAAGCTCCTCTGCATGGCTCTTCGCCGTGCCGAGAATGAAGGCATGGGCTGGCGCGCTGACCGCAAGACCGTGGGCAACCAATGGGGCAAAGCCCCCTCTCTCGTCCTGGGCTTCGAAGGCAAGGTCTTCCTGCCTGGTGGTGAAAAGACGAATTGGAAAGTCAGCGCCGTTGGACCCGATGGGCAGCCAACGAAGGTGGTCTCCTCAAAGAGCAATGAGTTCCCCATGTCCCCCGAAGCTAGCACTGTGTGGTGGGTGGCGGAGAGGGAATGAAGTCACCCACAGCTTCAGCGCGCGATTTCCGTGCTGGTACAGAATCGACTTCTGGATGTATGCTTCCTCATCCCTTGCTACCATGGCTGCCATGAACACCCTGTGGAAAAATAGCCTCGCGAACCAGAGCTTGCTCGCGTGCGCGTTGGCACTGTTGTTATCCCCGACTCCGGCGCGAGCGGATCAGCCTGTCTCGGATCAAGAATACTCGGTGAACACCATCCGGCATGCTCCCTTTCCCACGGTGCAATTTGAGGACATCACCTTTGAAGCACTCATCGATAACTTCTGGCAATTCACTTCCAAGATTGATTGCGGTCGAAGGGTCAACCTGAGCTTTGTCCTGGATAGGAGCAGGCTGACGGAGGCACAACTCCAGTCACGCATTACCATACGCGAGAAGGACATGACCTTGGAGGAGTTGCTCTACGCTGTCTGCAAAAGACTGGGCGTGGGATACCGCATGGATGAGCACGCGATCTTCATTTCTTCACGCGACTATGTTGGCCTTCCCGAACCGCCATCAAAGCGGGTCGCCGCCGTGCCCGATGGCCGGGTCACTGCTTATGTGATCATTGTGGGCAGGGATAAATCGTAGCAGTCACCCAAGGACCAAACTTACTCTTCAAGTCATGACCTTTACTTCCCGCCATGTTGCCATCGTCCTTGCGATCGTCACCGTTCTCACCTCCTGCCGCACCATCTACTACGGCGCGATGGAGAAGATCGGCTTTGAAAAGCGCGACCTGCTTGTCCGAGCGGTGAAGCATGCGAAAGCCAAACAGAAAGAAGCTGGGGGTGAGTATCGCGATGCCCTGCAGCAACTCCAGGCGGTCTATGGGCGTAGTGGGAGCAATCTAGAGAAGGCGTATGACAAGCTGAACGTGGAATATCTTGCCTGCGACGCTGCCACCAAGATCGTGAAGCACCGCATTGATGAGATGGACCGTGTGGCCTCGGATCTCTTCAAGGAATGGCAGAAGGAAATCGGTATCATGAGTGATGCCTCACTCGCGGGCTCCAGCCAGGCAAAGCTCACCGAGACCAAGGCGAGATTTGCCGAGCTCTCCAGTGCCTTGCACAACTCCTACAACGCCATGCCCCCTGTTCTGGACAAGCTGCGCGACCACACTCTCTACCTGAAGCACAACCTCAATGCCGAAGCCCTGGGCGCTCTGCGTGGCAAGGCGGATGCCATCCAAGGGGACATCCAGGCCCTGCTCGAGCGGATGAATCGTGCAATTGCAGAAGCGGACGCGTTTGTGAAGGCCATGAACTGAGGCATCGGCAAGGCGCGGTGACTTCCGTTGTTACCGGGTGGGGGTGTGCCCGGGTGTTCTGGAACGCTTCTCTCGCAAGCTCGCACCGCAGAGCATCGTAGGAAACATGCCAACAGACCTCGCTGTTCCTCCTATGACACCTTGCCTCTTCTCCATCAGCTATGCCGGATTCTGGGGGCAGGATGCCCTGAGTCTTGAGCAATTCATCCGGCATGCAGGCGAGCTTGGCTATCCAGCGGTGATGATTGCGGGGAAGCGCCCGCATCTCTCGTCACTGGACGCAACTCCGGAACTCCTGGAGGGCGTCTGTGAAACTCTTGCTGCGGCGCAGGTGCGCTGCGATGTCATCGCCGCCTACACGAATCTCTCGCAGCCCACCGGCGTGGGCTGCGAGGTTCCGCATCTCGAGTTCCAGATCGCGTATGTCGAATCTCTGGCTCGCATCGCAGCGAAAGTCGGGGCCAAGGTGGTCCGCATCTTCACGGCATATGAGGTGGAAGGACAGGACCTGCAGGCGCAGTGGAAGCATTGCGTCACCGCCATCCGGGAAATGTGCGACCGCGCTGCACCTCATGGTGTATCCATTGCCGTCCAGAATCATCATGACATCGCTCTCCACACGGAAGCGTTGCTGGAACTGCTGGCGGATATCGACCGGCCCAATTGCGGACTGGGCTTCGATGCCTGGTCACCCGCCCTGCGTGGTGAATCCCTCTATGAAGCTGCGCGAATGGCAGCTCCGCGGACTCTAATCACGACCAATGCGGACTACATCAAGGTCCCCCGTCATCGCTATCGTCCGGAGTTGGTGAACTACGAGCGCCAGTCCACCGACTGGGTGCGCGCTGTTCCCTTCGGCACTGGCTTCATCGACTATCACGCCTTCTTTCAGGGTCTGTATGATGGAGGCTTTGGTGGTACTGCGGTTTATGAGATGTGCTCACCCTTGCGTGGTGGCGGCACGCTCAAGAATCTGGATGCCTGCGCCAGCGGATATCTCAAATGGATGCGTGCGCATCATCGCGCAGGATAAGGATTGGGTTGAATAAAGGTGCATTTGTTGCATCAATGCATGGAATGGAGGGATTGGGGTTTACAATCCGGCGGGCATTCTTAGCATGAGTCATGGCCATGGATCTCGATGATATTGCGGAGGCGCTGGAGCTCGACTACGAGAAGAACAAGGCGGTGGTGGATATGATGAAGGAGCGCATTGATGCTCGCCTTGGGACTTTGAAACTTACCCCGATGCAGCGGTTGCAAACCGAGTCCATGGTGAAGGACGAATTGGCGGCATGGCAGTCCGAGATGATGTACGGAGATGCAACCGTGCCGAAGACCACGGAAGGGTGGCGCGATGGCGTGGATGCCTGTTTGGCCAAAGCGGAGACGAGGTTGGAATCATCGCTGAAGCTGAGGGCGGAAATGGAGGCCAGCAATCTCGAGGCCTATGACGCCCGGGAGGAGCAGTACCAGAAGGAAGCGGCTCGGATGGATCGCGACGCCGATATCCGGCTGGAGGAATACTCGGAGGAATTGCCTCCAAAGGTGGTAGGCCATGCGGATATGGACGAGGTGGCTGTGGCCAGGCTCGGCAAGAACGATGCCGTGGCCACCTCAGCCCTCGCGAGCTGTACCGGAGTGAGCTTGTACGACCCCAAGACCGGAGTCGGCGCGGTCATGCACGTCTACCAGGGGAAGATCACCATCCAGGATGCGCTGGAAGCCATGCAGACCATGGACGCAGGCATCAAGGCCAGCGAACTCCAGGTGACCTTGATGCCGGGAAGTGCCAAGGGCGTAAACATGAGCCATCTGGAGAGCCTGCATGATCAACTGAGTGAAGCTGGCATCACCCAGGTGCGTGACTTCAGCAAGGAAGGGCGGACCTCCTCCACACTGCTGCTGCGCGGAGATGGCGTGGTGATTTCCACCACAGAAGCCGAGAAGCTGGCGATGGCACCGACAGGAGTAGGTTCCGCAGGCGCACGTGCCCGTTCGGACTCTGTCGACTCGACCAGCTCGGTCGAGGTCCCGCTACGTACACCGGAGAATCTGCCGCCAATGCCGGACTCACCTCGGCCCGATACCCCTGACGTGCCGGATGCTCCGACCAGAGCTCGAAGTGCCTCCGTAGGGGCCGTATTGGGATTGGGAAAATACAAACAGGGCGGCTCATCGGAAGGACTCGGGGAAGACGGCCCCTCCACAGGCAGCAAACTAAAGCGCTCAAGCTCAGAGTCGCAATTGGGAGGTGGCAGACGCATGTAGCCTTGGGCCCCCGCAAAAAACTTCGCGAGCTGTGGTGTGGCGATGTGGGCTCGACGTTGACCCTAAGCGGGCGGGAGCATTGTATCCACCTCAAATTGAAGCTGGAGCGGGTGATCAGAATCGAACTGACGTATCAAGCTTGGGAAGCTCGTGTTCTACCATTGAACTACACCCGCCTTTATTGGCGCCCAGCCTCAGTCGCACTGGATGCTTGCGATGGTGACGTTTCCGTCGCAAATGTCAACGAGTCTTCGTCAAAGTCTCCGTCACACACGTAAGCACTCGCACGTCCACGCCCCCTGCCATGTCCGCTCCTGCTTCCGCCTCCCCCGCGGCTCAAGTACCTGCTCCGCTCCCGCCTCCCACCACGGACCATGCGCTCGGGAAACTGCCGCTGAAGGCGTATGACAGAACCCACCGCATCAAGCCTGCCACCGGAGGCTGGGCCAAGAAACTCGAGGACCTGCAGGACTGGATTGAAGACGTGGTGGCGCGATTCTCACCACTGGGTGATCCGCCGATCTACAGCAATGAGCATTTCGACTGGATCCCGGAGGTCGAGGCGGATTGGAAGAAGGTGCGCGCTGAGCTGGACAATGTGATGCAGTACCGTGACTCCATGCCCAGCTTCCAGGACATCATGAAGGAAGTGGGCGCCATCCAGACAGATGACCAGTGGAAGACCTTTTTCCTCAAGGCGGTGGGCATGGATTGTGAAGAGAATGCAGCTCGCTGCCCGGAAACGATGAAGGTGCTTGAGAAGCTTCCTGGCGTGACCACGGCCTTCTTTTCCATCCTTTCCCCCCGGAAGCACATCCCATCCCATCGCGGTGCCTGGACCGGCATCCTGCGTATGCATCTCGGCCTGCTGGTGCCGGAGCCGCGTGAGAACTGCCGCATTCGTATCGCAAACCAGACTTGCACTTGGGAAGAGGGGAAAGTCCTCATCTTCGATGACACTTGGAATCATGAAGTGTGGAATGACACTGCTGGCTACCGCGTGGTTCTCTTCGTCGACTTCGAACGTCCTCTGAAATGGCCGCTGAGCTGGCTCAACTCCGCCGTCATGAATCTCGCCCCCCTGGCCCCCTTCCTGCGCGAGGTAAAGGGCAAGCAGAAGGCTTGGGAAAAGAAGATGTGGGGTGGCAAGAAGAAGTAGAAGTGGGACGACATGCAGCCTCTTGGGCTTGTATCAGCCCCCGCTTTGCAGTGGGGTCAGCATGGTGAGCACCATTTTACGTGACACTGGCGCGACCCTCTGCTCCTGTTTACGCTATGCAGACACCGCCTTCACTCCCCCTGAAGAAGCCGAAGACTTTCATGCTGCTGGGGGTGGGGCTGCTCATCCTGGGGATATTTTATGTGCTGGGATTGATGATGAACGGAGTCATGCTCGCCATCCCGGCCATGCGAGAGCAGAATCCGGCCCTTCGGTTGCTGGACCAGGACGCCACCTATGCTGCGATCCACTATGCGAGCCTGGTGCTCAATGGATTCTTGGGAGTGGTGGCCATTGTTGCCGGCATCGGTCTCATGAAGTCCCGGAACTGGGGGCGCATGCTCGGCATCACCTGGGCTGCGGTCACGATCCTCAGCACGCCGCTGGGGTTGTGGGTGACGACCAAGTATGTGCAGCCTGCGACCGCAGCAGAGATGCAGAAGGAAATGAGCAAGAGCGGCGCTCCTGCCGAGGTGGGAGACACCATCCTCAAAATCACCAACGTGCTGACCTATGCCTTCTTGTTCATCTGGGTCGTGTTTTGCATCGTGATGATCATCTTCCTCTCACGCGATAAGATGAAGGCTTGGTGCAGGTTGCAGGAGACCCAAACACAGGTGCCCGGTTAAGGGGGAGGGAGAGCGGTTGCCGTGGAGACCTACTTCACCGCGGCACGCACGGCTTTCACGACTTCACCAGCCAGCACCTCGGAGCCTTCTTTCGTGAAGTGCACGTTTGCCGGTTGTATTTGGATCTTCTGAAGCTGCGGCTTGGCGAAGGCATAGAGATCATTCACGGCGATGCCATTCTCCTTCATCACCTGCAGGGCGGCCGCATTATATTTCACCGCGTCTGCATCGGTGCGATAAACTTTCATGCTGCCCTCCGGCACCGGTGTGGTGGTGCAGAAGATGAGCTTCGCGCCTGTGGCCTTCAGCTTGGCTACGATCTCGCGCAGGTTCTTTTCATACACCTCCACCGTGGCTTGCGGCGGGTCTGTAGCCAGGTCGGAGGTCTTGCCATCGGGCTTCACATGCTTGAGGTCATGCAGGCCCCAGTTGAAATGGATCACGTCCCACTTCCCGCCGTCGATTTGCAGCCAGCGGTCAATGTTCGCTACACCGGAGGTAGTGCCACTGCAGTTCTCCGGTTTGTCGCCGCGCATGGGGCGCAGCACCACCATCTCATCCGCCAGCATCTTCTGCACAAAAGGGGTGTAGCCGATGGAGATGGAGTCCCCCAAGATGAGCACGCGCTTCTTGGCTGAAGTATCGGCAGCGGATGCAGAGCAAAGGCCCAGGGTGCATGTGGCTGCAAGGACCAGGGAGGAGCGGAGAAGGGTGCGGCGTCTCATGGCGCTGGAGAACGGTGCACGCCTACAAGAACTTTCCACCAACGCTCACTTCCCGCCCGTCATCTCCTTCATCAAATTGAAGAAGCCCTGCTTCCGTTCGCTGGAGATGCCCCAGTCCACTGGCACACTCTGGTAGCCCTTGGAGATGTCCTTGCTTTTCGCATTGGTGCGGAAATCGAAGTAGCCCCAGCTCGCATGCTCGCTCACTGCGGAGACGAAGTTGTTCGCAGGCTTCTCAAAGTCGAAGTGGTCATCTTCATTGAAGAGGATGGGCATGGGCCGCCATCCCTCCACCTTGCGTGCCAGCCGCACCATCTCCGCAATGCGTTCCGGCTTCTTCACCCCATTGCCGTGCATCAGGAGAAAGTCGGAGACCCTCACCACGTTCGGCTTCGGCACCGTGCCACCACCGTAGGAGGTGCCCACCAGGAGGCGACGACCGTCCTTGGTGTGGGTTTTGACACGCTCAATCAGTTCGTGCACACGGTCTGCTTTGAGGATGTCGTGATCGTACTTGTTCACGTTGCACTCATTGTTCACCTCGATGAGCACGTTTAGAAATCCTTTCTCCAGCACCCATTGCGTGGCGTTGTCCACGCCTTGCTTCACCGCATCCTCGTCCTTCAGCCGTTCATCTTGGCCGAAGTAGTAGTACCCCAGGATGACGACCATGCCCAGTTCATCCGCCCTGCGCAGGATGCGCTCCGTGCGAGTCATGAAATCGGGACGCAGACTGCCATCGCTCTCGAAGGCGGAGTTGTGCCAGGGCTGCTTGCTGGAGTAGCCCTGTGGTGAGCCTCCTTGAAGATTGAGCGTGAAAGAGAGCATGCCATGTGCACGCCACTCCGGCATGGCCGCGATGAATTCCCGCACGTTGCGCTCTGCATCCCATTTCCCGGTGTCAGGATATGCCCACATGGAGACGGTCTCGGGATTCAAGTCGTCGAAGGTCCCCTGTACCATGCGCGAGTTCATCAGCAGGCCTTCGATGCGATGTCCCTTCCAGGTTTGCCCTTCATAGGTGGGTTTGCCATTGATGTGGAAATCCTCGCCCTGGATGGTGACGGTGGTCTGGGGCGGCGTTTGGCTCCAGGCATTGCAGGTGAGCATGAGTGCCGCCGTGAGACGTGCGAATCGCGATGCCGGGGAGTTCATGAAGCAAGAACGCACGCGGGAGCCGGCTAGTTTCGAGGTTCGTGAGGGCGATGATGGTGATTGGCTCCTGCGAGTGCGGCGGTTTTTGCCTTCCCCACGCAAGGTGCTTCTGATTGGATGTGCGCACGCACGAATGACGTTGAACCTGATGAAGACCAAACCACTGCTGGCCTCGCTTCTCCGCATCGTGATGGGAGTACTTGCGGTATGTGCGCTGGGAGCGATTGGCTATGCGGTCTGGCAACCAGGGCTGGAGGTGAAGGATGGAAGACATGACCGCGGCGCGAATGGCATCTGGCTGGCGCACGGATGGCTCGGGGCCGACTCGTGGTTCGTTGATAACGGCAAGCAATCGGAAATGGCCCGCTATCGCAGTCCAGACTCCGTGAAGGCACTGGCGTCAAAGCTCAAGGCGCATGGCATCAAGGATGTGTTCCCGCATCTATGCCCCACTGACTACAAAGGGGAGATTGCCGGGGTTAGTCCTGTTCATGTGGAGACGTTTCTGGATGCATTCGGTGACTTCCGGGTGATCCCCTGGGTGGGCGGGGTGAAAGACAGCAGTGTGAGAATGGCCAACCCCGGTTGGCGAAAAGGCTTTGCTCAAAGCATCTCCAAGCTCGTGGCAGATCATCCCCGCCTCGCCGGAGTCCAGGTGAATGTGGAGCCGCTGCCCGTGGGCACTCCGGAGTTTCTTCTACTGCTGGAGGAGGTGCGCGCGGCCATGCCCGCGACCAAGGTGCTCTCCGTGGCCGCCTATCCTCCGCCCACCCGGTGGCATCCTTTTCCGGAAATTCATTGGGATGAGAGCTACTTCCGTGAAGTCAGCCGCCGCTGCGATCAGATGGCGGTGATGATGTATGATGCTGGTCAGGACTATGGAAAAGCCTACCAACACCTGATGCGCGGCTGGACGAGCGAGGTGCTCCAGTGGAGTGAAGGAGCCGAGGTGCTGCTGGGGGTACCCGCCTACCACGATGCAGGGGTGGGATATCACAACCCGAAGGTGGAGAATATCCCGAATGCCTTGAAGGGCATTCACCGGGGCCTGGAAGATGCCGGACTTCCTTCGAGTTATCAGGGCATTGCTATCTATTCAGAGTGGGAGACCTCCGATGATGAGTGGCAGTACCTCAAGGAGCATTTCCTGAAGGCACACTGAAAAGTTGCCCTGCGCGCTCGGGTCATTCTCTCTCCATTGACCTGCGCCCAGGGTCTTGATAATGATGTGCGGCACTGCTGGAACAGTCGTCACGGAGTTGAGCTGGTCCGAATCTTCTGAGCGCGTCACCCCATGCCAGACAAATTGCCTCCTCCTACCGAAGACGCCCTCTTCCCGCCATGCGATTCCTTCGACTTCTTCAGGACTCGTGAGGTCCATCCTTTTGATGCAGACGCGACCTCATACAGCGAAGTGAACGCCTCCTGGCTGGCAGATGCCTCTCTGCTGGCATACTCTGAAGAGTCAGTCGTGCATGAAGTGTATCGCAAGGCCGGCTTTGCTGAGGTTACGACTTTAAACGGCCATCGTACCCAAGCGTACATCGCCTCCAGTAGAGATGTGACCATCGTGAGTTTCAGGGGGACCCGGGTGGCCAAACGGTTCTCCTCGGAAGAGTTCAAAAACGTCATCGCAGACTGGATTACCGACCTCAGATTCGCGCTGGCGGAATCCTCCCACGGAGGCTTTGTCCATCTCGGGTTCAAGGATGCTCTGGGTGAGATTTGGGAGCCTCTCCTTGACTCGATTATGTCGCTGCAGAGGGATGACCCGAAGCGTCCCATTTGGATGACTGGTCATAGCTTGGGTGCGGCACTCGCGACACTTGCGGCTGCTCGCTTGGGACATGTGAAAGGAGTTTACACTTTCGGGTCGCCACGAGTTGGTGACGCTGGCTTTCACGCAGGCTATCGCGTGCCCACCTTTCGTGTGGTGCATCAAGATGACATTGTTACAAGGGTGCCCATGTACAGCTGCTTTGTTCCACCCCAGGTTGACGTGGGACTCTACAAGCATGTCGGAGAGTTTGTGCTGATTGACAGCTCTGGGAAAATTCACCTCAGTCCCGACCTGCGGACTGAGGCTGGGAATTTTGTCGAGGCTCAGCTCAAGGCCTTTGTCACTGCCACCGGCATCTTCCGCCATGGCTTGTTGTGGTCCTTGAGTCCCAGCGCTTTTTACAACCACTCCCCACTTTACTACGCCATGCAGATGCGGCTGTAGAAACAACGGTTTCGTGTACCAAAGCGTGAGCCATCCTCCCAGCCGCCGCGCCGCTCAAGGTCGCATTCATGGGCGTTCCTTTGTGGCGCCTTCTACGAAATCACCTGCTCACTCCGCCGCGCACTCCGCCAGCCGCTTCTTGTACACCGTGCGCGCATGTTCATAGGCGGCACGCGCATCTTCTTTCTCGTCATCATCATAGGTGGGCTCCTTCGAGGTCCAGCATTGGTCCACACACTTCAGGCACCAGTCCACGCTGCGCTTGCTCGCACGAATGGGTTTCTTGTCCACCATCACAAAGATGGGATTCGTGTGTGCGCTGGGCAGGATCCGCAGGGCCACCCAACTGCTGTGAGGAATCTCCACGTCGAAGGAAAGATCATTCACCGTGCCATCCGCCTTGAGTATCCTCTTCGCGACAGGGTAGCCATTTACAATCACCTCCACGGGCACTTCACGTGTGTCCCCAATACGCGCTCGCTCCACATGCCAGTAGGGTCTGCGGTAGAAGGCGTCGAAATTCCTTCCCCAGCTTTTCTGATTCTCTGAGCCGGGCGGTGCTTTCTGCCCACGGAACTCAGGCCGCGGCAGCTCGGAGAGCAAAGAGGCTACCTGCGCCTTCAGCGTCACCTTGCCTGGCTTCGGCAGATGCACCTCGCTGCTCTGTTCGCCCAGCGGCACTCCATTCGCGGTGAATTCCATGAGGTGGCTGAATCCATCGCTCACATAACAGCGCCCCTTTTCGATCGCATCGCACCACGCATCGTAGGTCAGGCGGCCATCCACCTTTGCATAGCTGCGACCCATGCCGACACGCTCGCCATAGATGCAGGGGAAGTCCGTCTCTCCACTGATGCGGGTGCGGAAGCCGGCGTTCAGGGTGTGGTACCAGATGTTTAGCTCCCACAGCGGCGCCGTATCCACGGTGGACATGAAGTCGACCGCAGGCACTGGCTTGCCATCGGGCCCCTCGACCTCATGGGTCACATCCACGATGTACTCATTCGCGCCGATGCCATCAAAAGGTGGAATGACATAGTTCGGCAATTCATTGGAATCCACCGCCAGCCCCGTGGCAGAGTGCGCAGGTCCGCACACCGCGCCCTGTTTCTGAGCCCAGCGGAGTGTGTTCAGGCCAAGCGTGGGCCAGTGCTTGCTGGAGTCGCCGCCGGGGTACATCTGATCCTTCAGACGCAGCAGACAGAGGTGGCCGCTCTTGTGCGAACCGAAGCCGCTAACCTCAATGTCATAGCGCAGGAGAAAGGGATACTGCGAGGTCTTGTCTTCCTTCCCGCTGAAGAACTGCTTCTGGTAGTCGAAGCAGGGACCCCACGTGAGGTTCGCGCCAATTTTCAAGTCTTCCCCCTGGCAATGTCGTGCCATGTCCGGCGCGTGCACCCCTTCGGTGGGGCTGGTGTAGTGGGCGCAGCCGGCGGCATGGATGTGATGATCTCCACTCCACCAGCCTTGCTTTGCAGGATCGATCCAGCGCTTCACCTGGAAGGCGAGCTCCTTCGTTTCCGCGTTGATCGTGACCTCCCGCTTCTCCGGCAAAGACTCTGGTCCGCGCTGGAAGGTGATGTGATACGCCCCATGGGGCAGCTTCACCTTCTCGCCGTCCTCACGATAGATCTGTTGCTGGAAACCGAAGTCCGGAGCGAGCCTTTTGAACTGTGAGGGGTATACTCGTCCCGCAGCATCTGTGAACGTGAAGGCTGCCATACAAGGCTCGCCGTTCTCATCCTTCACTCGTAGCGTCACCTCATGGGCGGGCAGGCAGTCGAAGAGCACATTCGTCTCCCCACGGAAGCCGAGATCTTGAGTGCCCTGACCCACATCAAAGTGAAATTTCGCATCGCGCTTGCCGGCATCCCGACTGTAGAGACCGATCATGCGGTACTCCACATTCAGCCCGCTCAAGGTCGGGCGCATGGGCGGCGCGTCCCACATCTGCACATCCAGCCAGCGTGCCGAAAGGGGAGGGGAGGGTGGCGGTGGATCCGCCCTGCCCGGCTGTGGGTAGTGCCGGAAGAATACCTGCCCGGCTTCCGGGCTGCTCACCTTCAGTGCTGCGGTCGTGCCCGCTTCATTCACCACCTTCACGAGGTATTGGTGCCAGCCCGCCTCATCCAGCTTGGGCAGCGCTTGCGTCGCGCTGACCTTCACTCGCTGCTCCGGATTGATGGTCACAAGAAACAGCACGCGTGCATCCAGGATACGCTGCGCCTTCTCAACGGCAGCGGCATCGTTTTGCTGGATGCATTGCTGCAGCGCCGCAGTTTCCTCCGTCGTGAAGGGGGAACCCAGGAACGCCGCGGTCTCCACGACCTGCCGGGTTGCCGCAAGGAAGGGCTGCGGTTCAGTGGCGATGACCGGAATCTCCGCACGGGAAACGTGGAACCACACGAGAGCATGCCAGCACACCAGGAAGAGGAAACGCGCGCGCATGCGGACTTTACGACCGCCATGGCAGCTTATTTCACCTTCCCATGGTCCCACTCCCAGAGTGCTTGCTTTGCACAGGTGCGCACGGAGGACTCGAGTGCCTCATCGCGCAGATGCTCCAGCGTGGTGCGGGCCTCAGGCACATTCCATTGGCGCAAGGACTCCGCCGCGCGGAAGGCCAGCCACTCGTCCTTGTGCTGCAGGGCCTCCTTCAGCCGGGGGACAGCCCGCTCATCGCCGAGTCGCCCCAAGATGTCCGCGCACCAGCGGCGCACAATCTCACTGCGATCACTGAGTGCATCGATGAAGATGGGCACCGTCTCCTTGTCCTCGATTCCTCGCAGTCCCGTCACCGCCACGTCGCGAACGATGCTGGAGGAGTCATGCTGAAGTGCGTGTAGCAGGGCCTTTTCTACTTCCGGGTGATCCATGCCCGTGAGAGCCGTCACACAGCGTGAGCGCTGGAATTCGGAGGGGGACTCCTTCAGCAGGGCGATCAAGGGACCGCGCGTCTGCTCTGCGTGCTCCTGCAGGACACTGAGCGCATGGTAGTGCGCATCGTCGTCCGAACTGCCCACTCGGGAGAGCAGTTCTTGGAGGTCCGCAGGATCGTAAGTGTATCGCATTGGCAAAGGGAGAGCAGGCAGTGTGCAAAAGAAGCAGGCCGCGTGTGAAATCAAGGGGCAGGCTTCCCATATTGCCGCTCCACCTTCGCCACCCTGAGGAAGTAGTCCGCGTACCACGTGGTCTGGCCGCCGCGCTGGGCGGCCAGGTGCTCTGCATTCGCCTTCCAGTGGCGGATGGCTTCCTCGCTTTCCCAGTAGCTCACGGTGATGCCCACGCCATCCGCGGCGCGCACGCTCTCCACGCCGAGAAATCCGTGCTGCTCACGGGCCAGCTCCACCATGCGCTCGGCCATGCGGGCGTAGCCACGGTCCCCTTCGGTGCGATCGCTGGTGAAGATGACAGCGTAGTAGGGGGGCTCGGGAGTCTTCGCGACGGCGCTCATGGTGTGTACTAGGAACTACGCGGGCTGCGGGGATTCGGGCAGACGTTTGATGAAATGATATCCCAGGATTTCATAGCCCATGCGCAGGTAGAAGCGGTGCGCATCTACGTAGGTGGTGTAGGAGTCCAGCATCACCACCTTGCAGCGCAGTTCCTGGGCTTTCTCGTGGAGCCAGTCCATCATGCGCCAGCCAATGCCGTGGGAGCGGAGCTCGGGCAGTACAAAGACATTGTCCACATCCATGTACTCCCCGCAGTAGAAGCGGGCGCTGACCCAGTAGCCCGCCACGCCGACCATGCGGCCCCCCATGAAGGCGGCGATGCAGCGGTAGCCGTGGGGAATCATGGATTCGAGCCGTCGTCGCAGCTCGCCCGGATCCAGCTTCGAATTATGTTGCTCAATGAGTGGTAGGATCTGCGGAAACTCGTCCACAGTCAGCTCGCGGATGACAAGGTCGGTGAGGTCAGCGGCCATGGGCGGGGCAAGGATAGCATGGTTTCCAGCCGCACGGAACAATTCAGCTCGCCCCATCGGAGAGGCCGACCCGTTGCCCACGCCCGAGGAGACCCTTTCCCGAGGGCGCTCATGGCACGACTGCTGCGTGCCTCGGCCCTTGCATGAAACGAAGGGACTGGATTGCCGCTGCGGTGGGGCTTGGGCTCGGACTCACACCATTGACGTCCTCCGCCATCACCGGCAGCGAGATTGCCCAGATGGTCCTTGGTTGCTCGGTCGCCGCGCCGCTGATTGTCAGCCTCATTGCCACGCGCTACGTCATGCTGCTGGCATTCATTCCCGGGGTGATCATGGCCATTTCGGTGAATGCCATGCACGCCATGATGGCCGACCATGCTCCTGGTGTGGGAGCTTTCCTCTGGGGGATGGTGAGCTTTTCTTCCTTTCTGGCGGCGCCAGCATTCATCGTGTCTGGGACCGTGAAGCTGGTCCGGTACCTCAGGGGCAGCCTGGAGGAGGCGGAGTCATCATGAGCAGGAGGGGAATGCTCCCAGCGCCTACAGCATCTTCTGCATCCAGATCACATCCAGCCATCGCCCTTGCTTGAAACCCACTTCCTTCAAATGCGACACCGTCACGAAGCCGAATTTCGCATGCAGCGCGACGCTTCCCGTTTGATCCGCATCAATGCCACCCAGCACGGTGTGATGCCCGAGTTCCTTCGCCAGGCGCAGCAGTTCCTCCAGAAGCAGGCTGCCCAGTCCCCGACCCAGCCACTCGTGATGCAGATACACGGAATCCTCCACACTGTGCCCATACGCCGCGCGGGGGTGAAACCTGCTCAGTGAGCCCCAGCCAATCACCTGCCCACCTTCCTCGGCCACGATGACGGGATGCTTCTCCCCATGCTGCTGGAACCACTCCTGTCGCTCCTCCGCTGTGCTCGGCTCCGTTTGATACGTACACGTGGAGTGCAGCACGTAGTGGTTGTAAATGGCATTGATGGCTGGCAGGTCAGCCGGCGTAGCAGGGCGGATGGTGGGCATGGGCGGGCGAGAGGAAGAAGGTCAGAGTGCCTTAGTTCTTGCTCATCGGCATCGAAAAAGTGCTCCCACGGGTGCGCGGCTAACCACAAGCGGCGAAGAGCTTCTTATGGAGCTGCGGGTTTGCTGCTTGCCGGACTCCATGGATACTTCACTCCCCAATCCAAGCCTCGTTCAGCGCGTTCCTCATCGATGGTCCCGCCATCATCCTTGCCATTTTTCCCCACGGTGTAGAGTACCTGTAGCTTGGCATTCCAGAGGAAAGGTGTTCCGGAGAAGATGTCAGTAGGCACAGCGGGAAGATAAGACGGCACCAAGGCGCCGAGCGTGTCAGGGAGGGAGCCGTGCTCCAACTCATGCAATCGGAGGGCCAGCAGCAGTCGGAGTTCGTTGTGCTGATTCCATCGGGATCGCATCCTTGGAAGGGTCAACTCGTGAAGCCATGCAGAACGACCCACAAAATTGGGATAGATGAAGAACTTCCATTGTTCAGCTTCATACAAGGCCTCGGTACTTTTCTCCCTGGCTTCGATGGCGGAGAACATGGAACTCCAACCGTGATCGAGCGCGGTCAGCACGGGGGTATCCAGTTGGACGCGCAAGGTGAGTGTCTGATTTGACTTGAAAAACCACGGTGCGAGAAATTCGAAGTGCTGGGGCAGATTTCCAATACCCCTCAGTTCCCGCGATGAAAATTTTCCGATGCCATCCTTGAGGTAGGCGTAGTCGACTTTCAGGGCCTTCTTGAATTGCTCTGTTGAGGGGCCTTTCAGTGTGCCCAGTTGCTGCAAGACCTCTCGCAGCATCGCGGGTGGAACTCCATCCGCTTTCCCTACCTTCAGCAAGGTGGCCTGGGCACCCCACTGGGTGCTGTGTGCTGTAAGCAGGTGGAGGCTAGCTCCTTCCGCCCCGTAGAGACCATCCGCCATGCGCGCGAGTTGCAGACTCAAGGCCACGGCTTCTTCCGTCCTGCCATCTTCATGGAGCTGCAGGGCCTTGGAACGCAGGACAAGGGACAATGCCTGAATCTCAGTGGCCCCTCGGCCAGTGAAAGGGTTTTCATACATGCCCGTGCCTTCAGCATCCGGCCACTGCCACGTGGCGGGATCCGTTTGCATCAGCGTTTCGAATGCCGCGACCTCTGCTGTGTGTGTAGCCAAGAACGTCCGTGCCTCTGGAGTGGACTTTTCATCGAGGTCTCTCTTCTCAGATTTCAGCTTCTCCCAGTCCTTGATGGAACTCCCCACGAGCGTCTTGCAGAAGACCGCCAGCGGATTGGCATTGCTCCCCCGCTCGGACCACGTCGGGATGAGATGCGCATCATCCGGCGGTGGGCCATCATGATACAGGATCACATACGCCAGCACTCCTAGCAGTAGAAACACCAGACCACCCAGGATGAGCAGGGGACGGCGGTGGTGTTTGCCGTCCATTTCGCCAGACATTGCCTTGGAGGCAGCCTCACTCATGTGCAGGTGAAGTTAATGGTGCATTGGCCCAGGGATAGGCCCTGCCCACATCAAGCCCTTTGCGGGGTTGTGCTTCGTTGATTCTGCCTCCGTCGTCGATGCCATTTTCCCCGGTGGAATAGACGACCTTGTCATTCGCATTCCAAAGCATCGGCTTGCCGGAGTAGATGTCTTCAGGCATCTCGGGAAGGTAAGTAGGCACAAGAGCCTCCAGAGATGCAGGGAGTCCACCCTGATCCATTTCATAGAGGCGGAGGGCAAGGAGCACCCTGCGTTGCTCCTGGGCGGCGCAGGCATTCATGTTGCTCCGGAAAGTCGCACGCATCGGTGTTGAGCAAAGCACGATGCATATTTTCCCGACAAAATTGGAATCCAGGAAGAATCCGATGGACCTCCTCTTGGCGGCAAGCTCCTCAAAGGCTGCATCCGCTAGGAGACCTGCTTTTAGACCCTCCCGCCATCCTCGGTCGAGCCCTTCTCGAATGGGAAGATCCCGGTCCAGCCGCATGTTGATGGTGCGATGCCGCTTGAGGAGAAACTTCGGCATTCGTTTGGGTGCCCCCGTGATCCCGCTGGTGCCCTTCGCTTGTTCAAACAGCTCCAGGTAATGCAGAAACATTTGGTAGTCGGCTTGCATGGCGAAGCTCAGGTCCTCGCGACGCGGACCCTCCATGGTGGACAGTTCGCGGAGTGTCTGCAGAATCTGCGACCGTGTGAATGTCTGGGATGTCGCAAGGGTGATGCAATGGTTCTCCCCCATCGCTTGAATGCCGTTGGCCACCATCAGATGAACGGGACAACCCTCCGCGCGTTGCATCCCCGCTCCCAGCTTTGCGACATCCAGGCAGAGACGCATGGCCTCATCTTCCTTTCCTTCGCGGGCCAGCAACTTTGCTTTTAGGAGCACCACCTTGACGACGACGTTGCAGGTGGACAGGTAGTCCGCGGCATAGTGCGGAGATGTCATGGCTTCTCCATCTGGCCAGAGCCATGTGGTGGAGTCGGTGTGCCTGATCTTATCAAACGCAGCGAGAGTATCTGATTGTTTGGCAAGAAACTCCCTGGCGGGCTGGACATCACCCGCATCGAGCCTCGCCGTCATATCCCGCGGGAGGTCGGAGTATTTCTTGGCGGCGGACCTCTGAATTTCATCACAGAACACGATTAGCGGATTGGTTGTCGGATCCCTCTCCGACCATTGCGGAATCATGCGTGAGTCATCGGGTTTCGGAATATCGTAAAACCCAACCAACCAGATGAGAGGCACCAGTAGTACCAACGCGATGCCGCCCAGCGCCAGCCACGGAAGGCGGCGGTGATTCTTCTCAAGGTCATCGGATGTCGGGGAGGTTTCGTGCATATGGGGAGACCGATTTCTGCCTGAAGCGGCGGGAGACGTCGAGAACTGTTTGCACACGTGCGCTCTTCCGCGGTTACGGTGACTTCCACCAAAGGGGAAAGACGATGTCGTCATCGTCGGTGCTTCTGACGACGGCAGGACAGTCCGGGCGACGGAGCCCCCTCGCGAGCAGTTCACGTTTCGCCAGATTCCACTGGATGGGCGCAAGGTTCATCGGATCCACCGGTACCGCCGGCAGGAACTCCGGTGTCAGCTCCTGCAAGCTCTTAGGCAGGACATTGTGGGTTAGCTCATATCGGCGAACAGCGATGGAAGCGAGCAACATCCGGTGTGTGCTGATTTGGCATGCGGTGTCCCTCACCAGACATTCCACATACGCCGCCATTTGGGTGCTCCACAGTTCCTGACCCAGAGCATTGGGACTCATCAAAGGGTGCCATCGTTTCGCCCTCCGCGTTTCAAAGGTCGTCATCGCAGCATCAGCCAGCGTTTGGGCCTTGCTCCAGTCACTCTCCAAGTTGGCAAGGACAAGTCGACGGAGGTTCAGATCCAGCCAAAGAGTGCGCTGAGGTTGGTACCACAGCCTTTGATTTGTCCGGTTCTTTCCAAAGACTATCGGAAAATGTTCCTCACGCTGGATTGCCTGGGTCATGGCTTGGAACAATCTGTAGTCGCACTTGAGCATTTGGATAAGGTCGGCGCTCTGTGCCTCCTCCCCGGTCAGCGCTTCCTGCACCTGCCGCAGGAATTCTGCGGAGTTCTCCCCACGCAGGGCATAAATCAGCCCCAGTCTTGCGGCCTTCTCAATTTCTGGCACCTGCTCGTAATAAACATGGCTGCCCTCTGCCTTCAGAAGACCCTGGGCGAATTTGTGCATGCGAACCGCCAGCCAGGCGGCCTGCTGATGCTCGCCTGTGCGCAGCAAGAGCTCCAGTTTGGTCCACAACGCCACCTTGGCGATTTCCTCGCATAGGGTCAAATGGTCCGGCAGTGGAAGGCTTGTCCCACGGTCACCTGGCCATCGCCACAAGGCCCTGTCAGTGACCAACAGCTTCTCGAAGGCGGGAAAAACAAAGGCGTTTTTTGCGATGACGTCCTCCAGAACCTGCTTTTCCTCTACCTTGGGTTGGTCCAGCGCAAGCGGAACTCGGGAGTATTGGTTTGTGTCATAGGCACCAACCTCTTCAATGAAAACGACCAGTGGATTCCGCGAACCGCCTCCCTCCGTCAGTATGGGCTGGAGATCAGCATCCTCCGGCGGCGAAGCGTCCACGAAGAAGAAATAAGTCAACGCTCCGAGCAACACGAGCACTACCCCGCCAGCGATGAGCCTGAAATGGCCGCGATGCTTCTTTTCGGAAGACTCGGGTGGGGGAGGCTCGGCGGACACGCGGTCGATTGTTTGCCGAGCCACCTCGATGCGTCGAGATCTCTTTGCTTTGGGAAGGCATCTTGCACGACCCTTAGCCCTCCCACCACGAATTCCTTTCGCATTCCCCAATCCGTGCTAGACTCCGCCCCCCATGATCAAAGTCGGACTCGTCTCCCTTGGCTGTGCCAAGAACCTCATTGATTCGGAAATCATGATCGGCCACCTCCAGCAGGCGGGCATGGCCATGACTCCGGAGCCCGATCTTGCGGATGTACTCATCATCAACACCTGCTCCTTCATCGACATGGCGAAGAAGGAGAGCATCTCCAGTGTGCATGAGGCCGTGGACGGCCGTGCTGAGGGGGGCAAAAAGCGTGCGAAGCAGAAGATCATCGTGGCCGGCTGCATGGCCCAGCGCTTCTCCCAGGAACTTCCGAACCTCATGCCCGAGGTGGATGCCTTCATCGGCCTGGACCAGCTCACGAAAGTGGCTCCCGTCATCGAGGGTCTCTTGGGCAAGAAGCGCGCCGAAGACGAGGCTCCCGAGAACCACGTCACGGAGAAGCCCCAGTGGATTCCGGACTATGACACGCCCCGCTTCCGCCTCACGCCGAAGCACTCTGCGTATGTGAAGATCGCGGAAGGGTGCAATCACCCCTGCAGCTTTTGCATCATCCCAAAGATTCGTGGCCGCCACCGCAGCCGCACCCAGGACAGCGTGGTGAAGGAAGTGGAAGCCCTCGTGAAGAGCGGGGTGAAGGAAATCAACCTCATCTCCCAGGACACCACTTACTTTGGCATGGACAAGTGGGAGGGCCAGCGGCCGAACCCGCGCAGCGGAGTGGACAGCACTCGTGGTGAAAGCCTCTCCACCCTCATCCGTGCGCTCAACGCGATCGAAGGCGACTTCTGGATCCGCCTGCTCTACACCCACCCCGCGCATTGGAGTGATGAACTCATCCAGGCCGTCGCAGAGAGCCCCAAGGTGGCCCGTTACGTGGACATCCCGCTGCAGCACATCAGCGACCACATGCTCACTCTCATGAAGCGTGAGACGGATGGAAACTACATCCGCGACCTCGTGAAACGCATGCGTGCCGGCATCCCCGGCCTGGCCATCCGCACCACCTTCATTGTCGGCTTCCCCGGGGAGACCGAGGCGGATTTCGAAGAGCTTGTGGAGTTCATTGACGAATTCAAGTTCGAGCGCGCCGGCGTCTTCAACTACTCCAAGGAAGAAGGCACTCGCGCCTACAAGATGGAAGGGCACATCCACCACAGCACGCGCCAGCGTCGCTGGAATGAAGCCATGCGCGCCCTGCAGCATCGGGCGGAAGAGTTCAACGCCGGCATGGTGGGCAAGACAGTCCGCGTGCTCGTGGAGAAGCCCGGTGAAGCCCGCACGTTCATGGATGCCCCAGACATCGACGGCACCGTCTTCGTGGATCCTACACTGCCCGTGGGCGAGTTCGCGGAGGTGACGATCCAGGACTGGCGTGGCTACGACCTCGTGGCGAAGCGATAGGTTGACGGAGCCTATTCTGAAGCTACGTCCTACCTCACAACTCAGAGATCACAAGGTGGTCGTTGAGTGAAAGCAGTCGTCTGATTAGCAATCCCATGAGGGCATCGCTCTCGGTACAGGCAACATGCTGGCAGAGGTAGATGTATTCAGCCTCCTCCTTCACCGAGATGAACAGGTGCTCGCGGGACAAGCCCAAATGGTATGTCCCTTCCTCTTCGTAGAGGAACTCTTGGCGATGTTGCAGGAGCTTTTGCCACTCCGTGCGGGCCCTATCATACGTCTCGATTTTATACTCCAGTCCCATTCACCAAGATTGCAGAATTGCGGTGGTTTGCGAGGTGTGTCACAACGACCTTGGCTTGGTTGGCGATCTTGGTGTGAATGAGTGTCATTCACCTGCAACGACGGCACTTGGCTAGTGCCGCTCCTTGATCAATCGAGCCTCGCCACGCTAGGCTTCGAACAAACGGTGAGGTCTATCATCTCGATGAAGTTGTGAGATGGCCCCTGTCCAAGGAGCGTGAATAGCCTTAGTCCCGGTGGTCGGCAATCTGGGTGCGGAGCCTCTTCTCGAAGCCCTGCTCCCTACTTCTTCTCCTCCACTCCCGGCGTCACCTGTCCATCCTTGAGCTTGCCTTTCAGGCGGGACCAGAAGTCGCTCTTCTCGGCGCCACCAGCCGGAGCGGGGGCAGGAGGCGGTGCAGATCCTGACGGAATCGTGGATGCTGCAGTGCCTCCCGTACTGCCTGGCGGCGTCGAGGGCGGCGTCACCGGAGCTGTCACCGCCGGTCTTGCCGTTCCACCTACCACCGGAATGCGCAGCCCGCGCCCCGTACGAATCACGCCGCTTGAGTCTGGTTGTCCAGCCCTCGCGGAAGGAGACTTGTGCGTGTACGTGGAGGGTGAGGTCGAGCGCGACACCTGCTCCTGCGCCTCTGTCAGTTCGCCACCATAGGGAGCAAAGGTATCCACCGGCACATCATACTTCCGCATGTCCACCGACAGACGGCGGTGCGCATTGATGAAGGCCGTGGGGCTGTGATAGTTCGAGTAGTCGCGGGCGAAGCTGCTGCGGTTCATGCCGATGGCCAGATTCTTCCGCACTTCCAGATGCAGGTGCACTGGGTACATCCCGTTGTTCCCGCCCATGGTGCCCACGAGCTGGCCGCGCTCCACCACCTGGCCCACTTTCACATTCCGCTGGTAGAGGTGGCCGTACAGGGAGTCCACCATCTCAATCTTGCCGGTGATCTCGCGGTACGCGTGCCGGATGATGACCACATTTCCCCAGCCCACCCTGACGTCCTCAGACAGCACCACCACACCGCGGCCGATGCAGTAAATGGGGTCGCCCAGATCGCTGTCGCCACCGCCACGGCCGTTCCAGTCTTCACCGAGGTGCCCATTCGGCCAGAAGCCACGCGCCTTGTAGTAGCCATCGGCCTCTGGCTTGCCCACAGGGAAGTCGAAGCCATCAGCGAGCTGGCAGCGGATGGTGTTGAACGCCAGTCCCGCGCTCGTGGTGCTCCACCACAGGCAGACCGTGAGCGCCACCTGCAGAAGCGACAGGGCGGCGGAGCGGGGGAGGGCGGGGGTGGGTCTGGAAAAGCGACGAAGCATTCGGGCGTGCGACAGCGGGATGGGAGGCTGCGTTGAAACAACATGGCCGCCATCCCGCGAACCGCTACCCTAGACAGAGCTTTAGGAATTGCCATGGCAAGTTTCTCAAAATGCGCGCCATGAAATCCCCGGAATGCAGTTGCGTGCCCCCGGACCGCCGCCAAGGTGCGCGCGCCAACCCCCATTTTTCACCCCTGCATGCCCGACTGGCTCTCCGCCATCCTGCTTGGCCTCATTGAGGGCCTTACCGAGTTCATCCCCGTCTCCTCCACGGGCCACCTCCTCATTGCGGAGAAGTGGCTGGGCCACCGCCCGGACTGGTTCACCGTCTTCATCCAGGTCGGCGCCGCGCTCGCCTTGCTCCCCATCTTCTGGTCAAAGCTCATGGGCCTGCTCATGACTTGGCAGAGGCCCGAGTCCCGCGACTACCTGCTGAAGCTCACGCTCGCCTTCTTCATCACCGGCGTGGGTGGCCTCGTCTTGGACAAGCTGAACTACGAGCTCCCGGAAACCGTGGGACCGGTCGCCTGGGCCACCCTCATCGGTGCCTTTGTGATCTGGGGCATCGAGTTCTGGAGAAGGGCTCCCCAAGGCAATCCCAACCTCACGTGGACCATCGCCATTGTATGTGGTCTCGCCCAGCTCCTCGCCGCTGTCTTTCCCGGCACCTCACGCTCCGGGGCCACCATCATGGCGGCGCTGGCCCTCGGGCTCGCACGCCCCGCAGCGGCCGAGTTCTCCTTCATCCTCGGCATGATCACCCTCACGGCTGCCGGTGGCTACAAGCTCTTCGACGCTTGGAAGGATGGTGAACTCCACGGCGCGGGTGCACTGGACCTGACCCTCGGCTTCATCGCGGCGGCCGTCTCCGCCTTCATCGTGGTGAAGTGGCTACTGCGGTTCGTGCAGCATCACAACTTCAACGGGTTCGCCATCTACCGCTTCATCCTGGGCGCGGTGCTGCTCGTCTGGTTTATGGAATGATCGAGCCACGGCGCGCTTGGCATGCAGTGCCGGTCCGCCGTAGATTTTGACGCATGAGGATACCCAATCCCCACTCCGAACCAGCTTCCTCAGAGCGCGTCCTGACCACGCTCGCTGGTGCGGATGCGCACCACGTCGGTGATGTTGTAGATGAAGATCTTGCCGTCACCCACCTTGCCGGTGCGCGCCGCGTCGGAAATGACCTTCACCACGGTCGCCACCTGCTCATCACTGGCCAGAATCTCAATCTTCGTCTTCGGCACGAAGTCCACCGTGTATTCGCTGCCACGGTAGATTTCCGTATGCCCGCGCTGCCTGCCAAAGCCCTTCACTTCCGTCACCGTCATCCCCTGAAGACCGGCTTCGCGCAGCGCCTCCTGGACTTCCTCAAACTTGTGCGGCTTGATGATGGCTTCGATTTTCTTCATGGCTGTGTTTCAAATCCGTTTCACTGCTTAAAGCGGCTGCTGCCTCCAGTGGCAAGATAAAAGAATCCTTGATCCTGAGGGCAGCTTTATTTCGCGCCCGCCGTCTGCATGCAACAGCGCTACCGCAAATTTGTCCTCGCGATGTACCGGAAGTTCCGGCACCCGCGCGTGCTCAAGCAGAATCGCTTCCGCCGCTGGTTTGCGCGTCACTTTCTGGACAAGACGGTGTGGAAGCCCACCCGCCATACCTTCGCGGGCGGCATTGCTGTGGGAGCCTTCGCCATGATGCTGGTGCTACCGGGGCAGATGGGCATTGCCTTTGCCATCGCTGCCCTCCTGCGGGTGAATATCCCCATCGCCATGCTGGTCACCTGGATTACGAATCCCGTCACCATGCCGCCCGTGGCCTGGTGGGAGATCGAGTTTGGGAACTGGGTCATCACTGCCCTGGGTCTGGGGAATCCCCCGCCACTCGACTGGCATGACCTCAAGGAGATGCTGAAGCAGATCATGAACGACTACACCCGCTACCGGGATGTGCTCGCTCATTTCAAGCCGTGGATCGCCTCGCTCTATGTCGGCGGCGTCCTGCTCGGCCTCCTCATCGCTCCAGTGGGCTATGCCTTGTCTTACATGTTCTGGGACCTGATGCTCATGCTCACCCACCGCCGCGTGCGACCCGACCCGCCGCCGCCGACCACGGAAGATGGGGCGTGAATGAGATGGGGATCGTCCCCCCGAGTCCGTCCTCAGGTCCACAAGCCCGCTCCTCCCCCTTGTCATCACCCCGCCTTGCGCTAAGGGATACAGATGCGCCCCCTCCGCCTTGTGCTGCCCTTGGCCGTTCTGGCTGTTCTGGTTGTCATCGTCGGTTGTGAATCCTCCTCCCGATCGTCCCGCTCCCGCTCGGGAAGCTGGGATTCCCAGTTGGGAGCTGTCCCTGTGGAGCGCAAGGTCGCCCCCGTGGCCCTGCTCGGAGAGGTGCGCCTGCGGCAGGACATGATCCGCCCCGGCACGGTGGGCCGCCGGTACAAGCGGCCCATGAACGTGCGCTACATCACCATCCACAGCACGCAGAACTACACTGGCGACGCCTACAACCACGCCCTGGCCCTGAAGCGCGGCGCCCTGCGTGCCCAGAAACGCCGTGGCGGCAACCGCATTGGCTTCCTCACCTGGCACTTCACCGTGCAGGACAACGTCGCCATCCAGCACCTGCCCACCAACGAGCAGGGCGAGCACGCCGACTTCGACGGACCGGGGAACAACTACAGCATCGGCATCGAGATGTGCGAGCACCGTGGCAACAACCTCGCGCAAACCATCGACCGCACCGCGAAGCTCACCGCCTACCTCATGTATGAGCACGGCCTCAGCATTGATCGCGTCGTCCCCCACTATCACTGGCCCCGCCGCGGCCTGAACCCGCCCAACAAAAACTGCCCCCACTTCCTCCTCGAGAACGGCCGCCCCGGAGCCACCTGGCGCTGGTTCAAGGCTCGCGTGCAAGCGCACTACAACCGCATCGTGCCGGGTCCGGTGCCGCGGATCTAGTTGATGGTTTTTGGTTGATAGTTGATAGCCTGAAGAGTTCCCCGCCATGACACGAGCCGACTTGCATGAGGCATTTGTGTCTGCTTTTCATGAAGGTGAAACTCCGGTGCCGGTCGAAGCTGCCGACATTCAAGCTGAAGTCCGAAGCCTGATTCCTCAGGCTATCAACTATCAACCTTAGACCATCAACTCCCTCGCCGCCGTCGGCGGCTCCGCTACTGCTTCGCCGTGCCCCAGCGATGATGCAGGAACCTCTCCCAAGGTGAGAACATCACCCTGTCGGCGAGCAAACCAATCAGCACGATCACCAGCATCACGCCGATGACTTGATCCATGGCGTGGAGCTCACGGCCGAAGTGGAGCAAGTGACCCAGGCCGTAGCCGGTGAGCACCGTCACATAGATTTCTGCAGCCATCAGCGAGCGCCAGGCGAAGGCCCAGCCTTGCTTCATGCCGCTGACTACAAAAGGAAGGGAGGAAGGCAAAATGACTGCGCGCAGGGTGTGGAAGCCACTTGAGCCCATGGTCCGCGCGGCACGCACGTAGATGGGCGGCATGTTGCGCACACCATTGTCCACGGCAATGAGCACGGACCACAGGGTGCCCATCACCACCACGAAGAGCATCGCGCCCTCACTCTGGCCAAACCACAGCAGCGCCAGTGGCACCCAGCACACACTCGGCAGCGTCTGCAGACCCAGCGCGAGCACGCCAATGGTATCGCTCAAGACCTTGCTCCGCGCCGTCATCAGGCCCAGTGGCAATCCGATCACACAACCAATGCCGTAGCCGATGAGCAGGCGTTTCATCGTCACCCAGGACGACTCCGCGAGGCTGCCATCCAGCAGCGAGGTCCACAGATACTTGCCCACCGTCAGAGGACTGGGCAGCAGCACCGGCGACCAGATGCCGGCCGCGTATACCGCCTGCCAGATGCCGACGAGAAGCCCAAAGAAAAGAATGACAATCACCGCGCGCTTCATGCCTTCACCCCCACCGCCTGGCTGCTCGTATGGTGCGCCTTGAGCGCCCTCGTGATTTCCGTCGCCTTCTCCGCCAGCACGATGCTGCTGATGTCCCGCGGACGATCCAGCGTGACCTTGAACTGCTCACGCACGCGACCCGGGTGCGGGCTGAAGAGCACCACACGGTCGCCGAGACAGGCCGCCTCGCGCACGTTGTGTGTCACGAAGACAATCGTCTTGCGGCGCGCGGCCCAGATCTTCTGCAAATCTTCGTAGAGCTGCTCGCGCGTCATCGCATCCAACGCGGCGAAGGGTTCATCCATGAGCAGCACGCGCGGATTCGGCGCCAGCGCGCGCGCGAGGGCCACTCGCTGCTTCATGCCACCGGAGAGCTCGTGGATGTTCGCATGCATGAAGCGCTCCAAGCCCACCAGCTTCAGGTAGTAGCGGGCCACATCCTTGCGCTCGGCATCCGTGAGACCGGGCTTCAGCTTCAGGGAAAACATCAGATTCCCCATCACATCCAGCCAGGGAAAGAGGGCATGCTCCTGGAACATCACCATGCGCTCGCGGCCCGTGCCGGTCACCGGCTGGCCATCTGACAGCACGCGACCCGAGTCCGGCTTGTCCAGGCCCGCAATGAGGTTCAACAGGGTGCTCTTGCCACAACCAGAGGGGCCCACCAGGCACACGAATTCACCCTCGGCGATTTCCAGGCTCACATTGTCCAGCGCCTGCACCACCCCGCTACGGGACTTGAACGACTTCGACACACCTTCCACCACCAGCTTGGAGGGGACGATGTTTTCGAGCTCTGAGTCGATGGACATGAGTGTCGTTTCCGGTGGTGGTGAGGAAATCAAATCAAGGCAAGGTCTTGAAGCTGAAACTGAAAGGCCCGTCCCTGGGACGCCCTCGTCACCGTGGGACGATCAAGCCCAGGCAAGGAAAGCGGCAGCAGGTCGACAACCGCGAACCAAGGCTATGAACCATGCAAGTCACCGGATCAAGAAGTTGCTGGGGGCAGTTCACGGGTTTTGGGTTCAGGCAGTGAGATGTGGGGTGGGGAAGGGAAGGCCGGTGCGACGGTGAGCGGTGCGACGGTAGGACGGTAGGACGGTAGGACGGTAGTCGGAGCAGAGGCAGAAGCTCAGGAGGTTAGGCTTTCCAGCCTGACGGCGGACGTCAGGCCTCCCGGCCTGACGATGGCGTTCGGGGGAAAATCCCAGTGTTGGCCAAACGAACTATCGTTTGGGGTAGTTGGTTGGTTTTCAGGGAGGTGGGGGGTGGTTTGTGGAGTTTGCAGGTGGGATGGGTCAGGTCAGAGATATGTGGGGGAGATTTTGGAGTGGAAGAGGGACAGCTTGCCTTGATTTTGTATCGATACAAATGTTGAATTATGAGTTGAGTTCAGTGTGAGAAGGACGGTGAGACGAGCTGCCGGGGGCTGTGTTGGAGTCGGAAGGTGGGAGGAAGGGGCAAGGAGGTCAGGCTTTCCGGCCTGACAGTTGTCCGTTAGGCCTCCCGGCCTGACGGAGAGGGAGAGCGGAGCTGGCGGGAGGGGGCGGAGCAGATCCGGTAGGGTGCTTCCCGCAAAGCGGGACGGCGCCCAAATTTCGGACCGGGCGCAGGCCGGGGGAGGAGCGGAGCCAGGGAGATTCATCGCGATGCGTGTCGAATCACCCGAAACGTTCCACACCCCCTCCGCCCATCTAGTCAGGGTGCCGACGCAGCAGCACCCTACCGAATTTGCTCCGCTCTCAAGCTCCCCCTCGTCAGGCCAGAAGGCCTAACGTCCCCTGTCAGGCTGGAAAGCCTAACCTCCTGTGGTGTCTGTGCGGCGCTCGAACAAAATTCCCAAGAGGTGTGAAATGCCTTCACGATGGAGAAAAAGCGTCTACAAGATAAACAACAACCCAAGCACCCCAGCGCGTCCGGATGGCCCCAGAAAGCTGGAAGACCGGACCACATCAGAGGGAGATGCCATTGGCAGCACCAAACTGACGGACTATGGAAATCGAAGTCACCCTGGGCCTGGATGAACGGGGGGAGCCGGAAGAGTTTACCTCGGACCTGTTCCCCCTTTTTCCATTCACCCATTACAGCCACCTCGGTTCTCAGGGGCTGCCAACCGTTGGCACCGTCATCACGCCGGGGATGGTCCTCGTGGGGAAAATCGGCACGAGCGCGGCGTACGGTAAGGAGCGCATGTGGACCAAGCTGGAGTACTACGCGCTGAGCTTCGAGGAACTCCACGCCCAGTTTGCCCACCTTTTTGTGGATCGTTCGGTGTATGCCGATGAATCGACCTCGGGGGTGGTGAAAGCTGCTTCGATGCAGGAGACGGCGAGCGGGCAACTGGTGGCGAGGGTGGTGATGGAGAAGGAGTGAGGGGTTGGGGGATTCGGTGGGGACCGGGGGCGGAGCAGATTCGGTAGGGTGCTGCTGCGTCGGCACCCAAATTTCGGGCCGGGCGCAGGCGGGGGGAGGAGCGGAGCCAAGGGGCTTCATCGCGATGCGTGTCGAATCACCCGAAACGTTCCACACCTCCTCCGCCCATCTAGTCAGGGTGCCGACGCAGCAGCACCCTACCGAATTTTCGCCGCCCTCAAGCTCCCCCTCGTCAGGCCGGGAGGCCTAACGTCCGCTGTCAGGCTGGAAAGCCTAACCTCCTGGGCTGATGGACTCAGTTTCAGGCTATCAACCATCGACCCTCAACTATCAACTGCGCAGCTCACAGCTTCGGGAAAAGCTGATCCAACGCCGGGATGTCCTTCAGGAAGCCAACCTTCTGCGCGCTCGCCACCATCTTGTCCATGGACTCGCGGGAGACGGTGTCGGTGATGATGGTGCGGGCGAGGGCTTTGGTCAGGAGTTCGTCGCTGGGGGCCTTGCCCATGAGGGCTTCGAGTTCGGCGGAGATGAGTTTCTTGGCCTCGTCGGCGTTGGCCTTGATCCAGGCGGTGAGTTCGGCGTGGGCGGTGGCGAGTTTCTTGGCTTGCTCGGGGCGGTCCTTCACGAAGGCGGCGCTGCCGGCGAGAAGGGTCACATTGGTGTCCTTGTCCTCCAGGAAGATCTTGCCGCCGGCTTCGAGTTCCAGGCGGGTGACCCAGGGTTCCACGGTCCACACGGCATCCAGTTCACCTTTCTGGAAGAGTGAGAGCTGGTCCGGGTTCTGGGTGGGCAGGATGGCGGCATCCCCGCCGGTCTGGGTGATGTTCAGGCCGTTCTCGGCCAGGTAGGCGCGCACCTGGATGTCCTGGGTGTTGCCGAGCTGCGGGGAGGCAATCTTCTTCCCCTTGAAGTCCGCGGGTGTGTTGATGTTCGCCGCCGGGCGCACCACCAGGGAGTTCCCGCCGTTCGCGCCGCCGGCCAGCACGCGCATCTCCGTGCCCTTGCTCTTCGAGTACGCATTGAGCACCGGGCTTGGGCCGATGTACGTCACATCCAGCGCCCCGGAGAAAATCGCCTCCGTCGCGGAAGGTCCCGCGTTGTACGTGAACCACTCCACCTTCACCCCCAGCTTCTCCTCAAACCAGCCTTTGCCCTTGCGGGACATCTGGTGCGCCACCAGTCCCTGCACATGCGTGATGTTCGGGAAATGACCGAAGCGGAGGACCGCAGCGTCTACCTTGCCTTTGCAACCGGTGAGGGAGGTGGCAGCGACAGCAGCAGGCGCGAGGGAAAGGAAGTGGCGGCGGTTCATGGACGGAGATTGTGGCGGCGGCACAAGCATGTCTCAAGTGTGACAATCAAAAACATTTCTTGGTGAGTTGGGCTTTGCCCCCCCAATGCCAGCACGTGGAGGGAAAAAGAGCCAAGGTGGTCCCTGCACCAAACGTTTTTTCTTGCTGATAAGTTACTCTACAGATAGTAATATATGAATCGCGAATGCCTTTGAAGGGCTGGAGGGTAAATGTTATCTCTTCACCAGCATTTCTTCTCATTTATAGCTTAACATGAAGCTGAGAAAATTTCTCGAAAATTGGGACATGACGGGTCTCAAGGTCAACACCGGTTTCCTTGAAATGGAATGGGCACCGCAGGAAAAAGACCGGGAAGCGGCCTGGGAATTGTATGTGGAAATGCTCACCAGAATCGTGACGCAACCTCTTCCTAAGGAACATGGAGACGAGAAATCTGCACTCGAAAGTGTTCATTCCCTGTTTCCGACGACGCGGGAGATTCTGCGGCGTAAAGGTCGTGAGTGCGTACAGCTCACAAAGATCGCAGTAATTGTGCTGAATCAGATTGTTCGTCCATTCACTACGAAATGGCACAGTGCTGATTTAAATGCCTTCGGAGATGCGACGAAGCGTGAGGACTTTCGCAAAGATCTGGAGCAACTGCAAAAGGTCCTCAAGGATTATACGCGTGCGCTTGCGGACATCGCTCAGGTCGAGGATCTGACTACCATGAATACCCCGTAAACATCTGGCTCAGCGAAGTCTATATGAGTCAATACGTTTAGATTGCACTGAAAATGAGCGCCAAGAGCAACCGAAAGCATGTCTTCATTAGTCATCATCATGCTGATGATGAACACGTGTCTAAGCTCACGGACTTGCTAACGAAACGTGGCAACGACATTCGAAACAGCTCCATTCGAGCCAAACCCGCAAACCAGCGGAGATTGGATGAGGGGCGAGTTCCAGATAAGGTGCTTAAGCGATTGCTGCGGATGAAAATCTCGTGGGCGTCCACAGTCGTGGTTCTAATTGGGAAAGAAACGCATTCGCGTCCATGGGTGAATTGGGAGGTTGAGCAGGCGCATCAGCAGGGGAAGAGGATTGTGGGAATTTACGTTCGAGGTGGAACTGAGGCTGATGTCCCGGAAAATTTTGAGAAATATGGCTCAGCACTGGTTGGCTGGAATACGGATCGAATCATCGGTGCAATCGACGGGACTGAGAATGAATTTCAGAAACCGGATGGATCGTCGCGAACTCAAGTTAATCCTAGTTCAAGAAGTGTCTGCTAAACTTAGAATGGCGCAATTGTTTATGTACGTAGTCGATCGTGACTTCGGTTTTGCGCCGAATCCTTTTCACGGGAAATGTACATTGGCCACGTGCAAACCCAAGTTGCGTAAATCAGCGGAAATAGGTGATTGGGTCATAGGAGTTGGAGGTGGTAGATTAAAAGCTAGTGGTAAATGCATATTCGCGATGCGAGTAACAGAAAAGCTGACGTTTAATGACTACT
Organism: Roseimicrobium gellanilyticum; assembly: GCF_003315205.1. Lineage (NCBI taxonomy): Bacteria > Pseudomonadati > Verrucomicrobiota > Verrucomicrobiia > Verrucomicrobiales > Verrucomicrobiaceae > Roseimicrobium > Roseimicrobium gellanilyticum. The sequence continues at coordinate 129,982 of NZ_QNRR01000003.1, read as the reverse complement.
GGCTGAATCCTGTCTTCCACGACAAAAGACCAATAAGAAACGGAAGTAAAAAAATGATGGTCGGCGATAACATATACCATCGTGACCCAGGGAGACAGGTTTGGACGCAAGCCGACTCGCATCACAGTAACGAGGACGGGTCAGTCAACGAGCATAATCTGGCGAATGATACACAGGTGGACGCGGTGCTGGTTTCAAACCACTTCTATTATTTTGGACAAGCTGCGCCGGACTTGCCGCCTCCAATTGTGAAGGCATTAGGGTACAAAAACAAGCGAGGCTATCGAAGGTTCGACTTAGAAGGGCCTGCAAGGCTCCTTGTGGACTGGCTTGAGGAGGAGTGCAAAAGTCTGTTGAACCTTGTCGCGGGAGACCCGTTCGACTTCTCAAATAGCTCCGCGCGTTACTCTGTAGCAACGAACAGGGTGACGGACTAAAGTGCCTAGTCGCGTTCTCTCTTAGCCGTTCGGGCCAGCCACCTCTCAAACAGGAATACAAATAGTTGATTGGAGCAAGTGCGAAGAACTGCTTCCATCTCCTCACGCCCCCCTCTCCTACGTAGCCCTTCGGCAAACAGGATCGAAGCAATGTTTAACCAGGGTTGTGGGAGGTTGAGTTCTCTATATCGGTCTGCTAGAGTTCCACTCGCAACACTCTCATCGATGATCTGTTCGATGCCGAGGCTGATACTTTTGACGACTTCTAAAGTGTCATCATAACTTCCGGAGAGATGATCGAGGTTGGCTGGAGAGGTTAACGCATTGGAGGAAATGACTCTTTCGATAGAACCTTCATAGATATGGAGACTATCGCTTATGTGATGGTAATGTCCTAGTTCAAGGCCCAACCAACTTGCCATGAGTTCATGAAGTGTCGTGAACTGAATGATGTTGTATGGAAGGCCGATGAAGACATCGTTACTCCTCATGATTTGCAACCACTCTAGCTTGCCTGAACGCACCTTTAGCAAAGAGCATACATTGCAAGGGACGTCCGTTGATTTGGCAACGCCATCGTCATTGGGTAAATCGGAGGAAACATCCCAAATTTGAAGGATGACCTGCCTAGAATCGGGGTTCTCCCTCAGAACGTTGTAAGCCCGCTCAATCTGATCGATCCCAAAGTGGTTGCGAAGACGATGTCCATACGCGCCGTCGTACACTTCGCCCGTGCCCGCATACTTGGGAAGTGACCGATTGAAATAGTTAAGAAACTTGGAGTCGTTTTTGCCTTGAAGAATCCAAACAACCTCGGCAAACGCGAAGGCTGGATTCAGAACTGGGTTTCTGGAACTCACCCATCTTTGGCGGGGGTTACGAATGCAGAGGGCCGTGTGCAGCAACTCCGTCGTTTTGCCTGCGCGACTATTCTGCCACGACCCTTTGCCATCACGAAATTGGTTCGCGACGAGCATCCAAATCTCATCTGCGGTTTCAGCCTCAAGGTTGATTGTCATGCCATTCCCTTTCAATTCTGTCATTCAGCTCCCATTTCGGGGGGTACCAAGGTTTGAGCCTTGCCTGCCGAGGATGGAATTTTTGCTTAATGCGTGTTCTGCCCGAGACTCCTGAGAACTCTGGATGCGCTACCCTGGAATACTTGTCTACTTCACAGAAGAGGTTTTGGCAGTCGATTAACTGGAGCTTTCGCCCCCATAGATCTTGGAACTGGAGACCTAGTCTGAGAAACTCCTCCTTTTGTCGAACACACATCATTTCGATGATTTGAGTATCCGAGAGGCCTCCCTTGTCTTTGAAGCATTTTGCGATTCCGCTCTTAGCGCCCGGCCCAGCACAAGTGAACTCCATCTCTGACAGATGCATGGAAGCGGAATAATTCAGGTCTGTCACATACTGATAGGCGAGAAAATCTCCAATTGTGGGGTAGCCTCTTAAGAGTGCGAAGGCATCACCCATGCTCTGACTATCAGTAAGGCGAGTGTATATAGAGTCGCTCAGCATTCGCTCAAGTAACTGCAAATGCATCTGGTGTTTTCGTTTGCATGGAAAGCTCTTGCCTCCAGAAGGCATAATGTAAGCTGCGGAATAAAGTTTTTCGCCTCTCGACATGGCTTGGCTTAAAATTCTGTCGTAGTGAGCGAATCGATAGTCTCTGGAACTTGGAGAGCCGAAATTCTCGCTAAGCAGCTCCCACGTCTCAATTCGATTGAATAGCTTAAAGAGGAGTGTTCTAAAGAAAATTTCTCGAGGTGATTGGTCTCCTTTGTAGATGACCTCCCGTATCAAATACTGGCTGACGCGATCACTTGCTCTATACGCATTTGTGAATTTGTAAGTCTTTAGGATGGGGTCTGTCGTCCATGGTGGCGATTCGTTCTTAAATCTTGCGAAGAAGATACCCTGTCTTTTGGCGGCAAGGATCCAATAGGTGTCGAACACCACCGTTGTTTTGAGAGGTGCCCAAGCGGCATCTATTTGCTGCCTATCAGTTTCATTGTTGGAAATAAACGCGAGGGAAGGTTGTGCTGACATCAGCTAAAGGGAGGCGGATTTTGAAATTGCTTCGATCGCCACATCCACGGTGGATTCGTTAGCGATCCTGTGGACTGGGTAGCATTCCTCCTCTTGCTGCGCGAGTTCCCGGTACAATTTACTTAAATTCAGCCAATCCTTCCGTGCGTCTTCGCGTAAGGGTTGGGTTCGCTCAAGGAGAAAAAGGTGATCTGGCTTGATTGAACCCCAAGCGAGCTTCTCCGCAGCAATGAGTTGACGTAGTGTTTCCTTGCTAGCTCCCTGAAGGGTCCCATAGACGACAGTTGACCACCAAAATCGATCGAGGACTATTGTTGTTCCTTGGTGTAGGAGCGGAATGATTGTAGTTTCTATAGCATCAAGGTGTGCTGCAATGTGAAGAGTTTGAAGGGCTGTTGGCGTTATTGATGCTATTCCGAACGACCGGTGGTCGTGATGAAGGCGGTAAACAAGTTCTCCCAATGTGCCTGGGTTTCGCCCGGGAAATGCAAGGTTCACTGCACTAGTGCCGAGTTTTGCCATAAGAGAAGCAAGAACTGTAGTTTTGCCGGCAGCATCTGGACCTTCTAGAACGAGAAGTTTTCCTTTCATTTTCGTTGGCGGATAGCGTTTGCGTGAAACACGTGTCCGATAGGCGTTCAATGGGCAGGTGGAGAAAGAGTGTCAGTTAGTGGCTGTTTCTGCAATCCATTTTGTTAGGCTTTCTGCGGTGGGAAGTCCGCTGTAAATGAAAACGCCCCGGGTTTCCCCGGGGCGTTCTCGTGTAATGGTTCTGTGTAGCTAAGCCAGCAACTGCTCACGCAGCCACTCGCTTCGCTTCCTTACCCAATCTTCGGCAGTTCGAAGCCCTTGCGGTATTCTTCCTGGGCGAGCTTGTTGGCGTCTTCGGCGAATTCGCCTTCGAACTTCAAGGTGTCCGGGTTGAAGGAGAGCCAGGGTCCGAGGGCGACTTGATCGGCGGCGATGTCGATCTTGTTGGCCTGGAGGTTGGCGGCGAAGTCTTCGAAGGTCTCGGTGGCGAACTTGTCGCCGGAGAGACGCTCCTTCACTTCGGCAGGAGAGACCTTCTTGCCAAGGCGGTAGCTGATGTTGGACAGGATGGCCAGTGAGGCGGCCTGGAAGCCGTGGTTCACGTGGAGGTTGCTGTCCACCAGCTTGCCGGCGCGGATGGAGGCGATGAAGTTGTCCATGTGGGCGGGGCCGTCACGGATTTCGAACTTGGTCTGGTTCCACTTGCCGTCGTTGTCGTAGGCCTTGGATTCGGCGACGTAGCCGCCTTCGCAATGGATGATGTTGCCGATGCGGGTGCCTTTGTAGGCGGGTTCGTTGCCCTTCTGCCAGTTCATGTCGGCGCGGGGAAGGCCGCGGTTGTCGAACAGGATGGGGACATTGCCCTTGCCGTAATCATAGAGCGCCATCTGGTTGTTGGCGGTCTGGCCGTCGTCGGTGTAGCCCCAGCGGTTGCCGAAGCTCATGACGCGGACGGGGAGCTTCTCGGGGTTGCCGATCATCCAGCGGGCGACGTCGAGCTGGTGGGGTCCCTGGTTGCCGATGTCACCGTTGCCGTAGGCCCACTGCCAGTGCCAGTCGTAGTGGAATTTCTCGCGCATGACGGGCGCCATTTCGCGGGGACCGGCCCAGAGGTCATAGTTGATGGTGCCCTTGGAGTCCTTGAAGGTGCCTGCGGCGAAGGTGCCATCCGCGCCGGCGCTCTTGCCTTCGCTGACTTTTCCGATGCTCTGGCGGGCCTTGTAGTTCACGCCACGGGAGAGGAGGGTCTTGCCGAGGGCGCCGGACTTGATGTACTCCTGGGCGGCGGCCCAGCCGAGGTCGGAGCGGCGCTGCATGCCGTGCACGACGATCTGCTTGCCTTCCACCTTGGCGGCGGCCTTCACGAGCTCGGCGCCTTCCCAGAGGTTGTGGTTGGTGGGCTTTTCCACGTACACGTGCTTGCCGGCCGCGATGGCGGTCATGGCAATGAGGGTGTGGGTGTGGTTCGGCGTGGCGATGGTGACGGCGTCGATGTCCTTGTCTTCGCAGAGCTTGCGGAAGTCGGTGTAGGCCTTGACTTCGATGCCCTTCTTCTTGAGGTCAGCGACCTTGCCGTCGAGCACGTCGGAGTCGACATCGCAGAGGGCGACGAGGCGGACGCCTTTGATCTTCTGGAGGCTGCCGATGTGGCCGGAGCCGCGACCCTTGAAGCCGATGACAGCCACACGGATGTCGCTGTTGGAGCCTTCGGCGCGGGACCAGATGGGCAGGGCCATGGCCGTGCCTGCGTACAGCGCGCTGCGCAGGACGTCGCGACGCTTGATGGAGGTGTGGGTGTTCATGAGTTGGATCTAGATGGAATACTGGAAGGGTGGAGTGCTGGAATATGGGGCAGCTTCGGCTTCGTACTGAGTGGACGTGTGTCCGGACCGGGATGGCGGTAGACTAGGGAAACGGGGGTGAAAAGCGCTTATTTCGGCGGAATTGTAACTGGAAATCTGTGGTTTGTGACTAGGGAAATTGCGTGGGGTGGAGGGGGTGAGGGGAGTTTTGGGGACCGCGAATGGACGCTGGGGCGGTGTACGGCACGGATGGGTGTGGTGGTGTGCAGTGGGTTCAACGCGGAGACACGGAGACGCGGAGACTGAGGGAGAGGTGGAGGGGTGGAGACGCGGAGACGCGGAGACGCGGAGGAACTTCGGAGACTGAGGGCGGGCCGTCTGGTGGCCTCAGGCTCTCAGCACGCAGCTTTCAACCCTCAACCATCTCACGCCGCATCGCGTGCCAGCAGGTAGATGCCAAAGATGAGGGAGCGGTGCAGGTCGCACCAGAGGAGGCTGATGAGGAGGACGGCGGTCATGAGTCGGCGCAGGGTGAGGGCGGGCTCTTTTGCGAGGGCCCAGAGGCTGCAAAACAACAGGGGAAACATGAAGGCCAGGCTCCGCTGGAGATCGAGCACCACGAAGCCGCATACCACGGCCCCGCAGAGGAGGGCGAGGAAGCAGAGGGCCCAGGAGAGATTCCGCACTGCGAACGCGGCGACCAGAGCCAGGAGGGGGAGAATCCACAGGGTCTCGAAGGCGCCAAAGAGGTGGTGGGGAATGTTGTGCCGGAGATGATGGAGGAGGACGTCCAGGGTGAGAAGGGCGCTCTGGTCATTCTTCAGCCCAAAGATGAGGTGCAGGGCAATCCTCGCGATGAGGTAGCTCGCGCAGGCCGCGAGGGTGGCCCACATGACGGAGGTGCGGGGCCACAGGGAGGAGAGCCGCCATGTTTCCAAGGTGCCGCTGCGGGAGGATTGGAGGAAGTAGATGATGCCGCCTGCCACCACGCCGCGTTCATCCGTGAAGGCCGCCAGAAACAGGCTGAGGAAGACCACGACGGGCCTCTGCGAGAGGGCTGCCACGGCCAGGAGGAGGTAGGCCACGCCATCGCCGTACAGCAACCAGAATTCTCCGAAGAACTGGTGCCCCGCGGCGCACGCGGCGTAGGCCCAGGTGAAGAGTGCCGCGGTCACCCTGTCGCCCGTGAGTTGCGATGCCAGCAGGCAGATGATGGGGAAGAAGATGGCGCCGCAGATGCCTGGCAGCACGATCCAGCTCCAGATGCCCAGCGGTGTGAGGCGGCTCAGCAGCGGCATGGTGAGCCGGTAGCTGGTCTTGTACAGGTGGGAGACTCGCCCGAGTTCGTCGCCCTGGTATTGCTCCAGCGGTTTGAGGAATTCGGTGTTGGGGGTCAGCGGATGATGTGCCTGCCAGGTGAGGAACTGGCTGTCGATTCTCTGCGGGAGGTCTTCCTGCCCGTGGTACTGCGGGAGGCGGCTCACCCATGAAATGAGAAGGGCGATGATGGCCACCAGGAGGAGCCAGGCGCGATGCCCCGTCAGTTTCGCCATCCTGCCATGGCATGCATCTGCGAGGCGGGAGAGTAAATGGCTGACGGTGCGATCAGGGCGATCAGGCATGGTGAAGTCACGGGTGCCGCTTGTCAGGCGTGGTGGCAAGTGTCACCGATTTCACAGGTGGTGAGACGTGCCACGAAAAATGGGGGCAGGAATGCCCCCACTCCTTGAGTGTTGCGAGCGGTTCGCTTCCGGTCACCGCCCGACTGTCGCACCGGCTGCCCTACTCCTTCACGTACTCGTCATACCGTGCGGCCATGGCTTTGGGCATGGGCTTGCCGTTGCCGAAGAAGAAGCGGTAGCGGAGCTGGAGGGATTCACCTTTGGCGAGTTTGTGGTCGCCGAGGTGTTCCTGGTCTTTCTTGGCTTCGAAGTCGTGGATGCCGAAGGGGTTCGCGGCGAAGAGGCCGTAGTCGCGGGCGTGCCACCAGGTGGGGGCGCGGAAGTTCTTGGGATGCTCGAACATGGCGATGCCGACGACGTTGCCTTTCGGGTCTGGTCCGTAGTAGGCGCACCAGGGAGAGCGCTTGCCCCAGACCTGCTTGCGCTTGTCGTTTTGGGCGTTGTAGGCGTTGCCGGTGTTGTCTTCCTTCTTGAACTCAAAGCCGGTGTTCAGGCGGATGGCCATGGTGCCTTCCTTGGTGTCGCCGAAGGTGACTTCGCCTTCGGTGGCCTGGAGTGTGATGTCGAAGTCGAGGAGTTTCTCGCCGTTGGGCAGGGCGGTGAAGGTGAACTTGCGGGTGTCGCTCAGCACGGCCTTGCCATCTGGGGCGACCCACTTGGTGGTGGTGGTGAAGGAGCCTTTGGAGCCTTCCGCCTTGAGGTCGCTCACGCCGGTGGACTGTTGCTTGCCGAAGTCCTTCACTTCCGCCCAGAAGTCGATGCCATTCACGTTTCCGTGGGTGAACCAGAGGCCGCGATGGTGCGGGTGGTCCTGGGCTTCGCCGGCGACGTCTTTGCGCATGGGGAAGTTGCGCACGACGTTTTCTCCCGCGCCGCCGATGACGGGGTAGAAGAAGGGACGCGGCACGTCCTTGGTCACGTACTCGGTGAAGAGCTTGCCATCGATGTCCACGCGCACACCGGCATCACTCTGCGTGAGTGTGAGGGTTTGCGCGAAGGCGCTGGAGGCAAGGGCGAGCAAGCCGCAGGCGGCTGCAACAAAGGGCAGGGGGTGGAGGCGTCGCATGAGGAGGAAGAGTAGAGGCGGGAGATGGGGGCAAGGCAACGGGAAGGGAAGAAAAATCCTTTCAACGCAGGGAATTCGCCGTGGAAAAAATCAGGCGCGTTTCGGGAGATGTGCCAGAGTCGCGCGCACTCTTCTTTTCTTCCCCCAATTCACAAAAAGATGCCCAGCGCGTACCAGTCCCTGAAGTCCGACTTGAAAGGCAACGCCCAGCACTGGCTGGTGACCGGAGGGGCGGGGTTCATCGGCTCGCATGTGGTGGAGCGTCTGCTACGGTGGGGGCAGCGGGTGACGGTGCTGGATGACCTGAGCGCGGGGAGGAAGGAGAACCTGCAACTCGCGGCCACGGCAGCGGCGGAAGGTGGCGGCACGCTGCGCATGGCCCACTTTGTGGAGGGAGACATCACGGATGAGCAGAAGTGCCTGCACGTGATCCAGGGCATGGATTACGTGATCCACCTCGCGGCCATGGGTTCCGTGCCGACCTCGATGGAGAAGCCGGACCAGTGCCATGACACGAATGTGACCGGCACGCTGAACATGCTGCTCGCGGCGAAGAAGGCGGCGGTGAAGCGCTTTGTCTTTGCCAGCAGCAGCGCGGTGTATGGCGACATTGTGGCGGATGCGAAGGTGGAGCGAAATATCGGCCGCCCGCTGTCGCCCTATGCTGCGAGCAAGCACGTGAACGAGATCGAGGCGCAGTGCTTCTTCATGGCCTATGGGCTGCAGACGGTAGGGTTGCGTTTCTTCAATGTCTTCGGCCCACGGCAGAATCCGAATGGCGCCTATGCGGCGGTGATTCCCCAGTGGATCTCCGCGATGAAGGCGGGACGCAATGTCTTCATCAATGGCGATGGGGAGAATACCCGCGACTTCTGTTTTGTGCGGGACGTGGTGCAGGCGCTCCTGCTCGCGGCGACCACGGAGAACGAAGCGGCCTATGGTGAAGTCTTCAACGTGGGCCTGGGGAAGGCGACGAGCCTGAATGAGCTCTTCGCAGTCTTGCAGACGGAAGTGCAGTCGCAGACCGGAGTGGAAGTGCCGGGTCCGGTGTTTCGTGAGTTCCGTCCTGGAGACATCCGTCACTCATGCGCGGATGTGACGAAGGTGAAGGAACTGCTGGGCTTCGAGCCGGAGTATACGGTCGCGAAGGGGCTGAAGGAGACGGTGGCGGGGTACTGATGGGGAGTGATGGAGTGATGGGGTGAGCTTCCAACGCATCTCACCCTTCATTCAAGCACTACTCCATTACTCCAGCACTCCATCGCGCTCACCCGCGTATCACCACAGCGCCATCGCCGGCGCCGAGCTCGCGCATTTTGTTGACGCACTGGATGAGTGTGTCCGCGGCCTTTTGAGTTTCCTCCATGGTGTTGAGGCGTGACCAGGAGAAGCGGAGGGTGCTGTTCGCGTGCTGGGCGTCGTAGCCCATGGCTTCAAGCACGTGGGAAGGGTGGAGTGCGCCGGTGTGGCAGGCGGAACCGGCGGAGCAGGCGACGCCGCGCTCATCCAGCAGGATGAGGAGTCCGGGGGCATCGATGCCGGGGAAGGTGAGGCTGCTGGTGGTGCCGAGGCGATGGGCGCTCTCACCATTCACGATGGTGCCCGGCAGTGCGGCGCGGACTTTGGATTCAAAGGCATCGCGCATCTCGCGCACCTTCACATCGCCACCGGAGGCGAGTTCTTCGCGCATGAGCTCTGCAGCTTTTCCGAGCGCGACGATGTGGGGCACGTTCTCCGTGCCACTGCGGCGTCCGCTTTCCTGGCCGCCGCCGAGCATCCATGGCTTGAAGCGCACACGCTTGCTCACATAGAGAGCGCCGATGCCCTTGGGCGCATGAAACTTGTGTCCTGCGAGGCTGAGATAGTCCACCGGCAGGTCCTTCAGCGAGATGGGCAGCTTCCCCACAGCCTGCACGGCATCCGTGTGGAAGAGCACACCGCGGTCGTGCACGAACTTCACAATCTCCTCGATGGGCTGGATGACGCCGGTTTCATTGTTCACCCACATCACGCTCACCACGGCGGTCTGGCCTGGCTGCACGCAGCGAGTCCACTCCTCGGGGTGCACGGTGCCGCCTTCATCCACATCCAGGAAGGTGGTGGGATTGCCCTCTTCCACCCAGCGTCTGGCGACTTCCAGCACGGCGCTGTGCTCGGTCTTCGCCGTCACGAGGTGGCGGCGATGTGGCGTGTGCAGCGTGAGCGCGGAGAAAATGGCGGCGTTGTTCGCCTCTGTGCCGCAGCTCATGAAGATGAGCTCCTCCGACTCGCAACCGATGAGCGTGGCCACCTGCTCGCGCGCGTGCTCCACGGCCTTCCGCACCTGGCGCGCCGCGCGATAGGAGGAGGACGGGTTCGCGTAGTGCTCCGTGAGGTAGGGCAGCATGGCCTCCACCACGCGGGGGTCGATTTGCGTGGTGGCGTTGGAGTCGAGGTAAATCATGGGGTGGATCCGCCGATATCAAAGGATTCGACATCTGGTGTCGAGAGGTTTGCTCGAAACTTGCGCGACAAACGCAAAATTAGACGGGGTGCCGCCCTGAAATCTTCACGAGACCCGCTGAGTCTCAGAATGATGCAATCTGCAAAATGCCGGTCGAGGCGATCACGCCGACTTGCTTCAGGCTCACGAAGAGGAGCTCGGCCATGCTCACGCGGTCTTTTTTGCGCAGCTTCCGAAGGTGACCGAGAAGCTCCAAAAGAAGAGCCCGCTCCCGCTCTTCGCGCTCCGGGAGGTCATCCACGATATCTGTGATGGCAATCTCCAGGGACTTCACATCATTGCCCGGTGCCAGGGCCATGAGGTAACGCCCGGCGCTGACCTCCACGAGATGCAGGAAGGGAATGCGGCGCAGCAGGGCGCTGGGTCCCACAACCAGAAGGCCGATGTCCGCCACCATTTCCACCACCTCCACCATGGAGCGCGGGGATTCATCCTTGCCCAGAGCGGACTTGGTGAGCTTCACAATCGCCTGGCTGCGGTCGCGGTCGATTTTGAGGAGATCGTTCAGCGTCTCCTCGGGCAGGGTGAGCGTGATCGCACGGCTGGGCACGCCGAATTTGGGAGGTCGCCCTCCGGCAGGACGTCTCTTGGCAGGTTGTTTTTTCGGGGCGTGCGCGTCGGGGGTCATCACAGGGAATAAACATTACGACGCATCCTCGCCATCCTCCGCAGATTCTTCCTGCCGGGGATGGTTGGCTGCTTCGGCGTTGCGTGCGAGGCGGGCGGCGTAGAAGCCGTCGCCACCGTCATCGCCGGGCTGGAGGCGGAATTCTTCCTCCAGCGTCCACTCGTCGCCATGCTTCTGCAAAAAGGCTCGCACCTGATCTTCGTTCTCGCTGCGGAAGATGCTGCACGTGGCGTACACTAGCTTCCCACCAGGGCGGGTCATGCGGGAGTAGCGCTCGAGGATATCCGCCTGCAAGAGGGTGAGGCGGGTGAGCTCCTCGGCATGCAGCTTCCACTTCGCATCGGGATTGCGGCGGATGACGCCGAGGCCGCTACAGGGTACATCCAGCAGCACGCGGTCGGCAGTTTCACGCAGACGCTTGATGGTCTGGGAGCCTTCGATGACCTTCGTCTCGATGGTATCCGCTCCGGCACGCGCGGCGCGTTTGCGCAGTTCCTTGAGCTTCCACTCCACCGTATCGAGCGCGACGATGCGGCCCTTGTTTTTCATGAGGGCGGCGAGGTGCAAGGACTTGCCTCCGGCACCGGCGCAGCCATCCACCACGCGCATGCCGGGGGCGACCTGGAGGAAGGGTGCGATGCGTTGCGAGCCTGCGTCCTGCACTTCGAAAAGGCCGTCCTTGAAAGCCTGCGTCTGGAAGACATTCTGGCGCTTCGTAAGCACGAGGGCATCAGGCAGCTCTTCACCCACGGGGCGGGATTCATAGCCCTCCTCTGTCAGCGCATGACAGACCTTGCCCGCGGCGGCCTTCAGCGTGTTGGCGCGGAGGAAGACGGGCGCGGGCTCATTCAGCATGGCCAGCGCATGCGGCCAGTCCTCACCCAGCTCGTCAGCTCCACGGTCGTGCAGCCAGTCCGGGAACGAGGCTCGGATGGCGGCAGGCACGGTGCGGGCGCGGCGACGCTGGAGCTTGTCCGTGTTGATCTCCTGGCACTCGGGCCACCCGGGGAGGGAGCCGTGCTTCTCAAACCAATAGACCGACCAGACCTGCCAGAGGCGGGTGGCATCCAGCGCATCCTTTTGCAGGTACTCCTCCGCAGGCAGGCCGGCGAGGTGCCAGTACCAGCGCCACCAGCGGATGGTGTCATACACGCTCTCGGCGAAGAGGCGGCGGTCGCGGGAGCCCCACTTCGGATGGGCGCGGAAGCGGCGTTCGATGACCTTGTCCGCATGGTAGCCGTCCAAGAAGACATCGGCGAGCGCTTCGATGACCTGGTCAATGATGAGGCGGGGAAGTTTCTGCGGAATCTGGGGCACCGTCTGCGCTAACACCGTTCTGCGGGGAGCGCCAGTGCGGAGTCCAAAGTAGCTCCGGCTTCAGCCGGATGATTCCTACAGATGCCGCCGGTACGCCAGTTCTCGGGAGCGCATTCTGGCATACTCCATGGCGGAAAATTTGTTTTCGCCGTCATCCGGAGTGAGAAAGACATCCTCGTCGTGGGTGGACCACTGGGTGAGCAGGTAGTCCGGGGCCATGCCGGGGGTCCAGAGCTCCAGCAGACCGGAATCGACCAGGGCCTTGGCTGCTTCGAGTGCCTCGCTGTGCGACTCGTGAGTGGTCACCGGGCGGCGGGCTCCATCCTCATGCTGCCGGGAGAATTCTTCAATGCATACCTGTATCGGCATGGACCTGAACATGTGCCGCGGTCGTGCAGAATGCGAGAAAATTATTTAGCGGCTGCAATATTTATGCATAAGTTTATATTCAGAGGTAATTCCTTATTTTCATTCATGTAAACGGAGCGGTCGTTGATTTGTTCCAAGCTCACGCCAACCTCTCCACACATGAAGCCACTTTTTTGGGTCGCTCTGGCCCTGCTCTCCGGGGCGTTTCCGCTGCATGGCGCGTCCGGCCCGACTTCGTACCAGGTTCCAATTGAGTCCCTCGTTGACGAGGCCATCCAGCGTCCCGGTGATGGCGCGCAGATCTGCGATGCGCCACCGCCGGTGCCTTATTCTCGCCCGCCGATTCCTGCGTACGGGCTCTCGATTTCGCAGAGCACCTTCCTCTCCGAACCCATGACGAAGCTGCTGCGCGCGCGGCGTGATGAGGTGGTGCAGGAATTGGGGCGCCGACTGGTGAAGCTGGATCTGCTGAATCCGCCCAAGGCGCCTGCGAAGCTCAAGAAGCCGCTGCTTCCCGCGTTGTATCCACCTGCGAAGCCTGATGAGGTGGACTTCGAAACGGAGACGGACCAGAACCCACGCACGCTTGGCGGGGTGATGCTGAGCATGGTGCTGGAACTCGATGCGGTGGAACTGCTGCCGCATCTGCTGCGCCTCGAAGAGCAACTGCAGCAGCTCAATGTGGCCGCGGACCGTGATGAGAAGGCTCCCATCCCGGTCATCGATGCCGGTGGCAGCACGATGTGGGAAGGCGCTGGGGAAGACTTCAAAGATGTGGAGGACTGGAGCAAGCTGCCGCCGAAGCTGAAACGGAAACAGCAGCTCTTTGACTCGATGGTGTTCGATCGCGAGATGCTCGGCGTGATGGTGGAGCTATTGCATCGCAAGGGTTATGCGTCCCTGTCCACTTCCACGCTGGGGCGCATTCGCACACTGATTCTGCAGCATCGGAAGCTGGATGAAGATTTGCAGAAGGTGCGCAGTGCGGCAGACATTCCGGAAGACCGGAAGCGCTCCATGGCCTTCGATAAAGATGCCGGGGTGCCCTACTGGCGCTGGCGCATCGTGCGCGTGCCTTATACAGAGGAGTTGCGCAAGGAGACACGCGACCTGGTGCAGGCTTATCTGGAGAAGAAGGAGCTGCCCGCACTGACGGGGGCGCAGGTGCTGGATCAAGCGATTGCCCAGCCGGGTGACTACAGCCAGATGTGTGGCCTGCCGTGCCCCATTGCGTTTGAGGTACCGCTGCCGGCGTATGGTTTGCTGGCGCCGAGGCATTATTCGGTGGGCGTAGACACGGCTACGAAGCTGCAAGCTTATCGTGTGGAGGTGATGCCGGTGCTGCTGGAGCGCCTGAAGAACATCGATGTGGCCAAGCTCGCGGGACAGGCAGGCAAACCCGCGCAGCGTGAGACGACCATTCAAAAGAGCGGGCTGAATCGACAGGCGTTGTCCGCGCCGCTGCTGGAGACGGTACAGGCCGTGCAAGGCGTGGAGTGCCTGCCGGAGCTGCTGCGCCTCGAAGACCAACTGCATGTGCTGCTCACGGCGGCGGAGAAGGACGCTACTGCGCCGCTGCCTGCGCTGGAGCTGGACAGTCCGGTCTCGTGGAATGAACGCATGGTGCGTGGAATGGGAGAGCCGCGGAAGGAGCAGACCTATGCTGCACGCATCTATCAGCGGGAAATCCTTGGGCTCATTGGACACTTGCTGCGCAATGAAGACTACTCCCCGATCAAGAATACCGCCGTGGAGAAGGCCTATCGTGAAGGACTGAAGAAAGTGGCCGCGAAAGCTGAGCTGAAGGAATTCAAGTCCGCGGATGACATTCCGTGGGAATCCCGCAACTGGGTGAAATGGGACGAGGAACTGAACATTCCTGTGTACGTTCGTGGTACCGTGGTGCAGGTGCCGTATACGGAAGCCACTCGCGAGGAACTGCGCAAGGTGGCCAGCGATTACCTCACCACCGTGCCCGTGGAAAAGCGTCTCGGTGCCAAGGTCATGCCCGTGGCTCCCGAGCCTGATGGTCTGTAAACCTGGAGCCGGGGTTGATAGTTTATGGTCGATAGTTGATAGCCTGAGTCCAAGGCAATCCGCAGTCTGGAACAAATCACCATGAGGATGGTCTTCAGATGAAAATATTTTCCGCGTTTTGCACACTCTCAACCATCAATTCTGCAATTGGGTGACAAGATGAAGCGCGCCGTCCGCAACTCCATGGTGGTCCGAACACTCCGTGTGCGGTCAGTGGCGTTGCTGGCTGCTGCCATATCTATCTTGCTTGCGATGGTGATGGGCCTACCGGGAGCGGTATCTCCCCTGCACGCCGAACCGCCCGCCCGTATCACGGGCAAGAACGGCCACGTCTTCATCGTCGTGCCTGAGGGCTCCTATGAAGTGGGAGCCAAAGGCCATGAGCGCAATCCACTGCGCACCGTCACGCTGAAGAGCTATGCCATCGCTGAAGCAGAGACGACGAATGCGCAATTTGCCGCCTTCGTGGAAGCCACCGGTTATGTGACCGATGCGGAGAAGCGCGGCTCTGGCAAGGTGGCTGTGGAAGGCATGCCCGACTGGGCCTGGGAACAAATCCCCGGCGCGCACTGGCGCAAGCCCTTTGGCGACAACGGCAAGTCGTGGGACGAACTGAAGGATCATCCCGTGACGCAAATCAGCGGTGCTGATGCCGCCGCCTATTGTGCATGGTTGGGTGGTCGTCTTCCAACATTACCTGAGTGGGAAGTCGCCGCCCGTGCCGGGAAGGCGACACGCTATCCCTGGGGGAACAAGTATGATGTGAAGCTGGCGAACACCTGGAATGGCGAGAGCCATATGAAGGACACCAAGGAGGACGGCTACCTCTACACCGCCCCGGTGAAGTCCTTCCCGCCGAATGCCTGGGGTCTGTATGATGTGATAGGAAATGTGTTTGAATATTGCACCGGCCTCCCCGCCGGCGCACGACCCGGTGAGGAGAAGCGCCTGGTGGCCGGACGCGGCGGCTCGTGGTGGTGCTCGGCGAATACCTGCAGCTTCTTCAACCTCGTGGACATCGGCCAGATGGATCGGCATGGGTCGCTGGCGAATCAGGGGATGCGGGTGGTGGTGGAGGTTCCGTAGTATTGGTGGAAGTCAGAACAACTGTTATGAAGCGAATTGAGGAGGGATACATCATTGGATGTCCCAACGGTAGGGCGCTGCTGCGTCGGCGCCCTGATCTCTGTGGGCTGAGGCGGAGTGGAACCGTGTGCTAGCCACTCGCGATATTCTATCACCCCTTTGCTCCGCACCTCCCGAGCCCCACCTAGTTTGGGCGCCGACGCAGCAGCGCCCTACCGATGCATGGGTATGCGATGTGATAGGCCGGAGGTGCGCTGGGATCCTGCGATCGCTTATGAGAGGTTATGTTATCATATCCCTCTAGCCTTCAGCTTCTCCAACATCGGTGCGCTCACGTGGTTTGGTGTGCCGAGAAAAGATTGGCGACTTCGTCGCGGTGGAGCGTGCAGCAGGCTGCACTTGAGGAAAGCGGCAGCAGGGCTGCGCGCAGTCCAGGGCCTTCGGCACAAGTGACCTCAATAGTGAAGGCGCTACCGGAGTGAGCAAGCTTCGCCGCCGAAGCTCGGCGGACTACTTTCCTTTTCCGCCCCCACTCTCCTCAAACAACCTCCGCCAGTGGTCGAGCCGCTCCTTCACTTTTAGCTCCATGCCGTTGTTAGACGGTTCATAGTACCTTCGTCCCTCGGGGAGATAAGCTTGGGGGATGTAGCCGGTTTCGCTGTCGTGGGAGTATTTGTAGTCCATCTCCTCGGCGGTGGCACCGGAGGCGGCGGCGAGTTTCTTCCGGGTCTTGGTACGCAGGTGCTTGGGCACGGCGAGGGTGCGGCCTTCCTGGATGTCCTTCAGCGCGGCATCGAGGGCGACGTAGGCGCGATTGCTCTTGGGCGCGGTGGCGAGGTAGACGGTGGCGTGGGCGAGGGGGATGCGGGCCTCGGGCATGCCGATGAACTCCACGGCTTGCTGCGCGGCCACAGCGACGCGGATGCCATTGCTGTCCGCCATGCCGATGTCCTCGCTCGCGGAGATGACGATGCGTCGTGCGATGAAGCGGATGTCCTCGCCGGCGTGCAGCATCTTCGCGAGCCAGTAGAGCGCGGCATCCGGGTCGCTGCCACGGATGCTCTTGATGAAGGCGCTGATGGTATCGTAGTGCGCATCGCCGTCACCGTCGTACACGATGGTCTTTTGCTGCACGCTCTCCTCCGCCACGGCGAGGTCGATGGTGATGCGCCCCTCCGCATCGGGTGGCGTGGTGAGTGCGGCGAGCTCCAGCGCGCTGAGGGCCTTGCGCGCATCGCCATCGGCAAAGGTGGCGAGGTGTTTGGAGGCCTCAGGCGTGAGCGTGATGGGCATGTCACCCAGGCCGCGGGCTTCATCCTGCAGTGCCTGTTGCAGGAGCCACTCCAGGTCCTCGATGGTCAGCGGCTCCAAGGTGAAGACCTGGGAGCGCGAGACGAGCGGGCTGTTGATGTAGAAGAAAGGATTGTGCGTGGTCGCGCCGATGAAGCGCAGCGTGCCGCGCTCCAGGTGCGGCAGGAGCACGTCCTGCTGTGCTTTGTTGAAGCGGTGGATCTCATCCACGAAGAGCACCGTGGTCTGGTTGTGCAGGCGCTGCAGCTTCTCCGCCGTCTCCGCCACGGCGCGGATGTCCCCCACATTGCTCTCCACGCCGCTCAGTGTGACGAAGCGCGACTGAGTCTCCTGGGAGATGATGGTGGCCAGTGTGGTCTTCCCAATGCCGGGTGGTCCGTAAAAGATGAGGGAGGAAAAGCGGTCTGCCTTGATGGCGCGGCGCAGCAGCTTCCCCTCGCCGAGGATGTGCTTTTGCCCCGCATACTCCTCCAGCGTGCGTGGCCGCATGCGCGCCGCGAGCGGGATGGCCCGGCTCACCTTCCGCGTGCCGCCCGCATCCGTGTCAGCGCCTACACCCCCATTCGCACCCGGGAAACGGGGCGGGGGAGCGGAGGTCGAGCTGTCGCTGGTGAAGAAGTCGTCGTCCATGAGGCGGGCACGTGCGCGTTCTGGGGATACACGCGGGAAGAGCAAGCTACCGCGCCCGGCTGGTATTGGCAAAGGGTGTGTGGATGGAGGGTGGATGACGATGACGATGACGGAATGGGAATGAGACACGAAGCGGGGCGTGAGCCCGCAGGGAGCGGGACTAGCCTAGTCCCCGGGGTCGGGAGCCTGGGTGCGGAGCGTCTTGAGGAAGTCACTCGTGACGTCGCCATGGGAAGAAGCGGAAGGGACGCCTTCGCCCTCTGTCAGCTGCTACGTGCTGCCGGGACTAGGCTAGTCCCGCTCCCTGCGGGCTGCCGCCTTCTGTCACCCGCTATGCGTGTATCGACCACCTCCCTTGGCCACCGCTCAACCACCCCAAACCCCTCTTCCCCCTTGCCCCGTGCCGTTCCCCGTACTAACCAACTGACAATGAAAATCTCCAAGAAGGCGGAATACGCACTGCGCGCGCTGGTGGCCATGAGCCGCAGCAGCGTGGGCACCGTCTTCTCCATCCAGACGCTGGCCACGGAGGAGAGCATCCCGCTGAAGTTCCTGGAGCAAATCCTCCTGGTCCTGCGCAAGGGCGGGCTGCTCACCAGCCGACGCGGCGCGGGTGGGGGCTACCAACTGGCGCGGGCGGCCTCCCGCATCTCCGTGGGCGAAGTCTTGGAACTCATCGATGGCCCCCTGCAACTCCTCCCCGGTGGCGATGGTGCTGGCAATGCCATCTCCCCCGGCCTCGTCTCCGCCTTCCGTGAGCTGAACGAAGACATCCAGCAAAAACTCAGTGCGCTGACCCTGGCGGATGTGCTGCAGCGCGAGCAGGCGCGTGGCGCGGTGAGTTTTGAGATTTGAGGCGCAGGCTGTGCGTGAGTTTGCGGTGCCAGGTGTGGCTCTGGACGCTTGAGAGCAGTTGACGCACTTATATCTCAAAGCGTTGGCTATGGAGTGGAGCATCATCTGCTTCACTCCATGGGTGTTGGTGGCATTCAAAGTCTGCCAACCGCCCTTCTATTATGAAAGGCGTGCGTCTCTGTGGCTGCAGCTTATTTGCTACCTGCTCAAGAGGCTGCTCACTCGCTTCACCAGGCCAGCTCTCAACTGAACGTTGGACTGCCAGGCGGGGACTGCCGTCGTCGTGGTGACTTGAGCGGCTTGCCAGTTCGTGGTCGTGCTCTGTGTTGGCGTATTCTGTCTTGTCTGATTGGCTGCGGGGAGACGGAGCCTTCCCGTCGTCCTACGCAGTAGGTCTTGTTCTTTCATCTGACGGCAAGGTAGCATGAAGGCGGCCAAGCTCCAAATGGTTGGAATTCATTCTTCTCGAAATGATCCGTCACATGAAATTGCTGGCGTCCAACCTCATCCGTGCTACGTTCCCTCTCAGTGACTTTCACATCGGGGGCGTCCTGGTTTCGACGGATGGTCTGAGGTGGAGGCTGCATGCCGCGGACGATGCGTCACCGCGTAACAATCGTGTCAAACCATAACTGCGAACTCTAACGAGCTTGCTCTCGCGGCCTAAGCGCCACGACGTGCCCCCGGTGAAGTCTGTGAACCGGGCGCGCGACTACTTACAGGCTGGCCTGACGGGCGGGCGACCGGCCCCAAGGCGAGACTAACAGGACGCTGGGAGTGGAGGATGCTGTGAGCCGCAGCCGCCACTTCGAGACCAAATGACTCACTACGCATGGAGACGCTTTCATTGATGGCGATTCGGACAGGGGTTCAACTCCCCTCGCCTCCACCATTTTAATTTTCAAGGTTTTACACCGTGGGAAAGTTGTTCTAAGAACAGGTGTGACTACGTACAGCGGCGAGTGAAGAAGTGTGGGCGCCGTTGGTTACCAGACTCGAAGAGGATCGAAAAAAGCTCAGCAATCCGGCGTCTCACGTCTCACATCACCAGGATGGCCAATGCGGATGTCCCTCTCGATGTCAGGAAGGTGCTGTCTGGGCATATCACGGATTCTGCAAATGGCTCGCTACGTCAGCCTTAGAGCTTGATACCCAGAAGCGAGCCGTTGCAAAGCTGCCTTTGTCGGAGGTGTCCAATCTTGTGCCTTCTGGAGCAATTTCTACTGACCTCCCTTGATCTGCAGGCTCCACATGAAGGTTCAGCCTGTCCGGATTTAAAGGAGCCAGAAAATCATCGGCCGTGCTATCAAGCTACTTGCACCGCTCGCAAGTAGCCCAATAACTCTCGTCCTATCAGATCACCGATCTCCGTCGTCTGGTGGCGAGCAAGACAAGGGCACCTACCAGGAGAACTGCCCGTGAAGGCTCTGGCACAGCGGCGATGGAGATGGTGCCATCCGTGTACAGTTTGCTGTAGTCCCAGCGATAATCAGTGCCATCCAAGATGGTGTCCAGTTCCAAGGTGGCAAAGCTCCCTGTAAGGCTCGTAAGACCTGTCCAGTCGAAGAGCTTCCACGTGTCTCCCAGTGCCCAAGCCACCATGTCGTTCACATCCACATCCAGCATGACATTGCTGCCGATGTTCACGGTTCCGGTCACAACCAGCAGGTCTGAAGCGCCTCCGCCAGTCCCTGCTCCATCGATCAGATCCATTTCCAGTGTGCTGTTGTTCGCGAATGCCAGTACGCCACCGGTAGTGGTGATGCTCAGGGTGGTTGCCGTGGGGAGCGCCGCAGAAGAATCGCCCACGGAGAGGATCCCTTGTACATTCACACCGGATGCACCCGTGCTTGTCAATCTGCCTGCTGCATCCAGTCTGGCACCGGATGCCACCGTGATCGATTGGGCGGTGGTGTTGCTGGCTGAGTAGGTCGTACCTCCCGAAAGCGTAAGAGCGCCTGTGAAGGTCTGGGTCCCGGTCATCGCCAGACGTCCTTGTCCAGTCTTCGTCATGCCCTGTCCTGCGGTCGTGCCGCTCAACGTCAAGGATGCCCCTGAGGCCGTATTCACTTCCGCGTTGTCGTCGGCAAGGGTGAGATTCGTGTTCAGGGTCACGGGCCCGGTTCCATTGACTGTAATGGCATTTTCATGGTTCAGAGTGAGTTCGTGTTCTGCATCATTCAGCAGAACTGCGGTACCCATGTTGAACTCAAGCGATCCCACGCTCATGTCTGCACCGAGCGTCATGTCTTCACTGTTGGTGGACGTCGTCGCGGAGAAAATGACCCTGGCATTGGCTCCTGGCACAAGCGGTGTATCCGCACCTGCAAGGTTGGTTGCCCAGTTGCTGGCAGAGGTTCCGTTGGAGATGGCCCACACATTCGCGCCCCCTGCGAATCCACCCTTCCAGTAGGCTTCTGTGAGCGCCGTAGCGGCGGTTACATTGAGCCAGACCGCATTCGCATCAAATTGAATGCCGCTGACGGTGTAGTTTGTCTGGTTGTAGAAATTGCCGAGCTGGTAGCTGGCACCTGCACCATTGAGGCCACCCGTGGCGGTGATCACATCGTAGCGCTGGGTATTGTAGGTGGCCCCGGTGATACCATAGACATCCACGGTGACATTGGCTCCAGTGGTGACAGCCGCAGCTTGTGTCACAATGATGTTCCCAAGTTCCACACCCACGCGTGAGTTGTTCTCCAGAGTGAGTGCCGCGCCACTCTTCAGGGTGAGATTGCTGCCCAGGGTTCCGCTGTTGTAGTTAAAGGTGGCGCCGCTCTTCACGGTGAGTCCGGATGTGCCTTGCAATGCGGTTGAGCTCGCGGCGGTCAGCGTGCCTTCGCTTACGATGGTGGCTCCAGTATAGGCATTGGTACCCGCAAGTACCAGCGTCTTGCCAGCGCCGGTCTTCGTCAGGTCTACAGCCGCACCGCTGGCATTGAGTTGTGCTAGATTGGAAAGGCGACCACTGATGGCATTGAATGTATCCACATTGATCGTGCCATTCGTCATATCGAGAGCAGCACCGTCCAGCGTCACCGTGCTCTTGTTCAGAGCGCCGTTGGCTCCGGCACCTTCGGTGATATTTCCCCCGACAGTCACGCTGCCCCCGGTGAGGTTCACCTCGCCGATGGACTCGCCAGTGCTGGAGGAAGTGTGCGTGGCTACCGTGATGTTGTTCGTCACGTTAGTCACCCCTCCCGAGATATTGAGCTGACCACGGATAAACGAGTTCACCCCACTGCTGGCATCCCTGTTCTCTGCGATGGAGATGTTGCCTGCGGTGAAGTTTCCCCCAGCCACATTCAGGGTGCCGTGGATCTCGTCACCCGGGTTCACGTCAGTGCCTGCGGTGCCGATATCAAAAGCCAGGCCCAGGTAGACGATGGTAGCGTCCACGGTACCTCCGTCAAAGGAGAGGACGCCGATACCGTGGCCAAGTGCATTTGATGCCACGGAGGCCGAAGCGCCGAGCACAACCTCATCCAGCAAGAAGTCCAGGGTGCCCCCTCTGAAATCAACTATGGCGGTGGGGTTGGACGAGCCACCGATGGCGCCTCCCAACTGAGGGGAGTTGTTGCCAAGGATCAGGTCGGCACGCCCCGTGCCGTTTGTAGCACGAATCTTCAATGTGGGAGAATCGACCAGCCCTTCGCGGAATCCCACATCGACAATGCTCCGCCTGGTGGCGAAAGTGATGGAGTTGGAATTCAGCACTGTATCCTGGCCGAAGTGGAAGAAGCTGCCAGAGGGGTGAGGCGAGGCATCTGCCCCACCAATGATCATGCGGTTGGCCGTAATGCGCGTGGAATCCGCCAGGGTGATTTCAAACTTTGGCAGTGAACCGGACGACTGGTTGATGATGTCAAAATTCCTCACCGTGGCTTCGAAGCGGGCCAATCCCGTCATATCAAGACGCATGACTGGATTGCCACCGGAGGTGTGCGTCATGACGAAGTCATTGTTGTTGGCGGCAGCATTGTTGATAATGAAGGAGCCCTCGCCTGTGATGCGCACATTTGTCTGGGCTCCTGAGCCACTCCCTGCGATGGCAAATGCCTGCGTGCCCGAGGGCGTGCCACTGATCGTGAGCGACTCTCCCTCTCCAATGATGACCTCGCTGTAGTCGGCGCTGTTGCTGGTGAATCTGAGGCTGCTCACCTGCTGGCTGTGGTCATTGAGTTCCAGGCGTCCCACCGTAGTGCCCACGCCAATGGTGAGATCTCCATTTGTGGAAAGGGCATTGTCCTGTCCCACGATGATGGTGCCCTGATTGATCGCCGTGCCACCGGTGTAGGTATTGGCGCCGGTGAGTGTTTGCGTGCCGGCACCGGTCTTCACCAGACGGATTTCTGCGCCCGCAGCACCATCCTGGATGATTCCTGAGAAGGTCGCGGATGACTGTCCATTTGCGCCAATGGTGAAGATGGAGGTCGTTCCGACAGCCGTGTTTGTGACCAGGCCCGTGCCCGTGAGGCCATCAATGGCTTCATTCGAGCCATTGAGATTGAGCACGCCACCGCTATTGATGAGCACATCGGACGTGTTGGCAATCTGATCGTGATTCATCAGCCGGACAGTGGCACTGGAGCCTCCGGAGTTTCCGATCTCGAGATCTCCAGTCACGGCCAGAGTGTTGGCGGATTTGGCCAGGTCCACGGTGCCTTCATGCACACGGAGTGTGCCGCTGTAGTCGTTGTCGATATTTCCTGCGAGGGTGACAGTGCCTCCTCCGGCCTTCGTGAAAGCATTCCCCCGGAGCTTGCCTGCGATGACCAGCTCTTCTGACGCTGCCACCTGGATGACGGGCGCGCCATTCGCGAGCATGAGATAGGTATTGAGATTGATGAGCCCCGCACCCGTGTTTACCGTGATAGCAGCGGCCCCGTTAAGCGTAAGCGTGTGCGAGAGGTCCTGAAGGAGCACTTCCGACGCAGTATTGAAGGTGAGCGTGCCGATGCTCATGTTTGCACCGAGCGTCATGGGATTCTCATTCGTGGCACCAGTCGACGAGAAGATCACATTGGTGTTTGCACCCGGTACGAGGGGGGTGTTCGTCCCCGCCTGGTCGCTGGCCCAGTTGCTTTGAGTGGTGCCGTTGGTCACGGCCCACACATTCTCCGCAGTAGCGAATCCGCCCTTCCAGTATGCGGTGGTGAGTTCGGCGGCGGATTGCATATTCAGCCACACGCGTGTCGCATTCCAGTCTACACCGGAGACGGTGGCATTGGTGAGGTTGTAGAATTTGCCGAGGGTATATGCGGTGGCGCCATCGAGACCGCTGGCCGCGGTGATGACGTTGTACTCCTGGCCATTGACGTAGGAGAAGCCCGAGATGCCGAAGACATCCAGTGTGATGGAACCACTCGTGGTCGCCGCACCCGTGACAGCGATCGTGTTTCCGACTTCCACGCCGATTGTGCTTCCGCCATTCAGGGTGATGGCAGCAACATTGAGATTGTTTCCGGCTGCACCACTTTGATATTCAAAGCTGGCTCCGGCGGCAACGGTGAGGCGGGAGGTGTTGCCCAGTGCCTCCTTGTTCGTCGCCCTGAGTTTTCCAGCATTGACGTTTGTGGTTCCGGAATAGGTGCTCGCCCCACTGAGCGTCCATGTACCAGTTCCCAGTTTGAAGAGGTTCACCGTGGCACCTCCAGTGCCGTCAATGTAAGCGCCGGAGATAAGACCGTCGCCCGCACCCATGAGTTGAAGATTGCGGCCTCCTCCGGTGGTGCCGCCACCTGACACCTGGCCGCTGATGGTCAGGAATCCAGTGTTCGACTCGATGTTGTAGTTGCTGCCGCCGGTGGTGAACGTCACGTTTCCAGCCCAGACATTGTTTCCGTCGAAGTTGCTGAGGGCTACGGCATTTGCTGTGGCCCCCTGGCGAGCGCCGATGGTGAGGGCATCACGGATGACGATGTTATTGGAAAGTTCGAGCCGGGCGCCGTTGGCAGAGTCTCCCGAGATGGAGGTGCCGCCGGCAGCGGAGCCAAGGCCGCCATCGGTGGTGACACGCAGAATGCCGCTGGCGCCCCCGACAGTGGTGGTGCCGGTGTATGTGTTGTTTCCATTGAGGATCACGAGGCCCGTGCTGGACTTTGTCAGTCCGACGCTGCCCGCGAGGTTCACATCCACAATGCCGTCCTGCATCTGAAAGGTTGCGGTGCTGGTGAGTGTAGAGCCTTCACCGATGATGCGACCGCCTCCCGCCACGGTGACTGTGCCCACTGAGTCATTGAACCCATGCATGTCCCACACTGCTGTAGAGCCGTTCACGGTGACGCCGCCGCTGGCGATGACGTTATTGGCACCATACTGCAGAGTGCCACCCAAGATGGAGGTCAAGCCTGTATACGTGTTTGCACCACTGAGAATCTGAGTGCCCTCGCCTGTCTTGGTCAGGGCCACGAGCATGGTCGGTGGCGAGGTTGTGTTTCCATTGGAAATGATGCCTGAGAAGGCTCCATCAGATCCACCGGCACCAATCGTCAAGGTGGCAGTGCCCACGACATTGCTGGAGATCGATCCTGAGCCATTGAGGCCATTGATGGTCTCATCGTTGCCGGCGAGTTGCAGCGTATTTCCCGTGTAGATGGTGACATCCATCTCATCCCCAATCTGTTCATCTGCCTGGAGGGTTACAGTGGCGCGGGCTGGGGAGGAGGGGGTTGCTTCGCCGATGAAAAGAGCGTCTCCTGTAAGGGCGACGGCTCCTCCCGTCTTGCCTAGTATCAGATTCCCTTGCTCCACACGGGTGGTGCCCGCCAGTTCATTGGACGCTGTGCCCGAGAGAGTCATGGTGCCTGCGCCGCGTTTCGTGAATCCATTTCCGGAAAGCTTGCCGGAAATGCCAAGTGTACCCTGTCCGAGCGAGGTTCCATCCATCATGCCGACCGTGATCAAGGGATTGTCCGCCTCGAGTTTCACGTTGGTGTTCAAGGCAAGCCCGCCAGTCAGATGACTCACAAAAATGGAGGCAGTGCCAGCTGTGGAGTCCCCGCCCACGATGGTGAGGGTGTAGTCATTGTCATTCACCGCAACGGCGCTCGAGCCAGCAGTGCCGCTGGCATTGCCGTCGACCGAGAGGCTGCGTATGCGCATATCATAGCCCAGCGCGGTATTCTGCATATAAGTTGTGTTCGCATTGTTGGTGGCGAAGATCACGTCCGTGGTCTCGCCGGGCACAATGCTCACCACGAAGTCACCGGCCCGGTCCACCGTCCAGTTGCTCTGCGCATTGGGAGGAGGCAAACCATTGGAGACGGCCCAGATATTTTCGAAGCCTGCATACCCGCCCTTCCAGTACAGGGTGTCGGGAACATCACCGGGGTCGAGCGCCACGAGATTTACAGAGATATTGTTCGCGGTGGTGTTGGAGCCGCCCACCAATGCGTTGGTCAGGCCGTAAAAC
Source organism: Roseimicrobium gellanilyticum (assembly GCF_003315205.1). Lineage (NCBI taxonomy): Bacteria > Pseudomonadati > Verrucomicrobiota > Verrucomicrobiia > Verrucomicrobiales > Verrucomicrobiaceae > Roseimicrobium > Roseimicrobium gellanilyticum. Next base: position 104,259 of record NZ_QNRR01000003.1, on the reverse strand, counting down.
TGGAACTGATAGTTCGCTCCATTGAGCCCACCATTGGTGGAGGTGACCAGATTGTAGGTGCCACCCGCATTGATATTCGGATTCCCCAGCACCTTCAGAATTACATCGCCGGCAGTAACTGCGGAGAAAGTGGCAATCGTATCCCCCACGCCAATGGCAAGGATGCTTTCATCTTGCAACGTGAGATTGAATGCCGTGCTCAGCGTTTGTGGTGTCGCGGAATTGGTGGCGAAAGTGAACTGCGCACCGGACTCCACCGTGATCTCCGGGAAGGTTCCGAGTGCGAGGCTGTTTCCGGCACGCAGAATGCCATCACTCACGACCACGACAGCGGCGTCCAGTCCACTATTCGCCGACATGATGGACGTGCGACCAGTGCCCGTCTGCCGGATGCCTCCTCCAGAGCCGGTGATGGATTCAGTCACCTGGAATTCATCACTCCGATGAAACGCGATGGCTCCACCCTGGAGCTGAATGCCCCCGGTGCCAATCGTGCCAGTGGTGCCGCCGGAGCCGATCTGAAGGACGCCTCCAGTCACACGCGTGCCACCTGTGTAGGTATTGATGCCATCAAGGACCAGCGTGCCTGCACCGCTCTTTGTCATCTGGCTGAGCCCGCCATTCACTTCACCCACATTCATCAGGGTACCTGATTGGAAATTGAGTGTGTCGATGGCATTCGTGGCGTCGCCAATGGCGTTTCCGCGCATATCCAGCACGCCGGTCCCAATGAGCTCAATGGTGGATGTGGCGGCTCCACCGCCATCGATGATATCTACGTTCGAGACAAACGTGCCGCCCTTGATCTCAAGTTTGCCAGAAGCTGTGCCGGTACCCGATTGCGAGGCGAGGCTGAAGCTGCCACCTGCATTGACCGTGAAAGTGCCGCCGCCAATCGAGAGCAGAGCCGTGGCTTGGCCTGTGCCACTACCCGTCTTGGCTGCCATGCTGATGGTGTTGGCCGTAAAGGTGCCTGCGTCGAAGTAGACATTACCACTCGCTCCACCAGCGCCGGAGCCGTCGCGCTTGCCCAAGGTAAGCACATTTGCTGTGACGGTGGCCACGTGGCCGCGGAGGTCCAGAGTGCCTGTGGGTGTGGCCGAGGTGCCACCGGTGCCATTGGTAGAGCCCGCAGTGATATTCGCAGCGCTGCCTGCCGTCTTTCCACCGATGGTGACGGTGCCCGCACTCCCCGGGGTTTGCGAGGCAAACGACAAGGTGCCAAAGGCCTTGGACAGACCGATATTCAGATTGGTAACGCGCAGGATGTTTTCCCCTGCACCCAGGGTCATGGTGCTGACGCTGGAGGCATTGGCACCATTGCTGTGGCCCAGTTGAATGTTATTGGCTGTGATCGTATTGGACGTGTCGGAGAGCAGCAAGTTTCCCGTGACCAGGGAACCGTAACCGATGCGTAGATCGGCTATGTTGGTGGTGAAGGCGCCGAGAGTGGAGAGATTCAGGGTGGCAGTGTGAGCGCTTCCAGAATTGATGGTGGTGAAGGGAAGGGCGATATCGACTACCGCAGTCGTACCGGTAAGGGCAAGGGTGCCACCACCGGTGAAGGCAACGTTGGTGGTCATGGCTGCGTTGGTGGCCGTGGATCCGAGGTCAATCCCGCCCGCGCCATCAATGGTGAGGGTAGCTCCACTATTGATCTGAACGGTATGGAATTGATTGGCTGCGGTATGATTGAACTGCAATGAACCTACCGAGGTGTTGACATCCACAATGCTGGTGACCGTGCCAGCCGTGGTGCTACTGCCCGTGGCACCGAAGGTAACGGTGGAACCCGCAGCAGGGATGCCGTCTGGGTCCCAGTTTGCGGCATTTCCCCAATTCAGGTTTGTCGCCGCTCCACCTGCATCCCACTGCTGGGCCGGTGCGGTAGTCGCCACCATCATCAACAAGCATGCCTGGAATGCAGCTTTAAGGGACAGATAGGAGGGAGGTTGCATGAGAAGTAGAGTCGGTTTGAGGGATGTCGAAAGTTTGTTCTTAAGCAGCTCCTAGCGCATGAAGCGGCGAACGTTGCGGATGCGCCAGGTGTAGAGGGTATCCAGAGACTTCGCGACACTGAGCGTGCCATTGCGGGCCCTGCCGATGTAGTCGTAGTCGTCGGTTTTCAGCGCAGGGTCGTTCGGGTCGATCGCACGCTCGACGAGAGCGTCTCCCTGGCTTTCTCCGGTGATGCTGTCTCTGTCCTTATCGAAGGTCTGTGGATCGGTGGAGCGGGCCTTGGTGATGGTCTGCACCAGGAAATGCACACGGAACGTGTTCGAGCGAGTGGTGAGACGCGGATAGATATTGGCGTAGGGACGCTCCAGTGTGTTGTCTCCCGTGAGGCGGTGGTCATCCCAATATGTCTTCATCCGGGCCACGATGGCGCTGGCAGATGTCCCTGAGATGCCTTCGTCCTTCGGTACGAGGAATTGCTCACACACCTCTCCCGCATTCATGAAGAACTCTCCGAGGTTGAACTTGGCCTCCCACTGCAGGAGCGTCTTCTCTGCATCGATGTAGTGGCGCCAGTTTTGATTCGAGGAAAGTTTGGTGTAGTCCTTGTAAGTCGTGCCTGCACTCGAGGGTATGGCGAGCATCTCCTCAGACTTCAGCACGGCATGCAGCCCCGTGGCTCTTGTGATGTTCGTGAACGGCACAATGCGGTAGTTCATGTTGATCTTGCCCGCTGTGGAAAACGGTTCGCTGATGGGGTAGGGCTGCACCACGGGCATCCAGAACCAGTCAAGCCACGCATGGTCGGGCGGAGCTCCAGACATGACACCTTTCGTGCTGTGGCCTTTTGTTCCCAGATGCCCGCCTGGGGTGATGTCTGGACGGAACAGGAAGGTAGTCCACTGGAGGCCTGTGGAAGGAGCCGATGAGAGCGACCCAAACATCACTGGTGATGGAATCATCTGATTCGGTGCCGTGGTCTGGTTGACCGGTCTCTTGTTGATATTCACGCCGTCCCAAGGCTTGGCGGAAAAGTAGGGAGGTATGGATCCGACGTAAATCGTGGCGCCATCATCTGGCTTGTTCCAATAGGATCCGTCAGGCGCAATTCCAGTTCCGTTGTCCCAGTCACGTGTCTCCGATGGATTCACGGAATAGGGATAGTTTGAGGGGACATTCGCCCGGAAGGTTGGTGATACGGGATTGACCACAAAATCCGGCCGATAGTCACTGGTGGCACCCTGGTTGTTGTAGTTCACCCCCGCCACTAAGGTCACATCTTCCGAACCATTTCCAAAAGTAGGAGGATACTCGACTCCCGGAATCCACATGCTGCCCGGCTTGCCGGTCTTGTGGGGTTTGCCACCCGCCTTGGTGAAGGCGTGGATCTGGGGCTTCAACTGGGCCGTGACAAGCCCTGTCCCTCCCAGCGTGGTGGGATCCCATGCGGGATGCGGCACAAAGAGCCGCTTATTCGCGTCCACGCCAGCGGCGCCTGCTCCTTCGCGCAACCTTTGATAGGCGAGGCGATAGTCCCCATGCCGCACCACCCAAGTGCGTACCACGTCATTTCCATCAATGATCTCGGGCTTGGCGAATCGATTGCCGGAGAACGTGCGTGCGTTCTTGTAGCGTTTGCTGAAGGTATTGGCCAACTCCAGCGGCTTGCCGGGAATGGGCACGATCATATTGGGAGGCACTTCGGCCAGCAACCTGCGGCTGGAGTAGTCCCCATTTCGCTGGTTGCCCACACGGATTTCAAGGCAGCGGTCTACAAGACTGCCCGCGCGGACGCTGGAGATTGTCATCTGTGTCGCATTCGCTGGAACGAGAAAATAACCACGGCTGTATTGTGCCGGGGAGCTGAGGCTATCCGCGGCAACATCCAGATCCGGAACTGCTGCAGTATCCGCTCCGCCGTTGGCATTGCTGTCTGCGTACATCCAGTATCCACCTGAGCCGCCCCATCCCGTCCACCAGTTGCCGGTGGTGTTTCTGCCGGCCAGCGGAGATTCTTGTGGCTTGATTTCGCAGAGGTACTGCAAGTGGGACACATTATGCAGCAGGGTGCCCCAGCGTACTTCGGGGGCCTGCTCCAACGGCGGTGTCACGATGGCACCGCCCGTATTGCGCGTGCCAAATCCATCCGTCGTAATGCGCAGATGCTCCAGACCTGTCACGTTGAACGAGGTGCTGGGTGCGATCATGGTGTAGCCCTGTGCAGGGGCAAATCCCTCTGCCACCACCCCCACCTGGATGGCACGCTGCCCACGTTGCAGCTTGAGAAGATCCACAAGTGCCGGATTCACCTTGGCCGCGGTCGGATCGGAGGGGTACTCTGCAGCGAGGATGAATACCAGGCCGAACTCAGAAACCGTGAACTCCCGTCCGATGCCGGTGGTCCACACGCGATCATGACCATCATTGTCTTGATTGCGCTTGAGAATCTTGTTGTCGGTGTTGAGCGGTGGACTGTAGTAGCTCATGTCCACGGCCGCCACCTGACCGAGCGTATCTGTGCCAATCCAATTTGCCGATGCCTGTGAGTAGGCATCCACGGGCACTCTGGGGGTGACGTTTTTGGTCGAGTGCGTGCTGTCGTTGGCATTCGTCTGCCGTATGTACTCCAACATGGCCACCACTGCAGAGCCACTGTTATACGGGGTCGAAGCAAAGGATGTGAAACGGCCATCGTATTTCTCCGCGATGGACTTGCCATATCCCTGACGGGGCAGTTTGATGCCTTCGATGAGGTACTGCGCGAGATAGTTATTGTGAATCATCCCCCAGCCAAATTCGTCTGTGCCTTCCGCATTGTAGTAGTTTGAGAAGTCATCCATGTTGGAGGCGGCACCACTGCGCCGAAAGTGGAAGGGGTGCTTGCCGAGAGTGCTCGCGAATGCGGACACGTTGTCGAAGGAGGTGCGTTTGTTGTTGGGCGCCTCTGGCCTGTAGTGCACTGGCCACACAGAGACCCGGGGCATGCCACTGGCCGTCGTTTCGGGAGCGCGGCTTTCCGCCGTGAGGAAGAATCGAAGCCTCTTCAGGCGAGCTTCGTCACCTGCAAACATCTGCTGTACGGCTCTTTTGCTGAAGCTCGTTGCTTCACCGGACTCGTCGCTGGGATCTTCAAGGAGGAATTCATCCACGGAAGCATAGAGGCGATCAGTGTCGAAGGTGACCGGAGCATTGTTGCCCTTCATTAGTCCTGCATCCGCGTTCACACGCGGAGTAACGGCATAGATATTCTCAAGCTTCTTCAGCATTTCTCCAGGCTGGGGGAGTAGCCGCTCACCTGGATAAAAGATGGTGCTCAGGCATGTGGTTGCAGGGTGTCCGCCAAAGCGCTGGACCTCGTTGCGCACGGGAGGCTTTTCAGCGAATTGGACCTCCCTCCCGGTAACGCACCGCGGGGTATCCCAAAAGAGTCCTTCGGAAGCCGTGTTGATATTGACCTTGGCAGACTCATCATCCGTCCAGAATGCCAGGCGCCCTACGATCGGGTTCTCCGCGCTTGCTTGTTTATGCCCCACAAAAGGTGTGAACTTCGGCGACGCACTATCTTCCATCACCCCCATGCTCCCGTCGCGCAGCACGTAAACCCAGCGTACCGGCATGGGCAACCGTTGTGAAGAAGGGTCCACCCCGGCGGGCCTCACCCCTTGGACGCTCTTGGAACTGGCCGCAAGAGTGGTGGAATATCGAAATCCCTCCGGCGTTCTGCTTCCCGGATAGGTCGGATTGGCCATGTCCATCGCGCGCGGGTCAAGAATCGGAAAGACCAGGTCACCCGATGCGTCGAGGGCCGGTTCATTGAGATCCGCGTAAACTGACGGCTTGCTGTTCCAATCCGTGGGTAGATCGTTTTCGAGATTCAGTGCGCTGGCTCCTGTAAGGCTGGCGGCGCTCACCACCATCTCGCCTGCGCTGTATAGCTTATAGATGCGTGATGCGATGCCGTTCGCGAGACCATAGGTGCGAAGTGCTCCCGGCTGCGATATCCACAGGGAGTTCTCTTCCGTCGAGCCTGCGCGCAACTGGCCAATGGCTGAATTCAAAGCCATGTCCTGAAGCGTGCCGACATCATGCGTGGCTACTTCACCTGAAGACGAGCGCATCTGCACCGTTGCCATGCCATAGAAGAGAACAACGATGATCGTGAGCATGCCTGCGATCAGCAGGGTCGGAAGCAGGGCTGTGCCTTTGCCTGCCCGTAGACGTGCAAGGGCATGAGTATGAGCTGGAACGATGGAGGGGGTCATGGTCAGCTTTTTTTATGGGCGATAGATGCGCACGCGTGCCGTTGCGGGATCGAGCTGCATGGTTGCGTAGTTGGGCGGGAGCGATCCTGTCTTCAGGTCGGAGGCCTTCAACAGCGTGAGGGTCCACTTTCTGGACGTAGGAAGATTGCAGCTGCCATCCGGGCTGAATCTAAAGCTGATGTATTCACGCTGAACACCATCGGGTCCTTGTTCAAGGCCCTTCTCAAGCTCCGTCTGCGAGCTGTCCAGTAGTAGGGAATAATTGGGTGAAGGATGGAACGCCAGACCTCCGGGAAGATTTTCCACCGCGCGCACACGCTCGAACTTGGGCTTGTATCCCGGAGCAGAGGGGTTCTCGTATCCCGGCGCATCTGGATCTGTCACGAGCTTCATGACACCAAGCTCGAGGCCTCGCCAGAACTCTTCACCGAATTCATTCCTTGTCTTGTAGATGCGCACAATGACCTCTCGATTTGAGATGATGGCAGCCTGTCTCGCCTGCTCCATGGTGTCGCGCATGGTTGCCATGCCTTCCTTCATTCGGAGGGTGTCGAGCATGCCGCTGGCACCAGTACCTGCGATGGTAAGCAGGAGTAACATGACGGTGATCACGATCAGGATCTCCACGAGGGTGAACCCCGGCGCCCGAAGGCGGCCACAGAGCCCTCGCTGAAGAGCCTTGATGGATCTGGAGAAATGAAAGTGCATATCGACGGTACAGACTGAGCACGCGACCGGACGTGCCGGACTAATAGGTATTGATCCACCTCGCGTTCCTGAGACGGACGGTGGTGCTGAAGACGCGATAGTTGAGCTTCATCTGTTGAAGCCGCGCTTCCAGAGACTGAATGTCTTCATTGTACCTGGTGGCGTCCGCGAACAGCGAGTCGACTCCAAGGTCGGGCTTGTTTTGCCCATTAAGTTCCTCCAGCTTCGTGGCGGAAACCTCATCCAACGCGACGAGCGTGAGTCTCAGCAGAGGTGGCAGGCGGTGTCGCGTGACCTCTGCAACGTTCGTCCTGGCATGCTGGTAGTTTCGAGTGTCGTAGTAATACGTGGGGGCTAATCCATTCTCACCAATGAGCGCGCCATTGGAATTCCTGCTGTCGGCAGGGACAAGCGGCGTGACAACAAATGCGGCGATGTTCTCCGCCACTGTGTGCACGTTTTCAGGAGCCTGCAGGGAATCCCGGAACCATGCGAAGATGTCCTCGCGCGAGCTTCCAGCGTTCAGCTTGGCAGCGTATGTCCGCATCAGCTCCGCTGGAACCTGGAGCTCCTTCAGGCGATAGCGATATCTCTTGGGAACATTCTCGCTGTTCAAGAAGTCAGCCCTGGCGCTCGTATCATCTCCGAATTCCAGGTAATATCCCCAGCTATTCATCAAGGTGCCAAGTCCCTTCCAGTCAGTCTCATTCGTCATGCCGAAGGTACCGTGGAAGAAGATGCCGTGTCCGTTGTGATTTCCTGATATCAGCAGTGGAAATTCACCCGCCATCACGGGGCCGGTGACAAAATGGAGATCCGATTTGAGCTTGTACCCGATGGGCACGGAATTCATGTCTTCGTTCTTGTACTCGTAGTCATAAAAAGGATTGATCTCACAGCCTGCGAGGCGAAGGCGCATCGTGTCGAATGCAGCCTGTACCTCCCTGAATTGGCCGAACCGCGCCTCCGAGATTCGAAGCTGCCCTAATGAGGCGTTCAGAAGGGACATGGTGATAAGCATCACCACCGAAAGGATGGTGATGCTGAGCAGGAGTTCGATGAGAGTGAATCCTGTGTCAGGTGCTGTTGTCGCCCGCGTCTTTGAGCGTGCATTTCCTCCCGTGCGCATGGTTCTCCTAGAGGGCTTTTTCGAGGTTTACGAGTAGTGTGCGACTGATGCGGACGTCCCTGGGAAGGGGTTTGCCCGCATCCAGTGCAGCCTGTGCTTGATCAAGCAGTTCCTTCGCCTGTAGCGGACTACCTGACGCGACCAATACAACGACTCTCCTCTGGGATGGATTTGCTCCGGCAGGATTATTCGTGCCAAGGACAACGCCGGTTTGCGGTCCTAGTTGCACACGGGCTGCATAGACGGCATTGGCCTGTTCCCCAACATCCTTCAACTCCTGCCCTTGGTAGTCCAGGAAGACCTCGCGATTGCTCCAGTTCTGAATACTCGACCAGTCCCCTTGCTGGACCTCACCAACAAGACGGGATGCAATTCTTGCTGAGATCGTCATCGACGCTGCCTTGCCGCTGGTATCGACGGCAGACGAGAGGAGTCCCAGTACGGGGACCATCATCGTCACCAAGATGCCAACTGTGACGACAAGTTCCACCAGTGTGGCGCCACCATCAGTCTTGAAGTTAGCTTTGGGAGTGATCATCGGTTCGGGGGAGTGACCCCTCCACCTTGTCATGTCATTGCGTGGTAATTACATAGGTATTCAGCTTAAGGGGTACTCGGCCTTTTAGCTGTCACCGGTGATTCCTTATGTGTGTCTAGGTCTATTTTCGAAGCAATCATTGGTGGTCGCTTGTAGTTTTTGGTAGTACTGGGAAGAGGTGCGTGGGTACCCGTTCTTCACGCTCCTTGCCGCTCTCGGAGTCGACTTGGCTGTGCTCAGAGGGCTGCTGCAAAACCCCACGGGCCAGCATGAAAATCGTTGGCCACAGGGAGCGCAAGATTAACGGCGCAAGTTCGGTTTCTCGGTCATCCACTACCTCGTCGGTGAGGCCATGCTCGACATTACCGAGGGCTGGTTGCCACTGTAGTGAATCCAAAGTTCGGATGTCGTGGTTCCAACGAACTCGGTTCAGGTTCGGTCAGCAAAAGCGTCGAGTTTGGTGTAACCTGATCCCGGTGTTCAATTGCGAGTCGCAGACGCTTGTGAGCTTCCTCGAGGTGTTGCTTGCGTAGTTCCGAGGCAAGCGCTTCAAAGCGTCATTGGGTTGACGGAGTTCCATGAGCATAGGCGAGAACTTGCATCGGCGTGCGGCGACGTGTAGGTGCTGCTGATTGCTGGAGCCGAAGTTGACCTGAAACAGGCTTCGTTCCGTCATCTCTACATTCCCAGGATGATCTATGTCAATGTGACGATCGACGTCTGCGCCGGTACCAAAACTTATGTTTAGCAGTCCACGTCCCAATCTCTATAAGAGTACAGAAGGCTTCTCTGTGGAGGTGCTCGGCAGAACGGGCATTCTTTATTCCGAAGCAGGAAGAACACTCCGCATCGATTCCGAAGTGCTTTCCGGGGCAAGCGGCATGGTTGTTTACAAGGACTCCATCAATCACTGGCAAGCCCCCCACCACATCAAACCTTTTAGTCTGGCAGATCGAGAGCGAGTAATTGAGAACGTGAGAGCGGCATTCAAGTTTCAGGGATATGACATAGTGATTACCTGGCCAAGGTGTCCATGTTCCTCCCCTGACCTGTGGAATTGAATGGAGCGGGCCGAAGACGAGCGCCCTCCATGCGGAGGGCATCAGCTGCCAGGCTGTTCTGGAGCGCCTACGACAGCGGAAGGATGTGGTGGTGACGATTGAGGGTGGCCGAGATTCATGTGGTATTGAGATAAGGCGCAACGACGCATATCGATATCGTATGGTCATCCTCTGAGGATGCCTTGGGCTAAAAAGGTGCGGAAAAGCGCAGCCGACTCTAGCGCTTCTTCGCATCGAGGATGGCAAAGCGACCGTCGCGTACCACGAACACTTCCAGGGCGGATTGATCCAGGCCTGCGTGATCGTCGGGAGTGAAACGGAAGTTGCCGGTGACGCCGGTAAACGTGCCGAGTGATTCAAGGGCCGCGAGAATCTGGTCTCTGGAAACGGGTGAGCTGCTGGCCTCTATGGCAAGCAAAGCGGAATACAGTGCATCCCTGGCATGCCCGGCGAAATGCGAGGGCGGAGAATCGAATCGCAGGGCCCAAAACCTCTGGAAGACATGAATGGCCTTGTCCCTTTCGGTGCTGCCATCCTTGCTGGCGTCGAGAGGCAACAGCACGCGTGAGCCCATCAGGATGACTCCTTCTCCCGCCGGTCCCACCGCCTTGAGGAATGCAGGTGATGCATTTCCATGACTGAGATAGATGGGGATATTCGGCTTTGTTTTGCGCATGGCCGCCACCAGTAGGGCCGGTCCCGGGGTGGTGCCCCATAGCACCACGGCAGAGGCTTCACTCGGAATGGCGTTGATGACAGCCTCTGGATGGGGCAGGTCAGGAGGATAGCTCGCATGGTGAGCCACCTGGATGGCGGATGCGCGCTTCGCCACCTCCTGGAAAACTTCTGCACCACTCTTTCCGGCTCCGTCCTCAACCTGGATGGCGGATGCGCGCTTCGCTGCCTCCTGGAATACTTCTGCGCCACTTTTTCCAAATCCGTCCTCGGAATAGAGGAACGCTATCTTCTGTGTGCTCCCTGATTGAGACGCCAGCGTCGTCACCAGCTTTTGCGCTGCCAGTGCATCGTTTTGGGCAAATTGGAAGACCCAGGGATTGGTTCGTGAAGGGTCTTCGGGATGTTGCGTGATCTTCTTGCTGGCAGCCAGTGCGAGCAGGGGAAGCTGATACTCTGCGGCCTTGCGTGCCAATGGTATGGCCTCGCCGGAGGTGCTGGGGCCGATGACGGCGAGAACTTTTGGGTCCTTGCTGAATTGCTCCAGGTATTCCAGGGCTCTCTCAGGCTTACCTTCAGAGTCCCGGTACTCCAACGTGACCCTGCCAGCGCCAGATTGGAGTTCTCCATAGGACATCAGTGCCCTGAGTATCTTCTCTTCCGGCTGACCAATTTCGCTGGCCGGACCGGATGTCGCGAGAATCACGCCAATCTTATATCCACCTGCAGACTGCCCGGGTGAAATGCAGATGACGAAGAGGAAGGTTATCGCGACCTTGCATATGATAATGGGCCTGAGAGGCGTGGAGTTCATGGGAGATGGATCTCACCGTTGTATCTGTTGGTCCTTCCGCTCACCGTCTCTGGAAGGTGACCTCACACTTAGGCGTGTCGAGCAAAGGCAAGAATTGGTGTTTGGCTTGATGGAGTCAAGGCAAATGGACGGACATGGAGCGCTGGAAGCATTCCTTTAGGAAAAGTTTGCCACGCTCCCTCCGGCCCTGCTAGAAAAACCCACAAGATGCTCACCCGCGCCCGTGCTCTCCTGTGTGTGCTCGCCTGGCTTGTCTATCACCACTCTCCGGCTGCAGAGGCTCCGGGACATGCCGGCGGAAAGGAACCCGAGAATGCAGAGCTCGAGTCGGAGCTTTACATCGGCAGGCATGGCTACTGGCATGGTGGCCTAGGGGCCGTGGTGGCGCTGGGGGAGGAGTTGCACCTCGGTCTGGGAGCCCACGCCCAGCGTGAGGAACTGGGCGCCACGGAGGTGTCCTATTTCAATGCAGAGTTGATTTACGAATTCCCCGGTGAACTGGCAGTGGAGGTCTTCGGGTTTGTTTATCCTGAAGTGGAGCGATTGCAGGCGGTGGGGACGGGTCTGCGGGGCACGAAGAAGTTTGCTCTGGGCGAGGAGCGGTCGTTGTCTGTGTTCTTCGGCCCTTCCTATGCGCGGGCGAGGTCTGTGGTGGAAGAGTCGGACGAGTTGGAAACCATGCGCCATCTGATGCTACTCGGCGGGATCACATGGGAAGTTGGCGAGGTGTCCGTGACGCTTCTGGCCAGCCATTCCTTCTACAACAGGAATCCCGAGGGCGTGGAGACACATGTAGGCCTGACGGATATGACACACTTCGCCGCCTATGAGAATAACGACGGCTTTGTCAGGGATACGGTGGCGGTGGAGGTAGCTTGGGAAATCAACGAGTGGCTGGAATTGAACCTTCGTTATGCTGCGATGTGGTTCGAGAAGGAGACTCGCCATGCCATCGCCATCACGCCAGCAGTGAAGCTCAGTGAGCGGGTCGAGCTGGAGACCGGCGTCGAATTCCTGCGCGGCGGCGAGCATGAAAACGACCTCGTTTTCATGGGGTTCTCCGTCATGTTTTGATGACGCTGCTCCCGCGCAACACCCGCCTTCATTGAAAGCCTGGTCTTGATTCCCGGATGAGTCGTGAGAACTCCGGACTGTCTCCCACAGCGCGTGCGGCCTCGTTGATCGCGGCGCTCTTCTTCAGCTCGGGGAAGGGAAGGCCATCCGTGGCGATGGCGTTCTGTTCATACATCATCTCGTCCAGCTTGCCGTTGAAGAGGATGCGCCAGTCCCAGGGAGTGCGGTTCGTCATGGGGCGCTGGGTGCGCACTGTGGTGGTACAGTTCGTGGTTGCGGCATTGTACCAGCGTGGATGCTCCTTGAGCTTGTTCATCGCATTGATGTATTCCATGAAGCGCTCGCGTGCCTTTTCAGGCGTCGTCTTCGTGCGGTAGAGGTACATCGTGTTCTTCGGACTGTGGATGGCGCGGATGCCGAAGAGGTCGCGCTCATCTCCCACCACATAGAGCAGCTCATACTGCCGGTAGAGCCCTCCAATGGCGGAGTAGCCCTCCGGCTTCTCCCGGCGGGTCTCGATGGAAAAGGCCACGGGTAGAGTATCGGAAAACTGAAAGCTCACCACGGGGTGGGCAATCCATTCGGAGCCCCAGTAATCCATGCCAATGTCGATGCCCGTGAGTTTGGCCAGGTTCACCGTGCGGGTCTCCCAGTGGGGTGTGTAGTCCGTGTACGTGCGGTACGCTGTATGGCGGAAGTTGTGCAGGATGATGACGTCGCCATGCACCTCCGCCCAGGGGGCCTGGGACATGTATTCCTGCCAGTCGCGATCATCGCGAGGCTGGAGTGTCAGCCACCATCCCAGCACTGCGGCCATGGCAACCAGCACCACCACGCGTGAAATCATTCTGGGCCGAATCCAGAACCATGCCACCACCGCGCCGAGGAACCAAATGATGGCCAGCGGCTTGCGCAGCGCGGGCCACGGAGAATCATAGAAGAGCGCGCCTGTGACCCACAGGATGGCAACGATGGCGACCAGCGCCAGGAGCACGCGCAGGACCCAGTACAGACCGCGAGACAGGAGCTTCATAAGGTGCAGGGGGCATTACCCCAGAGAGCCCGGCACTGCCATGAGTCTTTGGTCCTACGGAAGGAGGTGGTTCCGGGTCCGCGCCGGAAGTCTGAAGCAGGCCTGAGGCATTGATTGCGCGAAGAATCCAGACCTGCTATCGCTGGCGCCCGCAAATGAACGCCATCTCTGCACCCGCCCCAAACGCCACCGTGCCACCTCGCAAGCCGTGGTACCGGATTCTGTATATCCAGGTGTTGCTTGGAGTGTTCCTGGGGATTCTCACCGGCTATTTCTTCCCGGAATCCGGCAAGGCGCTGAAGCCGCTTGGCGATGGCTTCATCAAGCTGGTGAAGATGATCATCGCACCCATCATCTTCTGCACCGTCGTCCACGGTGTCGCCTCCATGGGAGACCTGAAAAGGCTCGGGCGCATCGGGGTGAAGGCACTCGTCTACTTTGAGGTCGTCTCTACCATCGCTCTCTTGATCGGCCTGCTGGTGGTGAACGTCTGGAAGCCCGGCGCGGGATTCAACATCGATGTGACCAAACTGGACGCGAGTGTCGGCCAGGGCTACGCGGAGAAGGCTTCGCACGCGGCCTCCACCACGGACTTTTTCCTGAACATGATTCCGCGTTCGTACTTTGATGCGTTCGCGAGCGGAGATTTGCTACAGGTGCTGCTGGTTGCCACTCTCACCGCTTTTGCGGTGGCCGCTCTTGGTGAGAAAGGACGGCCCATTCTCCGGGCGCTTGCCCATGGGGAGAAGATTTTCTTCGGCATCATGCACATCATTGTGAAGGTGGCGCCGCTCGCCGCCTTCGGAGCCATGGCCTATACGGTGGGGAGTCACGGCATCGGCTCTCTGCAGAAGCTCTTCTCCCTGATGATGGCTTTTTACACCACGGCCATCGTGTTTGTCATCGTGGTCCTCGGCTCCATCGCATGGTGGTGTGGCTTTTCTATTTTCCGATTCATTGCCTTCATCAAGGAGGAGTTGCTTTTGGTCCTCGGTACCAGCTCATCGGAAACAGCGCTGCCGGGCATGATGGAGAAGATGCGGCGCCTGGGCTGCGCCGAGTCCACGGTTGGTTTTGTGATACCCACTGGGTACAGCTTCAATCTGGATGGGACGAATATCTACATGACCATGGCGGCCATCTTCCTCGCACAGGCCACGAACACCCCGCTGAGCGTTGGCCAGCAAATCAGCCTGTTGCTGGTGGCCATGATTTCCTCCAAGGGTGCCAGCGGTGTCACGGGTGCCGGGTTCATCACACTGGCCGCCACACTCTCCGCAGTGCCCACGGTGCCCATGGCCTCACTCGCATTGCTCGTTGGCATTGACCGCTTCATGAGTGAATGCCGTGCGCTCACGAACCTCGTGGGAAATGGCGTCGCGACCGTCGCCATCAGCCGTTGGGAAAATGAAGTGACGGGTGAACAGCTGAAAGCAGTGCTACTGCACAAGCGCGAGGCCAATGCCGCTCCGCTCGGTGAAAATGGGGATGGGGCAGCGAAGGGGAGCGGATCCTCGACGGAAGGCGTGTAGAGTCTTTAGCTGGTTGGTCCCAGCGCCAGCTCCACTGTGGCGCCTTCTTCGGGATGCGTCTTGCTCAGCGCGTGCAGTTTGAAGACGGCTTTGCCTGGAGTCGTGGTCACTTCGACCCAGCCATTCGGCCGGGCCTTGTCGAACACGTAGGCAACGGGTGGCAGGTTGATGAAGTGCAGGCCTGACTCGCGTCGCTGGTGTGACCAGTTGTGCGTGTGCCCGTAGATGTAGGCCTTCACGTGGCGATGGGATTCGAGCAGGGACACAAAGAGTTCGGTGTCCACGATGCCGGTATGCTTTACCTGGGTGGCCTCTGCATTTTCAGCCTGCGCTGCGGGTGGGAACTGGGGATTGTGATGGCCCACCACGATTGCTGGCTTGTCCGCGTGCGCCTTCAGGGCGGCGTTCAGCCACTGGCGCTGTTCTTCGCCCAGTTCGCCTTCGACCTTGTTGGTGAAGCGGAGTGTGTCCACCAGGAACCAGTTCACGTCACGTCCCTCCACCAGGGCCACGTGCTTGCTTTCGATGGTGGCAGGGCCCCGTGGCTTCACGATGGCACGGAAGTTGGCGCGATCATCGTGGTTGCCCAGGCCGATGTGAAGAGGCGGGGCTCCTTCACCCAGCAGGGGTGAGAGTTGTGTGAGGAGCTGCTCGTAGTCGCCTGGCTGTCCGTCATTCAGTGCCGCGTCTCCGCTCAGGAACACAGCGGCTGCGCGTTTGGGCCTGCCCTTCACCTCAGCCACGACTGCCTTCAGGTTGTCGCAGAGATGGGTTTCACGCAGGACCTTTGCAGGGTCAGCGGAGATGTGGGTGTCTGAGAGGAGCGCGTAGGATTCAGGGTCGCCATCCGCAGCCGCTCCCAAAGAGAAGCGTGTCAACAGGCCGCCGCCCAGCAGGGCGGAGGTGCTCAGGAAATGACGACGGGAGCAGGAGTCAACATGGATGGGCATGGCGTGCGGGGTGTGAATCGGAACCGATTGGGAGAAAATGGGATTGGGATAAGACGTGACTACTGACCGGGACGTTTCAAGGTGTCGTAATCGTAAGTGGATCCTGTCATCGCCCTGAATAAGAAGCGTGCGTAGAGACTCTCCGGCTTGACAAGGAATGTTCTCATCTGCCTTGTGGTGGGAATGATTCGCCTTTCCGCTTTCTCACGCTTCGCGCCAGCCCTCTGTGCGCTGGGCCTGCCGCTGTTCGCCGCCACAGAGTCGGATGTGATTGTCTACGGCTCCACGCCCGGAGGTTTCTGCGCAGCCATCGCTGCAGCACGTGAAGGTTCCTCAGTCATCCTGCTGGAACCCACAGATCATGTCGGTGGAGTGAATACGGGCGGGCTGAGCTTCAGCGATTCCAATCAGACCGTGCGGTCCACGGTGATGGGGTTGTTTGATGAGTGGCATCTGCGTGTGGAAAAGGACTACCAGCAGCGTGGAGTCACACTGCCTTATCAGGTCAGCGTGAAAGATAGCGCGAAGTGGACCTACGAACCTCACGTGGCGGCGAGAGTCACCAAACAAATGCTCGATGAAGCCGGGGTGAAGGTGCTGACGAAACGCGTGCTGAAGAGTGTGACCAAGGACGGAGCCCGCATCAAGCAGCTGGCGACCACGGATGGCGATTTCGCTGCGAAGGTCTACGTGGATGCGACTTATGAAGGCGACCTCATGGCTCAGGCAGGTGTGAGCTGGACGATTGGCCGTGAGGGGCGGAAAGAATACAACGAGTCGTTTGCGGGCAAGCAGTATCCCAAGGCAAAGATGGCCATCTCAGGACTGGATGCCTCAGGTCGCCCGCTGCCGCTCGTCACCACCACGGACGCTGGCGCGGAGGACGAAGGAGACAAGAATGTGATGGTCTACAGCTTCCGGCTCTGCCTGACCAAGGACCCTGCGAACCGCGTGCCATTCCCCAAACCGGCGAACTATGACCCTGCGCGCTTCGAAGTGGTGCGCCGTTATTACCTCCAGGAAAGGAGGCCGCATCTGCTGTGGGATCTGTACCCGCTGCCAGGCAACAAGGTGGATGCGAACAACGGCATCGGGAAGCAATTCTCCATGGGTCTCGTGGGCGCATGCAATGGATGGAGCGAGGCAGATGAGGAAGGGCGGGCAAAAATCTGGGAAGCCCACAAGCAGTACACACTGGAGCTCTATCACTTCCTCACTACGGATGCAGCCGTGCCGGAGCACCTGCGCCGTGAGCTTGCCGAGTATGGATTGAGCAAGGATGAATTCGCAAACTACGGCCACTGGTCCCCCCAGCTCTATGTGCGTGAGGGCAGGCGCATGAAGGGCATGTATGTGGTGAGCCAGAAGGACATCATGGATGAGCCCGCGAAGGAGGACCCCATTGTGGTTTCCTCCTTCCCGATTGATTCCCATGATTGCCAGCGTGTCGCCACGGCGGACGGAGTCGTGAATGAAGGCACCATCTTCCCCGTGCGTATGGCCGGTCGCAGGAATGGATTTCCCTATCACATCCCGTATCGCGCCATCCTGCCAAAAGCGGAGGAGTGCGATAACCTGCTGGTGCCTGTGGCACTGTCCTGCACACACGTCGCCATCTCCTCCATCCGTGTGGAGCCCACGTGGATGATTCTCGGCCAGAGTGCGGGCATCGCTGCGTCAATGAGTGCGAAGCAAGGTGCGCCCGTCCAGCGTCTTGAGTATCCCGCGCTGCGCGAGCGGTTGCTGGCGCAGAAGCAGGTGCTGGCACTGCCAGTGCTCCCACCACTGCCTCCGGAGCCCAAGGGGGCGGTGAGCATCGACCCCAAGAGCCTGCCCGGCATCGTGCTCGATGATGAGAGGGCGGAACTGAAGGGTGAGTGGGGCCGCACCGCCAACTTCAAGCCGCATATCGGCACGGGCTATCTCCATGATGATCGGCGCGCCGATGGCAACTCGGTGGCGATCTTCCGTTTCAAGGCTCCAGAGTCCGGCCGCTATGAAGTGCGCATGGCCTACTCTCCCCATGAAACGAGAGCCGCCAAGGTGCCGGTGACCATCCAGAGCGGAGAGCACAAGGTGGAGATTTTCGTGGATCAGACCAAGCCGCTTCCCTCCGGCGAGGCCTTCCGCAGCGTGGGCTCAGTGCAGCTCGATCGCGATGTGGAAACGGTCATTCAGATCAGCAACAAGGGCACGGAGGGTTTTGTCATCATGGATGCCCTGCAGCTTCTGAAGCAGAAGGAATGATGCGGCACGAGGCCGCACCATCCCGACGAGGGAAGTTCCAATTCAACAGACCGCAACTCCTGTCCGCACGAAATCCCCTCCGTGCGGCAGGGGTCAGGCGCTGAGGAAGTCCATGTTTCCTGAGATGATGTTCGGAATCGTCACAAACCGGCTGAGGTTCGGGAAGATGTCGTCCAGGGCGGAATCACCCACGCCCAGCCAGCGGGCAAGCACGGAGGCATATTGATCCACTGAGATGCTGGGAATCCAGCGGCCACTGCTGCCGGTGGCGTCGATGGTGTTTGGGTCGCCACTATTGCCGAGTTTCAGCACGGGGAATTTACCGTAGACACGGGCTCCTTTCACGGAGCCACCCATCACCAGGGCGTGTCCGCCCCACGCGTGGTCACTCCCCGCGGTGGCGTCCGTCTTGTTTGCGGTAAAGGTGCGTGTGAAGTCGGACGCGGTGAAGGCGGTGACGTTGTCCCACATATTGCCCACCTCTGCTCCCTTGAGCGCATCTGCGAAGCCTTTGAGCGTGCAGTTGAGATTGTTCATCAGGCCGGTGTGACCGGCGGTGTTGCTACCCGAAGGAATTTGGGCGATGTGCGTGTCGTATCCACCTTGCTGAACGAAGAATATCTGCCGGTTGTTCCCCAGCGCGGCACGACCTGCGATGAGCCGTGCCACCAGCTTCATCTGGTTGGTGAAGTCGTTGTTCACATTGTAGCCTGACCCGGCAAAGGCATTGGTGAAATAGGAGTCCAGCGTCGAGGTGGTGGACGTGGAGCCCGCCGTGACCTGCAGGGCAGAGCCCACCATGCCTTCCGTCATGCGTGCATTCATGGCCACGCCATTGTAGGCATTCTCCATGAGGCTCGCGTGGGTCATCTGCAGGATGTTCTCGAACGCCTGCAGGCGACGTCCCTGCTCACCGGTCTTGTAGTTGCTGGCCTGGAAGAGGATGCCGGGATTGGTGACTGCGCTGGCGTAGTTGGTGCCATAGCCGGCGAAGCTGACGACACCGCTGCTGGTCATCACATAGGGCGCAACCACACCGGTGGGGCTCACCTGGAAGCTGTTCACCCCGGCGATGGAGACAGACATGGACGCATTGCCACTGCTGGGATTATGGACAGGATCGAGCAGGTCCGCAATGCGGCCGCCCCATCCGCTCGTGAAGGGACGGTCAGGAATCGAGCTCTGCCACTGCACTTGCTGGTCCGAGTGGGAGTAGAGCTGGGGCGGCTTCGGGGCCGTGGGGTAGGACGCACGAGTAATGCCGGGATAGGTCAGGGTGCCCACCCCCGAGATGAAAGCGGCGTCCCCCGCATCGAATAGCGTCTTGATGTGGGTCAGCTTGGGATGCACTCCAAAGGTGCCCAGATATCCTCCCAGTGGATCGCAGGCGGCGACATTGGTGGCATTGATGGGGAGCACGTTCAGTGCAGCATTCGCATTGTTCGTGGGAATGGTGAGCATACCACGGCCATTCTGGTAGTCCGTACGCGCGGTGCCGCTGTAGGGAATGAGCATGTTGTTGGAGTCATTGCCTCCATTCAGGAACACGCATACCAGCGCACGGTAGCCACTACCCGGACTCTGGGCATTCAGCGCGCCCTGCATCAGCTTGAGATGCGCCAGGGTATTCACCATGCTGGTGATACCCATCGCGGAGCAGCCGGTTTGCACAAGGAACTGACGGCGGCTGGGACCGTTCTTACGACGAAAGACGAGGTTCATACGAAGAAGAGGTGAGGGGTGCGGAGTGATGGTTATTTGAGGACGAGGGCCTGCGGGGTGGTAACCACCAGGTAGAGGGCGTTCCGGCACCGGGTTCGCGCATCATTGGTGAAGTTCGTCGCATCAGAGGTGTGACGATTGTTGGCGGCGATGAGGTTCAGCCCATCGATGATGGCCTTCCGCGGATTGGCCGACGCGCTGCTGCCGAATTTTGCCTTCAGATAGCCCGAGGACAGGAGGGCGTCACATTGGTCCACAATGACCTTCACCGCTTCCGCGTGAGCGGCCTGCTTCTGGGTGGTGCCGGGGGTGGCAGGCACCGGATTTGGCGCGTACTGTGCAGTGAGCGTGGTCGTGTAGGTCGTGGTGTAGAGCGCGATCCATTCGTCCCACTTGGGAATGAGGTTGTCCTTCTGGTTGTTGATATCATTGGGCTGGCCGGTCGCCGTGTTGAATTGCGTGGCCGAGAAGTAACCCTTGTCCACGCCGTATTGCGGCACCGCCAGCTGCACCCCGGCTCCCGTCTGGTATTGCGAGATATTCACATAGTCATCCAGGCCTCGGCCGGACTTCGCCGTGGGTGGATAGGAGGCGAAGATGATATTGTAGTGCGCGTTGATCACGTTCACCACATTGGATTCGGTGGCCACCTGCAGCTCCGGCGCTACCAGTCCGGCTGCCGCCAGCGGACCCGGGACCACATAATCCGGCAGGAACCAGTTGAAGACACTCGGTGGACGTTGCGGTGACTGCATGACGGATGACTGCGTGTCGAAGAACCTGAACCGTACGGAATTCGCCGGGAACTTGCTGTACTCCGCCATCTCATAGGGAGTGGTTATCGGGGATTGGGTGGTCGTGAAAGTGACGGGCATGGTCGTCAGATTCACGAGCGGCGTTCCGGTGTAGCACTTCAGGGCGCGCATCATCGCTGCGAAGTGAAGGATGGGCTCCTTGCCCTTGCCGGCGGTGACAGTATTCTCCGCAATGGAAAGAGTCCGGGCCTCATAGTCCAGCAAGATGCTCTTGATGACTTCACCGAGATTTCCCTTCGTATCTTTGTACTTGGTGGCGACGCGATGGAGGTAGCCCGAGCTGGGATTCGACGTGGTGAATCGCTGAATCAACAGGCGCGCGATGAACACCGGCGTATTGGGGTGGCCGTCATACGAGCTCGCCGAAGGATTGCCTGCCAGTGCGTTCAGCGCATCCGTCACGTCTGCATTGCCTTCAGATTCCGGAGTGGTGTTGTTGGTGCGTGCCGGGATGTTCTTCTGGCCAATCTTTCCGTTGAACAGCACCTTGGCGTTGAAGTCGTGGTACGCGTCAAACATCTTCATGCGGTTCATCCACTGTCCCTGCCAGAAGCGGACCCCGTTTCCCTGGAAGAAGCTGGTATTATCCCCGAGAGTCCCAATCTGCTGGGTGGAGGGGTTGGGGTAGGTGGGCGTGCCGGTGACGCTCGCGTGACGCTGGCCAAAGCTCAGGCCGGTCATCACCCGGGCCAGCTCAGTGATGTCTGTCTGGTCATAGGTGGAGACGGGCAGTCCATTGGTGCCAAGCTTGAGGCTTCCATCAAGGTGGCGTTGCACCAGGCCGATGGAGAAGAGCTGCATGATTTCACGCGCATAGTTCTCATCCGGGCTGATGGTGCCTGTGGCCTTCTGATTCTTCAGGTGGCTCAGATAGATGCCCATGATGGGGTGGTAGGTCACCTCCTCAAGAATGGTGCGGTAGTTGCCAAAGGCATTTTGGGCGAGCATGTCCCAGTATTGGGAGAGGCCGTAGTGATAGTTGCGTACCGTGCCGTCGTTCTCGGAGACCACCACGATTTCACTGAGGGCAAGGGCCATGCGCTGGCGGAGCTGGTCCTGGCTCTGGAGCACCAGTGTCCACCACTCGCGGCGCCGGTTGTTCTGCACGGGGTAGTTGTTGTTGTGGATCGTGCTGGCCACCCAGGTGCGGCTCGTGCCATTCCACGAGAAGGATGAACCTCCGAACTGCGGATCATTGCCCGCATTGATGGGCTTGTTATTGCGCAGGATGAATTCCTCAATATCGGCAGCCTGCACCAGCTTTGTCAGCGAGGGTGACGGGGTCTGCGTCAGGTTCATCTGCCGGTTGATCCAGGCGGTGTAGCCTGAGATGGCGTTGTTTCCATTGGCTGCGATAAGGCTCTTCACCTCCTGGATGCTTTCCGGTGTGGCGCCGAACGTCGCCTGGCTCAAGAAGCGCACAATGTCCCGATCCAACTCCGCACCCGCAAGGGCTGGCCACTGTGGGCTTCCGTAGGTCGGCGGAGCAGGCGGTGTGGGCGGCTCCGTGGAACCGGAACTCAAGGTGAGGTTCCCGCGGATCTCACCGCTGCCGTAGTTGGAGGTGTGGACGTTGATATAGATATAGCCGCTGAATAACGCGTTGAGTGCCGCCTGGTCGGTTGCCCATGAGGCCACCGCTTCCGCCTGCACGTCATAGAGGTGGCTTGTGACCTGGCCCAGAGGCAGGCTTTCCACAATCGGGCCACTCGCCTGTGAATCCGTGGCTGGTGCGGCATGCAGGTGTGAGGCACTCTGGGCGGAGGTCAGGTTGCTGAAGGTGGAGTTCACCTCACCCACGGTGTTGTCTCCATTGAGCAGCAGCGTGGCCAGACCGGTGGCAGTGGTGATGGCGCCTCCTTCACGGCCCAGATAGGCGACGAACAGCCTTCGGTTCGCGGCTGTGTTGGTGGCATCGCGGACGTGAATCGACTGGGTGGCGCCAATTGGTGTAGTCACGCTGCCGGAAATCCGCCGGAAAGTGAAGCGTCGCATTTCGGGTACCTCGTTCAGGCTATCCAATACCGGGACCACCTGCAGATCGAAGGTCGTCGCTCCGCTGGGAACGGTGAAGGTGCTGGAGATCGCCGCTCCAGATCCATTCTTGAAGGTGTAGTCGCTTGGATCGGCGGAGCCTTTTGTAGCCACCGTGTTTCCCGACCCGGTCATGCTCAACGTCAGCGGCATCGTGCCGTAGGTTCTGGTGAGCCGGATGCGGGCATTGATGCTTTCCTTCTCGTACGCGTTGGCGGTGATCACGCTCGTCGTAAAAGACATCATACTGCGGATGACTTCACTGTCGCTG
The DNA here is from genome assembly GCF_003315205.1 of Roseimicrobium gellanilyticum. NCBI lineage: Bacteria > Pseudomonadati > Verrucomicrobiota > Verrucomicrobiia > Verrucomicrobiales > Verrucomicrobiaceae > Roseimicrobium > Roseimicrobium gellanilyticum. Next base: position 81,438 of record NZ_QNRR01000003.1, on the reverse strand, counting down.
GCAACGCCTCCCGAGGCATTGCTCGGTGAGTTCGCCAGAGAGGGATTGGTTCCCATCAATGCTTCTGCCCAATCAGACACACCATCGCCGTCTGTGTCCTTGTCTGCGGCCCGCACACGGTAGTACTTCGAGCCCGTGCCTGAGGCTACGGTGAACGTCTGTGTGGACCCATTGCCTGTGATTGCACTTCCTTCTGCTGTCCACGTTGGCCCGTTTGGCGCGGCACTGCTCTCCAAGGTGTACAATTTCCCGGTGAGCGTCTTGAGTGACAGCTGGATGTTGGACCCGGAAAGGACTGCGTCGGTGATGTTCAGGCAGTCGAGGGAGTTTCGTGGGTCGGTGCCCGCGACGCTCTCCGCCTGGTTGGTGTATCCGTCACCATCATAGTCGCTGGCAAGAGGGAAACTCGATACCGTGACGGAGAAGCGATGCTGCCAGACGTCGTCGTACCCATCGTTGTTGAAATCCGTGGAGGCTTGCACGGAGGAAACGGCCAGTCCCAAGGCCGTAGTGACACCCAATAAACCGGAGAGTGAGGGGCGAGTCATGACGCTTTTTGTTTTGCTTTGTTTGCTTCAACAGGCGGCGGAGCCAATTTGCGCCGAGGCTGACAACTTTGTGAAAGTCCATCAATCAGCAATCTGCTTAGCGCATTCTAAGTGAAGAATGATGCATGGTTTTGTGATGGACGCGCTGTTGCATAACCCGTTATTCTTCGCGGCAGCTTTATTCTAATATTATGAATAAACTGCACCTCATCGCTTCCGCTGCCCTCGCGTGCGCCACTGTCGCTTCCGGGCAAGTTCCTGCCAATACCAACTCCAGACTGGCAGGCTTTCACTCGGTCACGGCGCGCGCCTGGACGACATCGCTTGTCGGGGTCAACTTTGTCCGGCCCATCCTGGCGTCTGGGAAAATTGATGCTGAGGCTGCGAACTCAATCACGGACAACAACGTGGACTTCCTTGTCGCGCTGGCGGGGCATGGCAATCTCTGGGTGGAGATTATGAGTGGCACCAATCGAGGGGTGGCGAGTCCGATAGCGAGCGTCGCGCAGCGCGTGCTCACAACGGAGGACAATCTGTCAGCCCTCTCCGCAGTGGGGGATACGTACGTGGTGCGTGCGGCGCACAATGCGGCCACGCTCTTTGGCACGGCAAATCAGGCCGGGCTCAAGCCCAGCCCAGCCACCACCTGGACAGGTAATGCGGATCTCGTGTACATTCCCGATGGTGCCGGAAATTATCGGTACGTTTTCTACTCCAGTGCGGTGAGCGGCTGGCGTGAAATCGGAAACACGACAGCCAATGCCGCCACGATTCCCATCTATCACGTCGATGGCATCTGGATCCAGAGGAACCACTTCACTGATCTGAGCATCAAGTTCGCGGGAGCCTTGAGGGCGAGCCCCACGTTCTTTTATGCAGTCAACTCATCGAGCGGGGTGTATACTGATGTGAATACGAATTACCCGGTAGGATCCACGCTCAGCAATAGCGGTCTGCATAACTATGTGCTGCGTGGGTCGGAAACGACGGGTGACGTCCTGTGGCTGCCCAACGGCACGGGAGGGTGGGGGCAATACTACTACACAAATGCCGTCGGTTCGTTCACTGCGGGTTGGAAGCAGGTCGGACAGGGGAACACGGACAAGGGGGCTACTGTGATTCCTTCCGCCTTCTCCCTGGAACGTCGTGGGGCCGCCGGAACCTTGAAAATGGTTCCCTCGACGATCTACAATGGATTGTGAGGAGGCAGGAAGTTCCATGGCGTGCAACACACGCGTCATGGGCCGCGTGCGCACGGTGGTGGTGCAGGTGTATCCTGCTTTCCCGCCGTCCGTTGACTTCTCCCGCATCCTCTGGGAAGGATTCGCCGCGTGTTCACGTTTCCTTTCCCCTCATGTCTTCTCTGAAAGTCTTCACCGCGTTCTCAGTCCTATGTCTTGCCCACAGTGTCTCCTTGCCTGGCCAGGAAGGGCCGAAGGGTGCCGCACCCAACACTGCTGCCCGGCCCAAGCTCGTGGTCGGCATTGCGATTGACCAGATGCGGTGGGACTACCTGCATCGCTTCAGCCATCAGTTCGGTGAGGGCGGATTCAAGCGGATGCTGGGCGAGGGATTTACCTGTGACAGCACCTTCATCAATCATCTGCCTTCCGCCACGGCGGTAGGACATGCGACGGTCTTCACCGGTTCCGTGCCGGCCATTCACGGCATCACAGGGAACGACTGGCGTGATCAAGCAACGGGAAAGAATGTGTACTGCGTGGAAGACGAGACCGTCACCACCATCGGCAGCCAGTCGGATGAGGGGAAGATGTCGCCACGCAATCTGCTGGTCACGACTGTCACGGATGAGCTCCGCCTCGCGACGAATTTCCGCTCGAAAGTCGTGGGCGTCTCGCTCAAGGATCGTGCGGCCATCCTCCCTGCCGGACACTCCGCTACTGCGGCCTATTGGTTTGACGATCTCTCTGGCGGCTTCGTCTCAAGCACCTACTACATGAAGGAGGCTCCGCAGTGGCTCACGGATTTTAATGGTCGCAACGTCGGCGCCGAGTTGGTGAAGGGTGACTGGCATCTGGCGCAGCCGCTAGACAAATACACCCAGAGCTCGCCAGATGATGTGCCGTGGGAAGGCAAGAGTGGCAAAGAAACCGCGCCTGTGTTTCCCCATGAAATCGCGGCGGCGTACCGGCTGAAGAAGGAGGTCATTCGCACCACGCCCTTCGGCAACACGCTCACGCTGCTTTGCGCGCAGGCGGCCGTGGAGGGACATCAGCTTGGACAGGGAACGGACACCGACTTCCTCACCATCAACTGCGCTTCCACGGACTACGTGGGCCACAAGTATGGTCCGAACTCCCTCGAAATCGAAGATGTGTATTACCGCCTTGATCGCGACTTGGAGAGCTTCTTCGCCTTCCTCGATGGAAAGGTGGGGAAGGGGAACTATCTCGTGTTTCTCACGGCGGACCATGCCGTGGCGCACAACATCGGCTTCATGCAGGAGCACAAGCTGCCGGCGGGGGATTTCAATGTGACCGACGCCGTGAAGCTGGTGAATGAAAAAGTGCAGAAGGCCACCGGCATCGAGAAGGTGATCCTCGGCGTGGATAACTCCACGATCAGCTTTGACATGAAGAAGATCGAAGAGGCGGCTGCGGATTTCGAGCGTATCAAAACCATCGCTGCTGATGTTCTGCGCCAGTTTCCCGGCGTACTGTTTGTGGTGGACACGTCCCGTGCGGGTGAGGCAACGGTGCCCGAGCCTCTCAAGACGATGATCGTCAATGGATACAATTCGCGTCGCGTCGGCGCGCTCCAGGTCATCCTCAACAGCGGATGGATGCGCACCGGCAAGACGGGCACCACACATGGTGCGTGGAATCCCTATGACACGCACATTCCGCTGCTCTTCATGGGCTGGGGAGTCAAACACGGCTCCTCCGCAAGAGTGGTGCACATGCAGGACATTGCTCCCACCGTGGCAAATCTGCTACGCATCCAGATGCCCAGCGGCTGCGTGGGCGAGTCGATTGTGGAAGTGCTCGAGCGGTAACCTCGGTGCAGCGGCATGCGGTGATCGGTGCGACAGTGAGCACCAGAAGGAGCGGCGATTTCGGTTGCCGCTTTTTCTGTGGAGTGTTCTACCCGCGCCATCGTCACACTTCTGCCTTTGGAACTGGGAGACAATTCAGGCGAACTTTTTACATTAAGGGAAATTTTTATCCTTTGCCTCCTGTTTCCTTCCTGCTTCCATCGCGGCATGCGAGGTTTGGATAAATCCCCATCCCTGTGGTTCGGCTTGCTGCTCGCGATGATCGTTGGTGGAGCGCTGATGGCACCGGCGATGCGCGCCCAGACGCCCGCTCCTGATTTCAGCCAGGGCTTCGAACTTCTTCGTAAGGCGGGCCTGCCCGATGTGAAAGGCTGGAAGTATGTGCGCTTCGAGAGCGAATTTGGCGCCAATGGCGAGGCGAACCTTGATGCTTTGCTGCCAGGGAAGCAGCCCGGCAATGCATGGCTGGAGCCGCAGGCCGCTCCGTCAAAGTTGCAGCGCATCCTCGTGGATGGCAGCCGCCTGACTGTCGTTGCGTCAGACTCCTCCGCGCTGGACTATCGGGCAGGGATGCGAGCGGCCGAAGCCATGGGGCTGCCTTACATCCCTGGGAAAGCCAAAGATCCCGGTGGTGATGCGAAACAAAACAGTGAGGCCGCCGATGCCGTCCAACTCGCGGCGCAGATCACCAAGATGACTGTGGACGGTGAGGGCAAGGACCTGCTTCTGACCTATCCTGGTTTGATCGTGAATGTTTTCTTCATGGCGGCGCACTATCACCGCCGCGGCTACGAAAAGGAGAGCGCACAAATTGTCACTGGCCTCCAGCAGTTGTTGCCACGACCTGAGGCTCTGATAGAGCTTTCGGTGGAGGCGTTGGGAAACCTTCGGCTGGGACAGGGTGTGGCCCGTTTCCGCACGGATCGTGATTGGAAGGCGTTGCAGGCCACACTGGAATCGGTGTTGGCAGATTTCCCCGAGTTGTGGACTTCACGTCCGCTGGCGGAGCGTCTGCTCGGTCAGGTAAAGGCCCGTTCCGCAGGTCAGGTGCCGCCACCGGTGGCATCGAATCTCTTTCCTCTCACCGGTGAGCAGCAGGATTGGTGGAAGCAGGTCACGATCGCGCCTCCCCCGCAGCAGAAGGGTGATGAAGCAGCGATGATGGACATGACGCAGTCCATCGGCCCAGAGCAATGGGCACAGGCCTGGATGGTGAAGAAACTGGAAATACCCGACTCCCTCGGCAGGTACTGGCAGGCGCTGGATAAGGACAGCCTGCTTCCATTTGATGCTTCCAGAGATTGGGATTGGATCGTTGTGATGGCAGCGGCCGTGGGAGACAATGCCATGACCATGTGCGACGGGCTGAGTCGCCAGGGAGGCTTTGATACCAGCTGGATGTCCTTCGATCCTGAAGAGCCTCCGGCCGAGCCTTCCGAGGAGGAGTTGGATCAACGCTGGGAGCAGTTGGGCGCTCCTCTGACCCGCGATGAAATTGCGCGCGGCTTCCTTGGAATTGTATTGCCCCTGTCTGAAGAACACGGGTCTGACGGAGCGAGGCTCATGAGTGTGGAGGACCTGAGGGAAAGCGCGAAGACCTGGAGCGCAAAAACGGCGGGGAAGACCGGCGTGGAGGTCACGCGCTTGTATTTCAAGGAAGGCTCGGATTTTCAGCGTCGCATGGCTGCGTCTGCCCTGGCGCGTACCGGCGATGAAAAGGACATGGCCCTCCTGGAGGAGTCGGCATTGAATGCTCCGAACATGAGCATGGATCTGGCCACGCAGATCCTGCAGAAGCGTAAGGAAGCGGGAAAGCCCTTCCTGGAAAAATTCAAGGCGAAGCTGCTCGAGGAGGTGAAGGAGAACTCACCTTCGGAGGAAATCCCTGACTATATCAAGGGGCAGCTAACCGCGATGGAAGGGCTGGTCTCGGGCAAGGGAATAAAGGAGCTGATCGCAGACTATGCCTCCGGGGCGATGGAGCAGAGTGCCTTCATGCAGTCCTTCCAGTCCATGGAGGCGGATTACGAGTGGAAGCAAGAGGACATCGAAGCTGCCTTCGCCGCCATGGGTAAAATCCCGGCCAGCGAAGGTCGGCGCCGCTACCTGTTGCTGGAGATGACTGCAGGCGCAATGCGATCCATGTTCAAGATTGAGGAAGATGGACAGGTTCCTGCGGATGAGGCTACGGGAAGTGGGGCGGAAGGAAAGCCAGGGGAGTCTCCGCCTCCTGAATGGGTGGTGAAATTGCTCAAGGAGTTCATCGCGCAGAATCGTGAAGTGAAAGTATCCGGCTGGATTGGCAACGATATCCGCCTGAGCCAGTATGGATGCTTCCTTCTGGACTCGCTGTGGAAATCACAGGAGGTGGCAGAGAGCCGGAATCTCTTCCAGCAGCTTCCAGCTGAGGATTCCTGGTCGTATGTTGAGGCACGAGGCATGGCCAGGCTGGAGGGCAAGCAGCCACCGCCCATCCCGGATGCTGTCCGCGTGGCAGACACACGGAAGGCCGAGATCACAGCAGCTGCCCAAAAAATCAAAGAGGGAGGCTGGGCCGATTTTTACACCAGTCTGAATCTTGATGAAAAGATGGCCGCAAACGAAGTCATCGCCGGCATGGAGCCCGATGACTCGTGGAAGAAGGCGCTGCTCACCGTCACTGAAGTGACACTGGACGTGAGCGAGGTCGCGGCCACTGCGGCGAAGCCGGAGTCGTGGATGGCATTGAAAGGAAAGGTACTCGATGGAGCGCTGGCAAAGCAGGTTCTGGAACTGTGCCAGCAGGGCTACAAGGATGGAGGCAAGAATCTCACCGGAGCCATCAATGCGCGCAGCCACCATCGCGGAAAGGTGGTCGCAGTGGGAGTGGCGAAGGAGGAGGAGTCCCGCCAGTCCGATATCGCGACGTGGATCACCACCGTGCAGAGCGAGGACAAGGAATCCGCTCCCACGGCCATCGCGTACGTCCGCTGGCGTGATCGTTCTGGCAGTACGGGGACAATGATGTCTGTTCGTGGAAAGGATGGCGCCTGGAAAATCCATGCCGGAGATGGTGCGCCGCCCGGTTTCGCTGACATGCCCGTCACCCCGGTCCTGGATGCGGAAGCTTTCGAGAAGGCGTTTGCGGACTTCCTCACAGGCCCGCTCCCGAACAAGCAATTGTGGAGTCTCGACTTCGGAGTCTATAAGGTGCCGACAGAGGCTGCGGCAAAGAGTGAATGAGCAATCCCGTTTTTCTGCCATGAATGACTTGAATAAATCCACACAGGACTTCGCCGCTCAATGGGAGCAGGCCCGATTTTCCGTCGAGCGAGTGCGGAAGGAATTGGGCCGTGTGATCGTGGGCCAGACTGAGGCGCAGGAGCAGCTTCTCATCTCGCTGCTTTGCCGCGGCCATTGCCTGATTGTTGGCGTGCCCGGCCTCGCGAAGACGCTTCTCATCTCGACTCTGGCGAAAGTGCTTGGCCTCAAGTTCAACCGCATCCAGTTCACCCCGGATCTCATGCCCACGGACATCGTCGGCAGTGAAATCCTCCAGACGGCAGAAGGTGGATCCACGCGACGCTTCGAGTACACGCACGGTCCCATTTTTGCGAACCTCATCCTCGCAGATGAAATCAACCGCACTCCGCCGAAGACACAGGCCGCACTGCTGGAGGCCATGCAGGAGAAACAGGTCACCGTGGCTGGGGTCACACGCCGACTTGAGGAGCCCTTCCTCGTCTTTGCCACACAGAACCCGGTGGAGCATGAGGGCACCTATCCTCTGCCCGAGGCCCAGCTTGACCGCTTCTTCTTTGAGTTGCGGATGAACTATCCATCCCTGGATGAGGAAGCCCTCGTAGTACGCCAGACCACAGGCCGCAGCGAGCCCTCCGCCAGCGCGGTGCTGGATGCTGCGGGCACCATGCATCTGCAGTCCGTCGCGGTGGAGGTGCCGCTGCCGGAGAATGTGCTCCAGAGCATCCTGCGCCTCACGCATGCCACGCGCCCTTCCTCAGAACTCGCGGATGACTATGTGAAGAAATACGTGGAGTGGGGCTCCGGCCCGCGTGCCTCGCAGAATCTCGCCCGTGCCGCTCGTGCTCTGGCGCTGTTGCGGGGGCAACCCTCGGCGAGCATCGAGGAGGTGCGGGCCGTGGCGCGTCCCGTATTGCGGCATCGCATCATCCCCAACTATCAGGCCACGGGAGATGGCATCACGACGGAGGATATCGTCACGCACCTGCTGAAGAAGCTGGGCTGATGAAATGCTGCTTCACAACGCCCTTCCCACTCCTGTATGAACGCGAAGTACCTTCGCCCTGAGGATGCGCGCCAGCTCCGCGCGATGACCTTCTCACCGCATGTCATGGTGGAAGGCACGCTCTCCGGGCAGCATCGTTCACGACTGCGCGGTGCTTCCACGGAGTTCCACGAATATCGCCCGTATTCGCCGGGCGATCCGCCGGCGCAGGTGGACTGGCGTGTCTTCGCCCGCACGGACCGCTTTTATCTGAAGACCTTCGAGCTGGAGACGCATCTGGAGTGCCACATCTTTTTGGATATCAGCTCCTCGATGGGCTTCAGCGATGGTCCCGAGTCAAAGTACGACTGGGCCGCCCGCTTTGCTGCGGGACTCGCATATCTCGTGACATTGAGACAGGACCGTGTCTCCCTCACAGTCTTCAATGATCGTCCGCGCGGCTATCTGCCACCCGGTGGCACGCAGGGACATCTGAGGCAATTCCTCAATATGCTGGAGGAGCACAAGCCCGGCGATCGCACTGCACTGGCGGAGGCGCTGGAACGTTCGCTTCCGTTGCTCCGGCGCAAGGGCACTGTGATCATCCTCAGCGACTTCCTCGATGAGCCCTCTGCCATTTTCCGTGCCTTGAGCGCCTACATGCATCGCGGGTTCAAGGTGTTTCTCTACCAGGTGCTCACCCCGGAGGAACTCACCCTGCCGGACCAGGCTTTCCGGCGTTATGTGGATGTGGAGTCAAACCAGAACCTGATCGTGCATCCTGAGTCGGTGCGCGAGGCTTACCTCGAAGAGCTGGATGCGCATCAGCGTGGTCTCGCCCAGCTCTCCACACGTCGCGGCATCAGCTTTGTGCCGGCGCGCACGGACCAGCCGTGGATGGAGCACCTCCGCCGTCTCGCCCGCTAGCATCTCCACACCCTCATGCCGCTGAATTTCCAGGACCCTGCATTGCTCTGGCTCTCCGCCGCAGCGGTGGTGCCACTGGCAGCGCATCTGGTATCGCGCACGCGGCCGCCGCAGAAGCTCTTCACCACGGTGGAGTTTCTGCGCCGCGCCATGAAGAAGGTGTGGCGGTGGCGCAAGCCGCAGGACTGGTTGCTCCTGATGCTGCGCACGCTGGCCATTGCCGCACTGGCACTCGCCTTTCCACGACCCGTCTGGCTCGGTGGTGAAGGGCTGGCTGGCGCAGGGGAGGGGAAGAATCTCGTGCTGGTGGTGGACCGCACGGCGTCCATGAGCGCGGTGGAGGGTGGCCAATCACGCTTTGCGCTTGCGAAGGCCCGAGCACTCGAGGCCATCCGCAGCAGTGGACGCCTGGACTCCGTGAATCTGGTATGGCTGGATTCCGTGCCGGATGCGGTGTATCCGAAGATGGGACGTTCAGTGGCACCACTGGAGCTGGCGCTGCAGACCGCCACTGTTACCGGTGAATCGGGGGACGGCGCTGCGGCCTTGCGTGTGGCGGTGGAACGTCTGGGAAATGCGGGCGGCGCGGGGGAGATCATCGTCATCTCGGATTTCCAGGCCTCCACATGGAAGCCACCGCTGCCAGCCATCCCGCCACAGGTGCGCGTCATGCGCGTGCCTGTCTCCGCGCCGGACGCTGGGAATCTTTCCATCGCCGCACTGGAGGTTCAGCCCAGCACTCCCTTCGCCGGAGAACCTCTCACGGTGCACTGCCGGGTGCGCAATCACAGTGCTGAGGCCCGCACGGTGAATGTCGCATTCACACTTGGCGAGCAGCGCCTCACCCGGACCCTGGAAGTGCAGGCCTGGGGCGAGGCGCAGGTCGTGGCGAATCCTCCCGCGCCCGCTGCCGAAGGAGAGTTCATGGTGCAGGCTACTCTGACGGGTGCGGGGGATGCGCTGCGTGGTGACGACACCCGCGGCCTGTCCCTCCGTGTGCGGGATGGGCTGCGTGTCGCGCTTTCGCTTCCGCACACGATCATCCCGGCTGGTGAAATGGACACGTGGCATCGTGTGCTGCGCAGCTTTCCGTGGGTGCGGCTCACGGACGCGACCTCCTCCGCGGTGGATGTGCTGGTGCTCGCGGGCAATGACGCCGCCACGGAGAGCCATGCCGCAGCAGTATTGAGTCGTGGCGCCTCCTTGTTGTTCCGGCCCACCGCTTCTGCGCCCTCGCTGAAGGCGGGATTCGGTTCGCTCACCGGAGCTGGGGCTGGACGCTGGGAGAAGCGCAATGCCAATGACAGTGGCTGGAAGCTGCGTGTGCGCGAGGAGGATGCGCCGCTGTTCCAGTTGTTTTCCACCGGCGAGTATGGTGATCCGGTGAGAGGCCTGCTGCGTGAGCGCTGGACCGGCACACCGGTAGCGGTGTCCACATCACTCCCGCCGGGATGGTCCCTCCTCATGGTGTATGATGATCTGGTGCCAGCGCTCTGGCAGTCCCGCACGCCGCAGGGTGGGACGCTCTGGTGGTGGAATCTGCCGATGGACCGTGCGGCTGGCACGTGGCCCACGCAGCCCGGCTTCCTCGCGATGGTGGGTGAGGCCTTCATGCTGTCGCGTCCCAAGGAAGTAGCGCCTTCGCATGCCAATGTGATGCCGGGCCAAGTAGTGCGCTGGGTGCCCTCCCGCTTCCCGGAAGGTGGCACCATCGTGCTGATGGATGCCGCCGATCAATTCGTGCCCGTGTCCGAGGACGTGAGCAGTGGCACACTGGCCTACCGCACGGTCTCTCCCATGCAGCCCGGTCTCTATCGTTGGGCGCTACTCGAGAATGCGCTGAACCGCACGCATGTGCTCGCGCACACCGCAGTGAATTTTCCGGATTCAGAAATGGACCTGCGTGCCGCTCCTTCCGCAGTGCTGGATGGTTCGGGTAAGGCTTCCGTACTGGCGCAGGAAGCCCCGGATTGGACCACGTTGCGCGATGGTCTCCAGCTCTGGCCGTGGTTCGTGGGCGCGGCCCTGCTTTTCCTGTTGCTCGAAGCCATCGCCATCGTGCTGGGCCGTCGTCGTGTCAGTGCCTCTGTATCTGTGCCCCGCCCCTGACTTTCTTTCCTGCATTCACCTCATGCCTGATTTCAATCCCAGTCTGCCCTGGCCTCTGCTCATCGCGGGAGGGCTTGCCATGGTCTGCTTGGGCGGATGGCTGGCGTGGAGGGGAACGAGTGGCTCGCCCGGGCCGCGCTGGTCGATGTTGCTGATGCGTGTCCTGGCCATCAGCCTCGTGATTCTCCTGTTGTCGAACCCGGGCCGCTGGGTCACCGAGGGTGAGGAGGAGCCGCCCGGATGGGCGCTGCTGGTGGATGGCAGCGGCAGCATGAAGACCGCTGATGTGGAGGGCAAGTCCCGTGGCGAAGGCGCACAGGAGCTCGCACGGCAGCTGTTCAAGTCTTCACGGCATCCGGAGGAAATCACCGCGAGGCTTTTCTCGAAGGAGGTGGAAGATCCGTGGAAGCCTGATGCGCCGGCGGCTGCGAATGGCGAGGGCACACGCCTCGTGCACGCCGGCATGGTCATGCTGGACCAGGTGGCGGAGTCCGGCGCGCGATGGACGGGCCTCCTCATCCTGAGCGACGGACGTGAAACGGAAGTCTCCAGTCCGCGTGAAGCACTCATCGCCCGTGCCCGGGGGCTGGGTGTACCCATTCATGCTGTGGTGTATGGCAATCGGGTACTGCGGAAGGATCTCGCACTGCGCCTTCCGAGCCGGCAGATCGTGACCCTGCCCAATCAGACAGCATCCGTGCCGGTGCAGTTGGAGAACCAGGGCTTCGGTCCGGTGCAACCGGAGATACGCCTCCTGCCACCCGGGGATGGTGCGGATGCCATTGCCACTCTCAAGCTCGCCGTGCAGCCGGGGGAAACGGTGTCAGGTGAATTCGTGCTTCCTGCGGGTGCCGTTGAAGGCAACTACCGCGTGGAGATGCTGCCCCTGCCGGGTGATGAACGTCCCGCGAATGACTCCGGCAAGTTTCACCTCCGTGTGCTGGAGAATCGCACCCGCGTGTTTCTCGCGGAGGGCGCGCCGTATTGGGATACCAAGTTCCTCGCGCAGCTCCTGCGTGAGCAGGGCATGATGGATGTCGAGGCGGTGTACCGCCTGCAACCGGAGCGCTTCTACCGAGTGGTCACCGGAGGCGGTACCAAGCTGGAAGAAACCCAGCGTGTGTTTCCCGAGAACAGTGCCGAGCTGAACCGGCATGATCTCGTGGTGCTCGGCAAAGGCGCGGATGCCTTTCTCACACCGGAGCGGCTCGACATGCTGAAGGCCTTCGTGCGCGATCAAGGCGGTGCTTTGCTGCTTTCACGAGGCAAGCCGTATGCGGGTACCTTTGAAGCTTTGGAAACACTGGAGCCCGGACGATGGGGTGAGGAGACGGGCACGGAATACAAGCTCATCCCCACGCCAGACGGCGAGGAGAGCGGTCTCTTCGGCGAGCGTCTCCCTTCCGCAAAGGCAGATGTCTGGCGTTCGCTGCCAGCACTCACAGATGTGCGGGCCATGGCCGAGTTGCGGCCATTCACGCGAGTGCTTGCCGTGGGAGAACGCGTGGGCGGCGGGTCCAAGGTTCCGCTCTTGGTGGCGCGTCGTTATGGCCGTGGGTTCGTCGCCGCCGTGAATGGTGATGGCCTGTGGAGGTGGGGGTTCAATCCCAACAAGAAGGCCGACGAGGACTGGCATCGTGACTTCTGGCTGCAGCTCCTGCAGTGGGCGGCGACTTATTCGGAGTTCCTGCCGGGGGAGGATTATTCGCTGCATCTCAGCTCAGGTTCGGCGGCGGAAGGTGAGACTGTGCGAGCCCGCATCGGCTATCGTGGCAATGCGAATCCCATTCCGCAGCCGATTCTCGAACTGGTGCAGCCGGACGGGACCATCGAGCGTATTCCGGGCGCGCCTGCAGGCACGGGGGAAGACGGGCACCCACGCTGGGGCGCCATCTTCACACCGAAGGTTTCCGGCACGTGCACGGTCCGCCTCACCGCGGGTGGCAAGCCGGGGCCCTCCGTGCCACTCCAGGTCGTGCCACCGCCACGCGAGGATGATGAGCGTTCTGCAGATCCGAAGCTTCTCACGGAAATCACGGAAGCCTCCGGAGGCAAGATGTGGACCCCGGACCAGTGGAAGGAGCTTCTCGCCACCCTGGAGCCTGCCGTGCATCGGGTGCAGCTGCAGGAGGCCCGTTGGGTACCCCTGTGGAACCAGATCTGGACCTTGGCAGCCATTGCCGTATTATTAGCCGGGGAATGGATCATCCGGCGTAGGAATGGACTCCTGTAGTGAAACCTTGAGCACCGATACTCCATGGCTTCCTCAAACCTGCACTCCGCATTGACCCGCTCTGCTACGACAGTGCGGAAGGGATTGCTTCTTGCCGGTGGGTTGCTTGCGGTGGTGCTCGTGCTGGCTGTGCTGCTCGTCGCCGGGATCACGGACTATTATCTCGGATGGGAGCCATCCTCGCGGAAGATGTGGGTACTCTTCGTGCTCGCCGTGCTGGTGGTGGGAGTTCTGGTGGCCGTGCTGCGGGCGCGATTGCTTCCGCTTCGGGATGTGGCCGCGCGTGCGGATGAGGCCAGTGGTGCGGGACGCAGGGAAATACAAAGCGCGCTCGAGCTCTCGGAAGAGGAGACTGCGGACGGCACGCTGCAGCAGTATCTCACGCAGCAGACCATCAACAGGTCAGTAGGTCATCTCGCCAAGGTTCCTCAAGCACATCTCTGGCCGCGTCGCGAGACCCGGCAGGCGTGGCTCGTGGCCGGTGGTGCACTGCTCCTGATGATTGCACTGGTGGCGTTGCAGCCGCGCGCTTCGAAGATCATTACACATCGTTTTCTGCATCCCGGAACGGAACTGGCCCCTTACAGCCCTCATGAGTTTTCCCTCGGGAAGGGGGGGGCGGAGGTGGTCTATGGCCGTGACATCAGTCTCGCTGTGGATATCACAGGAGCGCCCATCGAAGAGGAAGTTCGTCTGCTGACCCGGCCCGACGGAGGCGGTGAAGTGACCAACCTGCCCACCTTCCGTGAATCTGGCACGCGCTTCACCAGGAAACTCGAGGGTGTGACCCAGCCGTTGGAGTATGCGTTTTCCCTCGGTCGCGGTCGCTCCGTATGGAAGCCGCTGGAGGTGCTCTGGCAGCCGGAGCTGGAGGCTGCACAAGTGGAGGTGCGCCCGCCCGCGTATGCTGGCCTCGCGAATGCGCAGTTCCTTCTCGGCACCGAGGATCTGAGGGGCTTGCGCGGCAGCCAGGTGCGCCTGCGCGCGCTGAGCAATCGTCCACTTTCCGGTGGTACGCTGGAAGCAAGGGCGCCGCAGGGACGCGAGGTCATCGCTCGCGTGGATGGCGTGCCGCTTGAGGCTGGGGGCAAGGAAGTGGAGTTCCGCTGGAACATCGAGGCGGACTGCGTGTGGACGCTCAATCTGCGGGACGTGCGTGGTGGCCAGATGCAGGATCCCGTGCTCATCGCCCAGCGTCTGCTGCCGGATGAAAAGCCGAAGGTGGAGCTGACTTCTCCCGGACCGGTCGCCTTTGCCACACCGCAGAGTGCGGTCACGCTTGCCTGGGAGGTGGAGGAGGACTTTGGCCTGGAGCGTGTGGACCTTGTGCGCGCTGCGGATGGGTTCCGCGATCGCACCCGATCGCTGACGGAAGGTCCCGGAGAAAAGAATCTCAACATCACCCGCGAAGTGAAGTTGCCCACACTGGGTGTGCGCCCCGGCGAGACTCTGGAGTTCATGCTCGAGGCACGCGATCGCAATCCCAGTCTCCTCGGTGTGGGAAGCTCTCCTCCCGCACGCGTGAAGATCATTTCCGAGGAGGAATATGGCGAGCAGGTCCGCCTGCGCACCACGCTGGCGGAGTTTGTGGAGCGCTACCGCGCCCTGCGTGAGAAGCTGGAAGCGGCGCAGAAGTCCCTGGAAAAGGTCGCAGAGGCCGCGAAGGCTGGTGATAAGGACAAGCTGGATGAAGCCCGCAAGGAGGCGGAGAAGGCGCAGCGTGAGGCCGCGGAATGGTTTGAGGCGTTTGCCAAAGAGTTCCCCGCCTTCGCCACGGACAAGGAACTCAGCGAACTCGCTGGTGGCCTGAAGGAAGAGCTGGAGAAGAATGCGGACGAGTTGCAAAATTCCAATGACTGGAGTGATCCCGCGAAGGCACAGGCCCTGGCGAAGAAACTTGGCGAGCGTCTGCAGCAAGGGGCGGAGCAGCTCGCGCAGCAGGAACAGGAAGCGAATGACCTCGCCGCCGTCGGTGGTGTGCTGGAGATGGCTGCGGAACTGCAGGCAGCGCGAGATGAACAGCGGGAGGTGAGCGAAGCTCTTTCACGCCTGGCGGAGGAGGTTGCGCTCGGAAAGGATACCAACCGGCACAAGCTCCCCGGACTGCGCGCGCAACAGGCTGCGAATCACGAGCGCATCAAGCGCGTGCAGGAACAGCTTCCCGGGCGCCTGGAAAAACTTCCGGAAGGATATGAAAACCTGAAGCAAGGTGCCGAACGTGTGCTGGATCAGATCGATCTCCTGCAGGTGCCCAAGCAGATGTCGGATGCCACCAGCAAGGCTGGGCAGGGCAAGCTCACTGGCGCCGCTGCGGATTCCGTGCTGGCCCGCGCGAATCTGGACCAGATTCTCGGCTCCTCGAATGACGACTTCTGCAAGACCTGCCAGGGATCGCAGCCCGGCTTCTGCAATGGTCAGGGCATGGCAGAGCAGGCGATGGCCCAGATGCTCGCTGCGTTACGCGGTCGTGCGCAAGGTGGTCGTCAGGGAAACTCGCCCGGCTCCGGTGGTGCGGGTGGTCTTGGCGCAGTTGGCGGAAGCGGCTCCGCAATGGAAGGCATGCAGCTTGAGGTGCCCATCATCGGTCCTCCACGAGTGAACCTGCGCCAGCCGCCGAGCAGTCGTGGAGGGAAGGGGAACGAAGCCCGCCAGACCCATGCGTCCGATGAAAGTCCGAAGGCTGCGGATCAGAACCATCTGCCCTCTGCCACTTCTACCCAGGCTGGTGGACGCGCCTGGCGACCGGAGGACGTGCCGCCGAAATATCGCGAGGCCGTGAAATCTTATTTCTCAGACGAACCCAAAACCAAGGAGAGCGCCCCATGAAACCGGCATTTCTCATCAGCAGTGCCATGGCGATCGTGGCTGCCCTGGCTCCCGTACCCAGCTCGAGTGCCAAGGAAGGCATTGTCCAGTGCGGCAATCTCATCTATGCCGCGGGAAAGACCTCGACGTGCTTCAGCGATGAATTCCTGAGCACCGCGCAGAAGGAGACCAGCATCGCCACGGATCGCAGATTCAAGGCCGTGAAACTCTCCGGGGAGGAGCTCTTTCTCTTTCCCTTCGCCATCATGACGGGGGAGGGTGACTACACGCTCGCGCCCAAGGAACGTGAGAACATGAAGAAGTATCTCACCAGCGGGGGCTTCCTGCTGGCCTCGGCCGGTTGCTCCAACAAGGAATGGGATCGCGCCTTCCGCCGCGAGATGAAGACCATCTTTGGCGCGGAGGCACTCAAGAAGCTGCCGCTGGATCACGCCATCTTCCGCACCGTGTACAAAGTGAGTGATCTGGGGCTGAAAAAGTCTGAGGGGAATGGCCACCTCGAAGGCATCGAGCACAATGGAAAGCTCGTGGTGGTGTACTCAGCCGATGGGCTCAACAACACCGCGAATGCGCCGGGCTGCTGCTGCTGCGGGGGCAATGAGATCACGAACAGCCTGCAACTCAACGTCAACATCCTCGCCTATGCGCTGCTCCACTGAGGTGAGCAGCAGATACACCTCCAAGGGTGGCGAACGTAGGAGGCTTCTCCAGAAGCCTTGCTCCGCTCCGATGACATCCGCACTGCTGCTGGCGGCCGTGGTCTGTCTTTTCGGAAGCAGCCATGTGCATGCGCAGAGCCCCGCGACTGGTGCTTCTCCCGCCGTGCCGGCAGTGCCTCCGGCAAGCGAAGGGGCAGCACGGGTGAAGCCTGTGGAGGATTCGCTCAAGTACATCGCCGATGGTCAGCTCGCGAATGTGCTGCCGGCGGATTGGGTGGAAGTGGCGCGTGTGATGGGAGACCCCAGCATCCGCAGCGTGGTGATGGAGCAGCTGCGCAAAGCGGAACCCTTCCCTGCGCGTCCGTGGGTGGACATGCTTGCACATCATGATCTCACTGTGCGCCTCGGAGCTTTGGAAGTGCTGGAGGACTACACGGGACACGATCTCGAGTTTGACCCGTGGGAGGCGGATCCTGAGCAGAGAAAGGAATCCCTCGCACGCTGGTCTGCCTGGGCGGACGGCGGTGGCAAGGCACTGCCCGGCACTAGTGGAGCCACGACGCTCTCTACGGAGATGATGCAGGGATATCTGCGCGATATCATGTCGGGGGAGCCGGCGCCAGCGGAGCGCGCCATGGCGAAACTCAAGCCTTTCTCGCATCAGGCCATAGGCTTCATCGAAACTTTTCTCACCACGCAGTCCAGTCTGCTGGAGGGCATGCGCGGCCGCCTGAAAGAGGCGCAATACCGCCTGCTGCTCGATCTCGCAGGCGTGCGTGATGCGAGATTGGTGGCGCGGAATCTGGCCATCGGCACCAGGGATCAACGCGTGGAGGGACTTGATCTCATTTCTTCCGCGCCCAAAACCGTGCTGCCCATGGTGGGGGAATTGCTTCGTGATCCGGATGCTCTGGTGCGTGAGCGCGCCATGGATGTCCTCCTTTCCATCGGCAAGGCGGGCACCATTCCCCTGGCGGAGCAGCATTTGAAAGGGGAAAAGGATGCCAATGTGATTCATGCGGCGATCCGCGCCCTCGGCAAAATCGAAAGTTCCACTTCGGTACGAACGTTGACGCCTTATCTGACCTCGGACGATGAAGACATGGTGGCGACGACCTTGCAGTCGCTCAGTCTTCTCGGCTCCCAGGCACATTCAGCGAAAGTACAAATTGAGGGCTGCCTCCAGCACAGTGCCTGGCGTGTGCGCGCTGCCGCGCTGCAATGCATCACCAAAATCCGACTGGGTGGGCTGGAGAGACAGATCGCCGAATTGATCGATGATGATGACAGCTTCGTGCGCGCTGCCGCGGTGATGGCGCTGGCCTCGGTCGCGGGTGATTCCGGTGGGTACGGTTCCTTTCCGCCGCGTGGCCGTAGCTCCCCTTCAGACGGAGTGGATGTGACCCAGCGCTTGGTGGACGCGTTCGAAAAGCATGATGATTTGAAGGCGATCATCTTCAAAGCTTTCGGGCAAATGAAGAAGGCAGTGCCGCCGGAGTTGCTGGACTCCCTGGGAGATCTGCCACCAGACATTCTGGTTTCGGCGCTTGCCACGCTGGACAATGGCAATGCCGAACAGAAGGTGCTGCTGAAGTTCGCTGCGCATACGGATCTCGATGTTTCTTGCACCGCGTTGCGAACGCTCGCGAAATTCTCCAGTTCATCGAAGGAGGTGAAGCCCGTCCTGGTCATGGCTTTGTTGGGCAAGAACGCGGCCAAACGCGATGCGGTGCTGGACAATGTGCGATGGTCCGCACCGGCAAGCGGCAATCGCGAGTGGGAAGCAGCGCTCAAGAACTTCCAGTTCGAGCAACCACAAGCCCCCGCGCCATCCCCAGTGCCCAAGGTGGACAGTCTGGAGAAGCAGCTCATGCGGGCTTTCATTCCTGGTGGAGAAGCAGCAGCCACAACACCTCCGGTGGCTCCCGCTGCGGGAGATGTCCCTCCAGGCAAGCCGAAGGGGCTGGTTGATTCCCTGGCGAACGCCTTCACTCCGAAGAAGCCTTCAGGCGATGTGGCTGCGACGGCAACGCAGCGACCCAGTGCACCGGTGACTGGAGAACTGATTGAAGACGCTCTGAATCACCTCGCTGGTTCTGCGGATCTCTCAGGTACGGGAGAGGCCTCCCGTGTGGCCCGCCAGGCGGCGCTCACGCTCGTCATCGCTGGCAGCGACTGGGCTGTGAGGCACTATGAGCCGGTGCTTTCGAAACTGGATGTGCAGGATCGCGCAGAACTGGCGGATGCTCTGGATCGCAATCCATCTCCGGCGTACCTCCCCACCTGGCAGGCGTTGTTCAATGATCCGTCGCGCGAGGTGCGGCAGCGCGCCATGCGATCCGCGCTGGAGGACGAGAAGCGCACTGCGGTGATCCGGTTTGGGCTCATGCAGTTGATGCAGCCGAAGACCTTGCTGACTCCCGCAGAGGCTTATGGCTACTCCATCGAGAGCCTGGCTCGCGATGATAATACAAAGAAGCTGATGCTGGAGTCTGCGCGGCAGATGGTTGCTGTGGATAAGAATCCGCCTCTGCAGATCCTGGGACTGATCATCCTGCGACAGTCCGTGACGGTTTCTGATAGGGAACTGGTAGCGAAGCTTGCCAAGTCTCCCTACTACTGGGTGCGTCGTGCGGCGGTGCTCACACTGGGGAGGGTCGATTCCAAGGTGTCCGAGGAAATGTTCCCGGCCATCGCCGCCGATTCCTCCGCGTGGGTGCGTGAAGCAGGCGCAGCCAGCTATGGGAAAGCGCTCAAGGCGTGGAAGCATCACTTCGATGACAATACGGAAGTGAAGGATGAGCTGTATGAGTCCGACTATGACTTCAATCGCAGCTCCGGAAGGTTTGGAAGTTCCGGTGGCTCATCTGCCTTAAAGCCCGAAACCATCGAGCTCCTGCGCATGCTGACACGTGACTCGGAAGAGCGTGTGCAACTCTGTGCGTGGCTCGCGCTCTTGGTAAACCGGCAGGAGGTGGACGTGGAGGCACTGTGCGCCCTGCTGGATCGTTCTCCAGATCGTGAAACATGGTCGCACAGGCTGGCGGACTTTGTGGAAACCAACTACAAATCCCTGGGGCCAGCCCTCCGTCCGTTGCTGGAGCGTGTGGAGTGGAAGTACATTCAGGCGAACAAGGTGCCAGCTATTGAGAAGCATTTCGGCATCGGAGGAAGCGATGGGAAGGACATGGGGATGGATTTCGCGGCGTATGCAGAATCCTCCGGCCCCGCCACGGCGCTCGTGCCTGCGCCACAGTTTGTCACTCCGGCACCGGGTTCGGAGGCGGAGCCGCTCTATGAGATCCCGCTCACAGCGGAGGTGAATGCTGTGTTCTTCTACAATCCTGGCTGTCCGGATTGCGAAACAGTGCGGCGTGATCTGGCGGCCCTGAAGCGACGTTTCACCGGGCTCAAGGTGCAGGAGCACAACATTCGCGACACCCAGGCCGTACTGCTTAATGAGGCCCTGAGCCGGCGCTTTGCCGTGCCGCCGGACAAGCGACAGGTGTCTCCTGCGGTTTTCTTTCAGGAGGGCGTGCTCATCAAGTCGGACTTGAATCGCTTCGCGATGGAGAACCTCATTCAGGACACTCTGCGCGCCGGTGATTCGGCGATGTGGTTCCAGACGCAGAAGGAGGAAATCGCCGCTGCGAAGGAGGTGGTGCAGCAACGGTTTGAAGGCCTGCAACTGATGGGCGTCTTCATGGCCGGACTGCTGGATGGCATCAACCCCTGTGCGTTTGCCACCATCATCTTTTTCCTCAGTTATATGCAGGTCACCCGGCGCAGCCCGCGTGGCATTCTCGCGGTGGGTGTGGCTTTCATCGCGGGCGTTTTTATCTCCTACTTTGTGCTGGGGCTTGGTCTGGTGGAAGTCGTCTCGCGCATCGAGGCCTTCCGCACAGCGGCGATGCTGCTGAATTGGGCGCTGGCCATCGCCTGCCTGGTGATTGCATATCTGAGCATTCGTGATGCACGACTCGCGCGTGAGGGACGGCTGCAGGACATGGCGCTGCAGCTTCCCGGATTCTTGAAGACCGGCATCCGGGGGGTCATTCGCACCGGGGCGAAGAGCAGCCACTTTGTGATCGCCGCCTTCGTTTCGGGCATCATCATCGCTGCGCTGGAACTCGCCTGCACGGGCCAGGTGTATCTGCCCACGATTGTCTATGCCATGAAGACTGGCATCGCGAGCGCAACCGGCTTCCTCCTGCTCTACAACGTGGCGTTCATTGTGCCGCTGGTGGTCATCTTCATCCTCGCATGGAGAGGCATGCGCAGTGAGGCGCTCATCCGCTTCCAAAAGACCCACACCGCCACCGTGAAGTATGCGCTTGGCGCGCTATTCCTCCTGCTCTTCTTCATGATTGTGTGGAGCGGTCGGCTTTAGGGGCCTGGGAAAAAGGTGAAGTACTGGAAGGATGGCGGCAGGGTCTGCATGATCACTTTCACTGACCTGCAGGCTGCAAAAAGGTGCCGCACAGTCGTCGTTACACTCCGGATCCTGCTTTCTCGAGGAAGGGATGCGGCGTGGGATCACCATCAGTGATGTTGGATGACTTGGGCTTTTGGAACGTGCTGCCTTTCGTGGAGGGGACGTGGCGACGGCTCTGGTGCTCACCACCGTCCTCCTCAGCAGTTGTCGTCTGATAGGAGGCTTGCATGTCTGCCTTGTACTCCGCCAGTGCCATGAGTTCAGCGAGGCTGCGTCCAGTGACAGTGGGATTCCAACCGAGCACGGAGCGGGCCTTGGCAATGCCGGCCTGCAGGCAGCTCGGGTCGAAGCTACGATAGAAGCGAGGGTGTACGGTGATGACCGTGCGTCCCGTAAGCACATCGCGAGCGCACTCCTGCAGACCCCTGCCTTCAAAGGCAATCTTCATGCCGAGTGCAGAGAAAACCTCGATGGCAAACTCGCGCACCGACATGGAGGTGCCGGTGCCAAGCACGAAGTCGTCTGGCTTGGCCTGATTCAACATCGTGCGCATGGCACGTACGAACTCCGGTGCGTAACCCCAGTCGCGCGTGGTATCGAGACTGCCGAGCTCCAGCACCTCCTGAGAGCCTGCCGCAATGCGACCCGCGCTGGCGGCGATTTTTTTGGTCACGAAGTTCTCGCCTCTGCGCGGAGACTCGTGATTGAACATGATGCCATTCGAGATGAACAATCCGTAGGAGTCGCGATAGACGCGGCAGAGATTGGCCGCGAATGCCTTGGCACAGCCATATGGAGTCACCGGACGGAAGGGGGAGTTTTCATCATGCTCGGTCGTCTTCGAGGAGGAGCCGAAGACTTCTGAAGATGCGGCGTGGAAGATGCGCGGGGGATTGTCCATGTCCCGGCAAATCTCCAGGATGGTGAGCATGGCCATGCCAGCCTCCTCGCAAGTGGACTCCGGAATTTCAAAGCTCAAGCCCACGTGGCTCTGGCCCGCGAGATGATAAAACTCGCGGGGTTGGACCTTTTTGAAGATGCGTCTGAGTGAGGTGCCATCGGTGAGGTCCGAGTAATGGAGGAAGAGCAGCCGATCGTAGACGTCCGGGTTGGTCCTCAGATGCTCAATGCGTGAGCGGTTGAAGGAACTCGCCCTCCGCACGATGCCATGCACTTCATACCCTTCCGCAAGCAGATGCTCGAGCAGGTAGGATCCATCCTGACCGGTGATACCGCTGATCAATGCTTTTTTCATGGCGGGATTGGTGGGGGATGTCTTGAAGTGAATCACCGGCTACCATGCATCATCCAGAATGGGCCATCGTGCCGCAAGGATTTCGTTTCTCGCAGAGAGCATCGCTGTCAGGGGCATGTGCAGGTGCATGTGCAGGGAGCGAGCAGCCTGCCCGCGCCGCAGCATGCGACAGCGTGGTTCCCTGATGCAATGGGGATCACTGGTGGAGAAGTGGCTCGAGCCGGGTCTCCTATTATGGCCTCACACATATGCTATTGCATCGGAAAAATGGGACCCTCGAGTTCCTTGCATGTGGATGGGGGTTACGGAACGCCCATGCGGATGCATTCTAAAACCGAGGCTCAGGCTTGGTGGATCAGCTCAACAAAGCACCACGGGGAAGCGACGGCCGGACCGCGCATGGCCCATTTGACGTCCCATTATTTGATGGATTTGATGGCATTCTTTTCCCTAAGTTAGGGTGAAGAATGGAGGAAATATGCACTTTTATTGCAACTGATTTGCCCTTTTGGCGCGGTCGGAGGAAGTTTTCATGACGTCTTAATGGGGCCGTTTAGAATTGCCATAACCGCGATTATAGTGGGTATTCAGTACCTCTCCCTAGGATTTGTTGTATAACGTAATTACAGAAATCTAGGGGATAATCTTAAGCGAGAAAATTTGTGGAGTGGCTCCGTTCTGCGGGGGCGTCTTGGCGTCGAATGGATTTATAGTGAGTATGTTATGGTTCGGGTCGGGTGGAATTGGTATCGAGAAAGAACCGCAATTCTACCGGCAAAACTTGAATGCTCAGATGCTTGCATTCGTGCAAACAGCATACATGCAAAGTACTTACCGTTGTCTAAGCAATTTGCTTGGACAGAAACCAAGATTCTGCTGAAATTGGTGTTTGTAGCATCCGCACTGAATCCTTTGCTCCCATTTCTCCCATGCTGAGGCGGCCACTGAGGCCTGCCGCTTGCACAGCGCGCCCGATTCGGGCGCGCTTTTCTCGCTCTGCGAGTTTTTTTCACGCACACACCTGCCCGTCCATTTCCCGTATGAACCACTCCAGCCGGTCATTTTTCGCATTAGGCCTCCTGATTGCCTTGGCGACATTCCTGCAGTTGGCACCACCGTCGGAGGCCGCTACCGGCACCTGGACACCCACTGCCAGCGGCACCTACTACTGGTATGACACCAACTATGGTGACGCCAATTTCCCGCGCATTCCCGTTTGGGGTGTGACAGGTCTTGGGACGGACGCCAGCCCATTCATTTTGAACTCCATCCCGAATGCTTCGGGAGACACAGCCAACATCAACATCGATATTCTGGGCAACCAAGTCATTCTGCTGAACGCGCCTACCACGCTAGGCATCCTGAATCTGGGCGATGTGGATGGCAGCCATGGCATCACCATTGCTGGCGGCGAGGGCGGTTCCCTCATCTTCAACAACGGCGGCGTGGCCGCGCAGTTGAACAAGGCTCTGACTTCGGTTTCCACGGACACGATCAGCGCCAACATCACCCTTGCGGACTCCTTGGGGCTCTCGATTGCCGCGGGACGTCTGGACCTGACGGGGGTTATCTCCGGCGCTGGCGGACTCACCAAGACCGGCAACGGCAGTCTCTTTGTTTCAGGCGCCAATACTTACACGGGGAATACGACGCTGAGTGCCGGCACGATTTTGTTGGGTTCCAGCACCGTGGGCGGCCTGGCCGGTTCCACCATCACTTCTGGCCCCCTTGGGAGGGGCACGGTCACCATCAATTCGGTGGGACCTGTGGTGCTCCAGTCGGATTCCGCGGCGACCCGTACCCTGAGCAACGCCATCACAGTCGGTGGAAACTTCACCCTCGGGGCGTCGGGAACCGGCTCCGTCATGCTGGGTGGCACGGTGAACCTGGGTGGAGCGAACAGGACCATCACTGCGGTGGGGAACCAGTTCATCACCGGTGTGGTCTCCAATGGTGGCCTCGTGCTGTCCAGCCCCGGCACACTGCACCTTCGCGGGGCGAATACCTATGCGGGGGGCACCAATCTCAGCGGTGGCATCACGGTCGTCGCGGGAGCCAATGCTGCGCTGGGCACAAGCACCGTGACCGTGGGTGCTGGCGGTGTCACCCTGGCGTCAGACACGGCGCGTACCTTGAGCAATGGTTTCACGCTTAATGGAAATCTGACAATCGGTGGCAATGCCCTGACTGGGAGCTACGACGGTCTGACTACCATCAGCGGCACGTTCAACCTGGGAGGCGGCGCCCGCACCATCACGGTGAACAACAGCATGCCGACCACGCTGATCAACGCCAATGCCGACGCCATTACCGGCGTCATCTCCAACGGCTCTTTCATCAAAGAAGGCAATGGCCGTCTTTCCATCGGCTCCGGAACCACGGCGAATACCACCGTCACCGGCTGGACAATCAATAACGGCGTCCTTCAGTTCAACATGACGGCAGCCACGAATGAGAACGTGTTTGGCACGGCACCCGTAGCGTTCAATGCGAGCTTCCTCACGCTGTCGGGCGGCACCTTGGCCATCAATGCGACGGTCCAGACCCCGTTGGCTGCGAATCGTGGTGTCACTCTCACAGCAGGGACCACGTCTACCCTCGACATCATGCAGAATCAGATCTTCCAGATCGGTGCTGGAACGACTCTCGCACAGAGCGCACTTTCGGGTTCTGGCGACTTGATTAAAGTGGGCATTGGATCGGTATTTATTCAGGGCAATCACACCTCCACTTGGAGTGGCAACCTCTCGATCGTGCAGGGCCTGTTCGCGGCCGGTACCGCTGCATCCGCTGGCAATGGCGAGGTGCTGGCTGCGGTGAGTTCCATCACCATTCATAGTGGAGCGTCATTCAGGATCGCCAATGGTGATGCCACCGCGAACAGCTCCACCAGGGTGAATGATGCTGCGACCATCACCATGAATGGAGCCATCCTCGATTTCGACAACGGCGCCACTGCAGACCTGGTCTATGCGGAAGCATTGGGAACCGTAAGCCTCAACCGCGGTGCCAACACCATCCTCACCGACGTGGCTGTAGGCATCGGCACTTCGACCCTTACCATCGACAACTTGACGCGGTCCGCCGGCGCCACGGTCAACTTCACCGGTACAAACGTGGGCAATGACGCCCTGAACCGCCTGGTGTTGACCAATGTCAACGGCGCGGCCCCGACCACGCTCCCGGCGGTCTCTCTCAACGGCGCGCCCATTGCCAATCGCTACTTCATCGGCGGATGGGCCATCGCTGGCAATGAATTCGCCATTTATGACACCGGCGCCACGGCAGGCTCCGTGCGCGCCATGCAGGCGGCGGATTATGAGACGAGCACCTCAGACATCAACTGGAGTTCGGATGAAAACCTCAAGTTGACCACAGGCACGGCGAACATGTCCGTCAGCCGCACGGTAAACTCCGTCAATATTCAGCAGAACGCCGCCCCGGCGACACTGAACATTGGAACAGGGAATACCCTTCGCGTGGGAAGCGGCGGCATCCTCGTGAGCGGAAGTCAAAGTGGCAGCATTACGGGAGGCACGTTGGTGGCGGGCGCCGCAGCTGATTCGCCAGCCGAGTTGATTGTCACCATCAACTCCCCGGCAGCAAATCCGCTGACCATTAGTTCGAACATCACCAACAACGGCACCGGAGCCCTCTCCCTGGTGAAATCCGGCATTGGTGTGCTCAATCTCACTGGAACCAACAGTTTCACTGGCGGCGTTTACCTCAACCAGGGCACCATCCGCCTCACTCCCGGCCTGAACGGCACCTCGCTGAGCCTGCCTTCGTCCAACAACATCTCCGTCGTGAATGGCACGCTCGCCAGCACGGGCGCCACTGCCCTGGTCATCCAGAACAACATCACCATCTACGACACCCTGACCCTCGGTGACGCCACCGGCACCGGGCGCCATATCCTGACGGGAAACATCACTCTCAATGCACCCACGGGGGGCATTGCTTCCATCGTTGCCGCCAGCACGGTCAGCACGGGCGCGACGGCTCAAATCATGGGGAATATTTCGGGTGGCAGCCTTCGTATCGCGCACGCCAGTTCTGCCGGCACGGGTCGTGTGGCGCTCATGGGCAACAATACCTTTGCCGCGACGGATCGCATTCAGGTGGACTCTGGGTTCCTCACCGTGGGCAGTGCTGGAGCATTGGGCAGCGCCAAGATTGTGATGAACGGCGGCGGCCTGGAAACTGGCTTTGGATTTCGTGGCGCGATTTCCAATGATGTTCTGCTGACGGCCAACTCCACCATCGGCGGCGCGGTGCACGGCCATCCGCTGATTCTCTCTGGTACCATCGATTTGGGCGGCACCACGCGCACCGTCACCAGTGACGGCAATGGAGTATTCACGGAGTTCGCCGGAGTCATCACCAATGGTGGATACACCAAAGCCGGCAATGGCATTGCGATCTTTACCAATGCCAACAACAACTACATGGGTGGCACGGTCATCAATGACGGCTACATCCACCTGAAGGGCAATGGTGTGGCGGGCGCCAACGTCGTTGGCAACGATATCTCGTTCAGTTCTACAGTAACCGCCGACAGCGGAATCAAGCTGGATGGACCTTCGAATCTCGGGTCAAACCAGGTCCTCAATTTCAACCTTCCCGTTCACACTACAGGAACGCAGTCACTGTCTTTGGGCACCGGCTTTAGTGGCAACAGCAACAGCAACCGCATGCTGGGCTTCAGCACCACGGGGACAGGCATCATGAACATCCGCCTCGCCAACACCGCGGGAGGCAAGTTCCTCATTTCGCTGGATGGCCTGACGCTGAATCAGGATCTCATCGGAGGGGTGGGCGGTACGAATGCCGCCGCTGGTAACGTGCGCGTATGGATTGGTGCATCGGCCGCTGGCGGCACGATTGCGGGACCAATTAGCGCAGGGTTTGGTGGAAACTACCGCCTCGGCGGTGGTCTCGACGCCGGCGCAGCTGCCAACAACTTGGCAGGCACGCTCAGGGTGAATGAAAACGTGCTTTCCGGTTCCGGTATTTTGTACATCGGCGCGGAGGACAACGCTGCTCTCTCCAATATCGGAAACAACTCCGTGGTCTGGATGACGGGCGACCAGGACGGTTTCTCAGGCACGGTGAGCATCGGTGCGGGTGGCATCCTCAACGTCGCAGAGGGTTCGTACCTGGGCACCGGAACGAACATCACCTTCCGTGGAGGCACACTCCGCATCCTGAATGAAAGCGGTCTGGCCGGATTTGATGACGAACACATCAACGACAGCTTTGCCACCAAGAACATCAATGTCGGCGTGGGTGGCGGCACGCTGCGGCATGACAGCGGCACGGGTAACTTCAGCAACCAGTTCGTGCAATTTGGCGCGCTGAGCATGGATGCCACCGCAGGAGCCGTTACCCTGGCCATTGCCGATGGTGGGGTGAACAACGGCGGCATGCTGTTCTCCAGTCTCACCACGACTGGTGCCAACCAGGCGATCATCAATGTGAGCGGGAATTTCGCGCGCATCACGGGCGCAGTAAGCGTTGCTGCTGGCCTGCAGAAGGCAGGAGCGGGCACTCTGATCTTTGACACTCCCGACAGCACCACACTTGGGGGAACGTTGGAACTGAACGGTGGCTCCCTTGTGCTGACCAATCCATCCAATTTCACCGCACCTGCCACCACTGTCACGACCGCAACGACGGTGATGGCGCGCTCGAATGCCAACGCCTACTCACTCAATCTCGGCCCCGTGGCCCTGAGCGGGGGCAACTTGACGCTGGTGTTCGGAAATCTGAATAACAGTGGAGCCGCTTCTTCCACGGTTACCTTTGGCAGCGCCATCAATCCCACGGTCGCATCTCGCGTCCTCTCTGTGCGCGCCTTTGACAACACCACGGTGAATGGCACGGGAGCTGTCACTCTGGCGAACGGATTCAATCTCAGCTACGATATTCAGGCCGGATACTACAATCAAAGCGGCGTCATCGGTGGCGGGAACACCAGTTCTGCCATCATCAAGACCGGTCGTGGCGTGCTGGAACTCTCGGGAGCCAACACCTTCCAGGGTGGCTTGCAGGCACAAATCGGGACTTTGCTGCTTACGAATAACAGCGCAGCCGGTACGGGAGGCATCTCCTTCACCGGTGGTTCCGGATCGCTCCTCTTGGGCTCAGGCATCACGGTGAGCAATGCGCTGTCCATCACGACAGGTGCGGTCAATACCAACGTCATCGGCGGTCTCAGCGGAAACTCCACGTTCAGTGGCAACTTCAATCTCGCTGCAGTCGGAGGACTTACGGTGACCCCATTCCTTGCTAACTTCGACGCTGCGGGTACCACCACCTTCTCCGGGATCATCAGCCAGGGTAATGCGGGTGTGAATAGCATCCAGAAAATAGGCAGTGGCAGAGTGGTGTTCAACAACGTCAATACCTACGGCTCGGCCGCGGCAGTAACCAATACCGTGCAACGCGGTATTTTTGAGGGTGTGGCGCAAGCTTCAGGCTCTCCCTTTGGCCACGCCCAGAACAATTTTGTGATTGGTGGTGGAACTCTCAAGCTTACCGGCCTCGCCTCCGCCACGGCCACAACGCATACGGGATCGCTGGTGGTTGGAGGCAATAACTACGGGGGACGCTTGGTTATTGATGCCACGGCGGGGGGCGCCACGGAGTTCACGGTTGGCTCGCTGGGCGCACGCTCGGGACGCGGCACGTTGGTGGTTGTCCCACAAGTCGGCGATTTCGGCGGGGGGGAGGTCCTTAGAATTACCAACGCACCGTCCGGGGCCAACTTTGGCAATGGTATCATAGCACCTTACATCATCCTGCAAAGCAGCGGCACCGACACCGCGGGCAACTTTATGTCCGTGATCGCCGGCAACATAGTGGGGGCGACCTACGCCGCCGGTATTACCCAGGGCGATTTCGCTACCCTTTCTACCATCTCAACCACGGTGTTTGCCAACAACCCGAATACCACGCTCACGGGCTCGAAGGATGTTTACTCCCTGCTCACGTTCGGCGACATCGACCTAGGTGGCTTTAGGGTGAACATCGGTGACCAGGCTGTCACTACCAATCTGGTCAGCGGCCTGATCTTGAACAGTGGCGCGGACATCACTGGCACTGGCAACAGCGAACTGCACATGGGCAGCTCGGAAATGAATGTCTTCGTCGGCGGTGGGAACACCTCCACGATCTCCGCACGCATCGCCAGCATCGACAGCACCAACTCCGCTGCGACACTCACCAACACCGGCCTGACGAAGTCGGGTGACGGTACATTGATTCTGAGCGGGGCCAATCGTTACACCGGCCTTACCACGGTGGCGGGCGGCACCCTCCAGGCAGGGGCGGCCAACATCCTTGGCCAGTTCTCCATCAACCTGAAAAACCAGGCAAGCGGCCTGCAGATTGCCGCAGGCGCCACCTTCGACATGAGCACCGCAGGCTACGACCAGATCATTGGTTCACTGGCCGGCCAAGGCACGATCGACATCGGTGCCAACAGGCTCATTGTTGGAAACGACAACAGCAGCACCGTATTCTCCGGACAGTTGGTCGCCGACGCAAATTCCACGTTGTTGAAAACCGGTACTGGAGTTCTTGAACTGACCAACCTGCTGACGGGCTCCTTGGGGAACGACACCCCCACGAACATCTTTGTGGATCAGGGCACCCTGAGGGTTCATGCGTCTGATGGTGCGGCAATGGTCTTGCCCAGTGGCGATACCTTCGCCGTGCAGACCCAGAGCGCCCTGGCAAGTGGCACTACCTTCAACATCCGGGGCGGTACCCTGGACTTGCGCTACAACACTGGAGATGTGTCGAGCAATGCTCACACCCTTCGCACCGGTTATAACATCAACAATGTGCTTTCAGGCACCATCAACACCGATGGCGGTCTCCTGGGGGGGACCAACTACACCAACAAGACGGTCAGCGTCAACAATGTGTCGGTCAACCGCTTCACCCTGACCACCGGCAGCGGCAACACCATCGTGCTCCAGGTCGACGGCGTGCTCACGATGACAGAGAATGCCAACCTGAACATTGGCAGCGACCTGGCCATCGGTACAGGTGCCAATATCTCGGACGGCGGGAACTACAACACCCTCAATAAGCAGGGCGGTGCCGGCCTCAATGTCAATGCAAACACCACGTTCGCGGGTGGCACGGTGGCCTCCTTGGGCAGCATCCGGTTTGGACAGCGCGGCCAGTGGTCAAACAGCTACGAGGAAACCCCTTCTGCCGCTACATTCACCTACAACAGCACGGCGAAGCTGGGCACGGGTGATATCTGGATGAACTCGTTCAACAACGCCAACGCCATCAACACCATTCGCCTTGCTGAGACCAACCTGAATGCAGGCCAGCTCCTCTTCGTGCGGTCTGCCGGCATGGGAGGCCACCAGACCCAGGTGGAGGTCATGCATGACGCAGCGCTTTCCAGCTATAATCTTCGCTCGACCACCGGGGGCTCACTGGCGTTCCTCCTTGGTCCTACGACCAACAATACCAACGTCGGTCGTTGGACGAATGAGATCAATCTCCAGCAGCTCGGTAGTGGTACGTGGGGTCTCTCCGCCGTGACTGACGCCGTCTATGACAACCCGGTGCTCGGTGCTGGTATTGGTGAGATGTACCGATTCTACGGAACCAATGCCGGTTCTTTGATCTTCAACCGCACCAATACCCTCACTGGCGACAATCGCCTCCAGATTGGCCAGAGCGGTGCACAGTTCGGAGCCACCAACAGCATCAACAGCAATGCCATCGTGCTTCTCGATGCTGACCAAAACTATACCGGAGCCACCACGATTTTCCGTGGAGCTCCGCAAAACTCCAACTATCGCCAGACGCCAGCCAATATCCTGCGGGTCTATGGCGACCTCGCTACCAGCGGCATTGAGAACTACGGCCGCCTGGAGTTCATTGGAGCCGGTCGGGCTACCGACGACGCTGGCGTTAATGTGGTGCCGATCACGCTCCGCATTGGTTCCTACCTGAGCTTTGACTACATCTCCGGCTTCACCAGCCAGGTGAATACCGCCGGCAACTATCTTGCCGACACCTCCACTGGCACTGGCATCAACCCGGCCAATCTCACTAATAAGTTCCAGGATAATGCGATGCTCATCCTTCCCGGGTCCACGCTTGACTTGAGGAGCTTCAACCAACGCGATACCCACGAAGTGATCGGTGGCCTTACGATTCTGGGTCTGTCGGACATCGTCCTCACTCCAAACACCAATGCTGCCGTTATCCTGGAAATTGGCTCCTCCGGCATTGTCTTCAACAGCGCCAGCGACACGCTGCGCATCACCGGCGCTGCTTTGGGAACGGCGCAACCTACCGGCGGCTCCGGCACTGCTCACACCCGGTTTGTCTTCACCAATCTGGCCAATGCACCGGCTAGCGTGGGAACCCTGACAAATGGAGTTTCCATGGTGTCGCCTCGCTACTTCTACAGCAACAGCAACACATTCCTCACCTACACGCACGGGCTGGGCTTCATTCCGGTTGCCCCGAATGTCACCAGCACCACGGCCTCATGGACCACGGGTACCTCCACAGATTTCGTGGACCTCACGACAAATGCGGTGACCTCGGTGGGTGTTTCGAATGTGTTTGCCCTGCGCGCGGGAGTAGGCATGTCTTCTGGAGGCGCCTATACCCTCAACATTGGCAGCGGAGGTGTGATCTTCAACAACGGTGCGAACGCCACCTTCACTGGATTCCAGAGTACCACCCAGGGTAGTGCTGCCGCTGGAACGTTTGCCTTCACTGGAGATGCCTACATCTGGGCGGTTGGCGGGTTCCAGCAGTGGATCCGCAACAACATCACGACCGGTGGCGTGCTTTCGATCAATGGTGTGTCAGGCTCGCAGGTCGTTTTGTCCGGCAACAATACCATCAACGGTGACATCGTCCTCAACGGCGGCACCTTGAACATCTATAACTCCGCTGGTGATGGTACCAATTTCTGGAACTCGGGTGCGGTCAATCCCACGGGCGGATCGGGCACGAACATCGTGTTGCTCGGCACGAACAACAACAATGCGGCCAACGTTCTGCCACGACTGGAACTCCGTACGGTAGGCACCGCTACGGTCACTTCACGCAACATTGTCATCGGAACTTCCACCCAGGCGGTTCCGTACGTGGAAATCAGCACGGACCGCGCAAACGGAACCAGCTCTGCCTCGATGGTGACCATTGGCGGTGGGCTGACCGTGCAGGGAGCTGGAAGTGAGGGGACCATCATCCAGTTCACCCATGGCAATGACTACGATCTCACCATCTCTGGTCCGATTGCGCTGAACACAAAGACCACCAACTTCAATGTCAACAATGGCACCAATATTGTTCATGACGTCATCCTCGCAGGGGTAGTCTCGGGCAGCTCAAGTCTGGTGAAGACCGGTGGTGGCCCGCTTTGGCTGAGTAATGCCGGCAACACCTATTCCGGTGGCACCTATCTCAATGCGGGCACGCTTCGACTGAATGGCACCGGTAGCGCTACAGCCACCTTCCTGGGCAGTGGCTCACTGGAGGTGAACGGCGGCACGCTGCTCATCAATGGCGCCAACACAGATACGCTGAACTACGCCTCCGGCACTGGCAACCACATCGTCGTCCGTGGCAACTCGACTTTCAGTGTGCAAGGGGCCACGCGGTTGATGCGACTGGGTGCGGTGAGCACGATCTTCCAGACGCAGAACAGCGCCGTCATCACCTTCAACAGCCCGGCAAACAGCGCGAACATGCAGTGGATGGGTGGCCTTGCCATCTATGACAATGCCAACTTCTTCGTGAACAATGATCAGGGCACCACGATTCGCGGTGGTTTGGTCATCGGCAGCGCCAATGCAGCCAACGTGTTTACGGGAAGCGGCAACCTCCACAAGACCGGCTTCGGCAACCTCACCTTCAACCGCGGCACTGCTGCCAACACGTTCACTGGTGATATCAACGTCTATCAGGGCGGCCTTCGTGCGGAGACGGCCACGGACACCTACTCAAATGGGGGTGAAATCCGCGTCATGCCCGGTGCCTGGATTGTGGCCCGCGCCAATGGAAACGCGACGTACAACCCGAACCAGTTGGTGTACTTCATGTCCAACAGCACGGCACAGGCAGGCATTGTGCTGCGAGGCACCTCCGGCACGGATGCCTTCAGCAATCACCTGAATGCGGCGAGCATCTTCACGGGCAATGCCGATGGCAGCGCCGTGGGTGGGGCAGGCACTGGAACGAATGGAGGCAACCTTGGACTGGAAGGCACGTACGGTGGCGCCCTCATCAACATGGCCAACGTGTTTGGTGGCTACTGGTACTTGGGCGGTGGTCAGATCAGTGGCACTTACAATCTGGCTTCACTCGGTGCGGGTGCTGCGGACACGACTCTCTATGGTGCTTCCAACACCGGTGTTTATCGCCTCGGCGGTGGGGACGGTACTCTCACGCTGAGCACCGCAAACTTGCTGACGGGCGTTAATGCCGCCGTGCAAGTCGGCAAGCCATGGACCGTCAACGGCCGTGGTGCCGTGGAAATTGCCGCGAGCAACAACTACGGCGGCGGTACCGTGGTGGCCATTGGACGTGACCGCGCTGGCGCTCCCACGCTGAATGGCCTGCAGACCACGGTTGGTGGTGGCGCCTCGGCTGGCACGATTACTCCCTTCGGCACGGGACAAGTGGACGTCTATGGTCGCGTTCAGTTCCGTGGAAGCTTGGGTTCGGCTGTTGGATCGTCGGTGGACACAAATGACAACGTCTATGTATTCCATCCCGGTTCCCGATTGGTATTCGACTTCAACAATGGAAACACGCTGACTCAAGCTCAGGGCGGCAAGTGGGGTGACACGACGGCCATCAACATGAATGGCTCCACGGTCGAAGTCTCGGGCTTGGACAACAGCAACAGCTTGAATAACATGGAGCTGGTAGGCGCCATCAATTTTGACCGCATGAATGAAATCCGTGTGGTGCGCAACAACACCAACGGCAATGCACTTCTCGAAGCAGCAAGCCTGAACCGCATTGCGACCAACTATGGAATGGTGCGCTTCACCCACAACGCCAACAACCTTGGTGCTGCGGCTCAAACTCGTGTTTCGAACGTTGCGGGGGCTGAAACCTTCATCGTCACGGCCGGAGTCGGCACCGCAGGAAATGGCAACTGGGGGGCGCCAAGTGGCACGGGTCACTACTCCCTGACAAATGATGCGGTGATGCTCAACCCCTACCTGGTGAGCGCCAGTGACAACCAGTGGATGCGCTACAGCTCGACCAATGGAATGCAGACGTTGTTCACCAATGGAACCACGTTTGGAACCACCTATCAGCGCCTCACGTCGGGAAGCACGATTGGTGCGGGTGCGACGAACACCGCCAGTGGCATCACAGTCATTACGGGTGGCGCAGTGACTTTTGGCACGAACTCTCCCTTCCTGAACAATGGGACGGAGATTCTCGACATCAGCCAGAACGCCGTGATGACTCTCACGAGCAACCTGGACATTCTCGCATTGCGATTCGGTGGTGCGGGTACCACGACTGCCTTGGTGCAAGATGCTACAAACACCTTCACCACTATTCAAATCCGCTCTGGAGGTCTCATCCTCAATACCAGCAACAACGAAAACGCCATTCGCGCCAATTTGGTGTTCGGAACCGCGAACACACCGGGTGTGGCTTATGTGTATTCCGTGCAGAGCGTCACGAACCTGGATGGCCAGATCACTGCGACGGACTTCGTGAAGTCTGGCGGTGGCTCAGTGCGCATCGCCCAGGACCAGCGCTCCTTCGCGGGCAAGTGGATCGTCAATCAGGGCACCTTGGAATTCGATACGGTGTATGGCGCGGGCATCAATGGAACCAACCAGATCATTCTCAATGGTGGATTCCAGGGGGCTTCGGATACGCTGGGTCTTCCGACAGTTTCCTTTGCCACCCAGAACGGCAGTCAAAACCTCTCCGGGGACACCACGCTCTCGACCTTCAGTCATGGGACCATTACCGTGGTGGATGCCGGTCACCTGCGCTTCTTCGCCCCGAGCGACCGCCAGATCCAGATTGGCAATGTGCTGCTTACCACCACGGGGACTACCAAGCGTCTCCAGCCGGGTTTCCTGCAGGTTACCAATGAGAACAGCCGCACCATCAGCAACATTGGCAACGTCACCCTTGATGATGACTTCATCTTCAAGATTGAGGCCAACAACTTCGGCAGCACCACCACTCTCGGCATGGGCTCGACCGTGGGTGCCCGCTTCAACAACCTGAACAACCAGGGTCTCTACAGCATCACCAAAATCGGTGATGGTGTGATGTACCTGGGTGACATTTCAAGTTCGTTCACGGGTGCCCGTACCTTCACGGTGAACGAGGGTGCCGTTCGCGCTGAGCACGCCACAGGTTCTCTCGGGGCCTCGACGGTGAACTTCATCGTCGACAATGGAGGTGCCCTGGATATCGCCGTTGCGGGTTTCAATCCGCTGGCCAATCTGATCCAGCGCAATGGTTCCATCGAACGCTGGTCGGTGAATGGCGCGCGCGGTGGTGCGAGCTACACGCTTGGAGCGGGAGTTCACCTCCAGATCAACCAGAGCCAAATTGGTACCCAGACCATCAATCTCAACGGTGGCTCCCTCATGGGGTATCTCGCCGCTGACCTGGATGCCCTGGCCGTCATCCGTACTCTGGATACCGGCATCACGGTCAATCTTCAGGCAGACAGCTATCTCGGCCAGATCTATCCCTTCAGCGGCACGCTGGCCTACGACATGGGCAAGCAGAATGGCTATGTGGCAGATCCCTTTAACCCGCGCCTCCTGGGAGCCCTGCTGGATATCAAGGGCCAAATCACAGGTGCCTTCAACCTCACCAAGGTGGGCACGGACGTGATTCAGCTCAGCAACGCCAACAACACCTACAACAACACCATCATCGAGGGTGGGGTGCTCATGATGGGCGTGAACAACGCGCTGCCGACGACCAAGAATGTCACGATGAAGGCAAACGGGGTGCTGGACCTGAATGGCTTCACCACCACCACGGGTAGCATCACTGGCACCACGGGCACCATCACCAGCGGCGCCACCACTGCCACCAACTTCAATGTGGGAGCGGACAACACGGACTTCAGCTACACTGGTGTGGTCGCACAAGGCGTGCGCATCGTGAAGCAGGGTACGGGTGAGTTCACACTTGGCTCCGGAGGACAGGCTGCGACCATTACGGCAGGCAGCAAGTCGGTGACGGTCGCCAGCACGGCTGGCTGGTACGTCGGCATGTCGGTCTCCGGCCCGGGCATTCCTTCAGGTACCACCATCGCTGCGATCACCAGCGGCACCACCATCCTGCTTTC
Source organism: Roseimicrobium gellanilyticum (assembly GCF_003315205.1). Taxonomy (NCBI): domain Bacteria; kingdom Pseudomonadati; phylum Verrucomicrobiota; class Verrucomicrobiia; order Verrucomicrobiales; family Verrucomicrobiaceae; genus Roseimicrobium; species Roseimicrobium gellanilyticum. Next base: position 44,852 of record NZ_QNRR01000003.1, on the reverse strand, counting down.
CACGGAAGCGGTTGCTGCCGGCACCCGCATCGCTCCTGCCAATATCCATTGGGGTGGCATGGAACTGGTGGCGGGTCGTGTGAAGGTGTCTGATGACGCTGCCCTTGGCCTCGCACCGACCTCAGAGGCGACTGGTGCGAACAACATCACCTTCTCCGGTGGTATCCTGCATGTTGCAGATACGTTCGCCACGGCTGCCACACGTGGTCTGCTGGTGAATGCGGCGGGTGGCTTCATCGAGGTGGATGCCTCCAAGACCTTCACGGTGGGCGGCAAGACGGTGCTGAATGGGCGTATGACGGCCGGCGGAGCGGGTAACTCGGTCTTCAATGGTGTGATCAGTGGTTCTGGACCCTTTGTGAAGACGGGAGCTGGTACCACGACCTTCAACGGAGTGAACACCCAGACGGGCAAGGTTCAGGTCGACCAGGGAACCCTGGCTTTGGGAGCGACAGGTTCCATCGCCGATGCAACTTGGGTTGAAGTGAAATCCGGAGCGACCTTTGATGCCACCGCAGTCACGGGTGGCGCCCAGATTGATGGTGTGGTGAGCGGTCAGGGAAATATCACGGGCACCGTGGTCATCACCAGCAACAAGGGTGCAGTGAGCAATGTGGGCGTGGTGATGCCCGGATCCTCCACGGTCGATATCATCAGCAGCGCAGGCGACCAGAACGGCACGCTCACGTTCCAGAACCTCACGCTGGCCGGCTCTGCCACTCCTGTGACTCGCGCCCTGCTCACGGTCACCTCGTCCACGCTCAACGATGCGCTGAACATCAAGACCAACATCGACAATGGCACTCTCCTCGCCTACCTCAACTCCCAGGAAAACGGATGGAACGGGGCAGCCATTGGCGATCATGACTCCATCGTTGTCAGCGGCACTCTGACGCTTGGAAAGGGCGGGCAGATTGTGGTGGAAGGATGGACGCCAGCCTTTGGCGACGTGCTGGACCTCTTTGACTGGACCAGCGTGTTGATCAATGACTTCAACAATGGCGCGGCTCTCTCTGGGAATTCCCGCCAAGGTGGTTTGATTGGTGACCTCGCCCTGCCGACGCTTGGCGCCGGTCTTTCCTACGACCTGACGCTCTTCAACACCAGCGGCTTGCTTGTGGTGGTGCCGGAGCCTGGCAAGGCTTTCTTGCTGTTCTTCGGCCTCGCCGCATTCTGCCTGCGCCGCCGCCGTCCGCGTGCTGGTACCAACGGAGTGGAAGGCTGAGCCGGGTGCTTCAGGGTGCCTGTGGCCCCTTGCGTTCTGAAGAAACGCAAGGCAAGGGGGGGCCTATGGCTACCAGCACCTGAGCCCTGCATCATCTACCGTCCATCGCCTGGCTGGGGGGTTCTGGTCAAATTTCACCTGCGTGCTGCAGGGATTGGACGTTCGGGGTATGGGGAAAATTATCCTCGATACATTTGCGATTGGAGGACCGAGTTCGGCACCTTGTGGACTGGTGGGTTTGGCTCGGTTGGAGATTGCGCCCGTGGAAGAAACCTTCATGGCGTCATTCTCCCCTGGACTGATCGCAGAGCCATGGAGCTAACCCACGTGGGGGCATCTGAAATATCTGCAACAAGGTTTCCAATTGCTCTGAATTTGCGCGATCCGATGGCGGTCTCGTAAAATCCTCCTTGGGAATGCGGACGCACAAACCGGGCGGGCGAACCCCATTTTCATCGGGGTTTGGCGTGTGGAAACAAGCGTCGACCGGCGTTTTTCCAAGTGATGTTGTTCGTTGAATATGAATAAATTACGTAGGGACTCGAGTCTTGACTCAGGCGTCGGAATCTTGTGGAATGGAGACGCTCACGGGAGCCGGATGTAATTATGACGAAATTTGAACAATACCTTACAGCATAAGACTTGTTATAGTTCTTATAATTACTACACTTTATTCGAAACCGCCATACCTCCCATGAAACTAGCTGATCTAGACCATCCCATTCACACTAAGAAGATTCTTGTGGCTGATGATGAACCTGCTATGCGGGAACTCCTCGGTGAAATGTTTCGGACCGCCGGCTTCGAACATCTCATTTTCGCCTCCAATGGGAGTGCGGTACTGGATCTGGCGGTTGCAGAAAATCCGCAACTCATCGTGCTGGATGTCATGATGCCCCGTGGGAATGGCCTCCGAGCTTTGCGGAGTCTCCGGGAGCATCCCAAGACGTCAGGTATCCCTGTCATCATGATGAGCGGATTTGGTTTGGGTGCCCTGACAAACGCGGCTGGGGAATTCACGTCCCATTTCCTGGCGAAACCATTTACGTGCAATGAGCTGATCGATCGCGCCAGCGGGTTGCTGTCCGAGCGTCTCACGGGGACGAGCCGCATGCCCTACGGTGATCCTGCGGCATTTGTGTGATTGATATTTTGGGGAAGGGGAATGCTGCGCCAACCCGGGTTGGTTAGCGGTGGTCTCAGGCCCACTCTGGCAAAAAGGCACCAGGCGTGAAGGGAATAGTCCTTTGTGTTCTGGAGCGACAAAACGTCAAGAAGTGTCAGGCGTCATGACACGCCAGGAACGCGCATCCCCTGAGCAGGAGGGTGACTCTGCATCGAGAAACTTGAAAGCGTGTCACGCCGTGCTACGCTGAGGCTTCCCTCATTCATCCTGACCCCGTGCTACAATTCCTGATGTTGCTGCCTGCATAAGCAAAGGCGGCGCATCCCAGCGCTCCTCCAGAGTGGAGTGACGCGCATTTCTTTTTCCCAAGGCCCGGCCCTGCCGTGGTCATCACCTATCATGATCAATTACGTTCAACTGTTTGAAACCATCACCCAAGATCCCCGCTACCTCGCAAATCTCGATTGGGGCAAGGCGAGGCCGGGTCATCCGGAAGGCACCGTACGTGCCCACATCGCCGAAGTGGAAGGCAATTTGGCCCGGCTCAAATCGCGTGTCTCCGAGGAAGAGTACTGGCGCTTGCGGGTGCTGGTGCACACGCATGACACCTTCAAAGCGGAAGCCGTGAAGGGGGTGTCCATCCTTGATCCGCGCAGCCATGCGTCACTCGCCTGCGCATTCCTTGCGGAGTTCTGCAATGATGTCGACATGCTTGCCATCGTGCAGTTTCACGATGTGCCCTTTGCCCTCTGGCGGCAAGTGGATGAGAGAGGGCCCTATGATGAAGAGAGGTTTGCGCGACTGTTGAAAGACATCCGCGACTGGGATCTGTTCCTCGCATTCTGCCTCATCGATGGCTGTACTGAGGGCAAGGGGCGCGAACCATTGCTCTGGCTTTTCGAGACGGCGGCGCTACACGGTGTGCAGTCGCGGTTCAGTGCGGAAGATGTGATGTAAGTCCAGGTGGTCCGCCCACTCCGTGTGCGGTCATGACGTCATGAGCCTGTAGTGCCTTGTAATCCCCCCAAGGCACCATCAGGCACCACACAACCGTGCACTACATGTGCGGACTACCATCCACATCGGCCACTCAACTCTTTTTCTCTTTCCGCTCGAAGCGGTTCTCCGTGCCGGCGAGCATACGGGAGATATTGGACCGGTGACGCACCAGCACGAGGACGGCGATCACGATGCCAAAGGCGAGGAGCACATAGTTCCACGTGCCATTGATGGTCATGAGGATCGCCGCGGCAGTGGGCAGTGTGAAGCCTGCGAGAATGGATGCCAGAGCCACATAGCGTGTGGTGTAGAAGGCGATCACCCACACGATGATCGCAATCAGCAAGACCAGTGGTGCGAGTCCCAGCATGGCACCTGCGGTGGTGGCCACGCCTTTCCCGCCTTTGAACCCGAGCCAGAAGGTGAACATGTGACCCAGCACGGAGGCTGCGGCACAAAGTGCGGCGACCAAGGTGGCAGTATTGATGTCCGTGCCTTCGCGATGCTGCATCCACCAGGAGGCGACGAATACAGGGACGAAGCCCTTGAGCGCATCCAGCACAAAGACGGGGAGGCCAATCTTCTTGCCGAGCACGCGGATCACATTGGTGGCGCCGATGTTCCCACTGCCATGCTTGCGAATGTCGATGCCCTTAAGCCGGCCTGCCCAATAGCCAAACGGTAGCGACCCGCAGAACCAGGCGAGTGCGACGAGGCAGAAGGTGGGAAGCAGTGGAGGCATCAGGGGATGTAGCGTGGAGGCTGAGGGATGGGCAAGGCAAAAGCGACCCCAATAGTGGTCGCGCGTTCAAAATAATACCCTTCTTCTTCCGGTCCACGAGCATTGCGTGCGGTAGTTAGGCTGGTATCCTTTCCTTATCATGAGTGCTCGCAGGCATATCGCGCCCGCGGAAGCTCTTCGCGAGCTGGGCCGGCACGTCCTACTGGACGGGTTCGGCATGGTGTTGGACCTCGAGAGGAGCAAGGGCTGCCAGGCTGTGGATGCCGCCACGGGGCGGACCATCCTGGATCTGTACGGATGTTTTGGTTCGCTGCCCATTGGCTTCAATCACCCCTGGATGCATCGCCCGGAGGTGGAGCGCGACCTTCTCGTGGCTGCCAGGGCAAAGGCAGCCAATTCAGATGTGTATTCCACGCTGTATGCGGAGTTCGTTCGCACCTTCCATGAGGTGGCCGGACTGCCTCCATTGGAGCGGTACTTTTTCATCGAGGGTGGCGCCCTGGCCGTGGAGAACACCCTGAAGGCGGCCATGGACTGGAAGGTGCGGAAGAATCTCGCTGCCGGACGCGGTGAGAAAGGCACTGCGATCCTGCATTTCGAGCAGGCGTTTCATGGCCGCAGTGGCTACACATTGAGTCTCACGAATACGGATCCAGTGAAGACGGCGCACTTTGCGAAGTTCCCCTGGCCACGGGTGGCGGCCCCCGCGCTGGACTTCACCCTGGAGGAGGCTGAGCGGGAGAAAGATGCGGCACGCAAGGAGGCGCAATGTGAGGCGGTGCTGCGCGACATTGTGGAGCGGGGCCACGAGGACATTGCTGCAATCATCATTGAGCCGATTCAAGGAGAAGGGGGTGATCGTCACTTCCGCGCCTCCTGGCTGCGGCTCCTGCGTGAGGTGTGTGATGCGTATGACATCCTGCTGATCTTTGATGAAGTACAAACGGGCGGAGGCACCACCGGGCGGATGTGGTGCTGCGAGCATTTCGGTGTGCTGCCGGATCTACTGGCTTTTGGCAAGAAGGCGCAGGCCTGTGGTGTGATGGCCGGGCCGCGCCTGGACGAAGTGCCGGACAATGTTTTCCGTGTGTCTGGCCGCATCAATTCCACGTGGGGAGGCAGCCTGGTGGACATGGTGCGTGCCACCCATGTGCTCAGGCTCATCGAGCAGGAGCGGATGCTGGAGCATGCAGCCTTTGTCGGAGACAAATTCCTGGATGCCCTGCGTATCTTCGCCGGCGTGCACCCTATCATCACCGCAGTGCGTGGCCGGGGTTTGATGATTGCCTTCGACCTGCCCACGCGGCGCTTGCGGGATGAGTTCTATCGCGGCCTGTTTGATCTTGGGCTGCTGGCTTTGCGCTCGGGGGAGCGCTCCATCCGTTTCCGTCCGGCACTTGATCTGCCGGAGAGTGCCATCATTCAGACCATCGACATCCTCGAAAAGCAATGCCAGCGCATGCCACAGGCGGTGGTGTGATTGTGGATGTGATCTCTCATTGTGCCCCTGTGTGCCATGGATTCCTGTCTCCAGCGTCTTGGCTTGTCCGCGTTGAACGGCGGCGCCTTTGATGGCGCCTGGAGCGGGAATGGCGACGTGGTGGAAAGCATTTCACCGATCAACGGTCAGGTCATTGCCCGGGTGAAACAGGCAGATGCTGGAGACTGTGAGCGGGGCATTGCGCGTGCGCAGGAGGCATTTCTCAAGTGGCGCGTGACGCCAGCGCCCGTACGTGGTGAAACTGTGCGCCGCCTTGGCAACGCCTTTCGCGTGCATAAGGCGGACTTGGGAAGACTGGTGACTCTGGAGATGGGCAAGATCCTTGCGGAGGGTGAGGGCGAGGTGCAGGAAATGATCGACATCTGCGACTTCGCCGTCGGACTGTCACGCCAGCTCCATGGGTTGACGATCGCCTCGGAGCGACCGAACCACCGGCTCATGGAGCAATGGCATCCGCTGGGCATCATCGGCGTGATCACGGCATTCAATTTCCCCGTGGCTGTCTGGTCATGGAATGCGGCGCTGGCTGCGGTGTGTGGTGACTCGGTGATCTGGAAACCCTCCAGTCACACACCGTTGTGCGCGATCGCCGTGACGCGGATCGCGGAGCAGGTGTGTCGTGAGACGGGAGTGGATCCCGCCATCTTCACCCTCCTGTGCGGCAGTGTGGAGGACGTGGGCTCCCGCATGGTGGAGGACCGCCGGCTGCCGCTCATTTCTGCCACGGGTTCTTGTGCCATGGGGCACAAGCTGGCGCAGCAGGTGCATGCGCGGCTCGGCCGCACACTGCTGGAACTCGGCGGCAACAATGCAGTGATCGTCACACCAAGCGCGGATCTCGAGCTCGCGGTGCGAGCGATCTTCTTCGGCGCGGTGGGCACAGCAGGGCAGCGCTGCACTTCCACCCGGCGGGTGATCGTGCATGAGTCCGTGGCAGATGCGCTGCGGGAGCGACTGGTCCGTGCCTATCATGATTTGCGCATCGGGGACCCACTGGATCCTGCGACGCTCATGGGCCCGCTCATCAATCGTCAGGCCGTCGCCACCATGATTCACGCCATCCGCCGATTGAAGCGCGAGGGAGGCACGGTGCTGAGTGGAGGCAAAATCTTGCACAGCGATATCGCCACCGTCCTTGCCATCGAACATCTGGCGGATGAGGGAGGTCCCTTCCTCCCTGAGGATGATGAACTCCTTCGCGAGGATGCGTTTCCGGGCGGGTGCTATGTGACGCCGTGTCTTGCCTCTGTGACGGCGGGCTTGTCCGTTGTGCGCGAGGAGACCTTTGCGCCGATCCTGTACCTGATGAAGTACCGGGACTTCAACGAGGCGCTTGCCATGCACAATGACGTGCCGCAGGGGCTAAGCTCGGCCATCTTCACCAATGACTTCCGGGAAGCGGAGCTATTCCTCAGTGCGGTGGGGAGCGACTGTGGCATTGCAAATGTGAATGCCGGCACCAGTGGTGCTGAGATTGGTGGAGCCTTTGGTGGTGAGAAGGACACCGGTGGGGGGCGGGAAAGTGGCTCCGATGCGTGGAAGAACTACATGAGACGCCAGACCAACACCATCAACTATGGCAAGGACATGCCGCTCGCACAGGGCATTCACTTTGGTGAGGACCCCGCAAAATAGTCTGCAACAAAGGGTTGAATGCATCTTCAAATCATAGGATTTCGTACTATTATTGAATACATCAATACTTAGGAGTGGAACGGTAAGGTTGAAACGGGTAGCCTCATTCACGTTTCATTCGAGCAAATCTCCACCCATGGAGCGATGATTGCCGCACCGGATATCTCCAAGGAAACACGGTTTGACTGGCCGCTTTGCCAGGAGGCTGAGGATGCAGTTCTCGGAGTGCTGCGCGCGTGTTCTGAAAAGTCTCCTTTTCTGGCAACGCTTGAGCAGCGCATGCGTGACGAGACCGGCACGCTGCTGATTGACTGGGTGGATCATCTGGTGGTGCCGGAGAGTGACGTTCGCGAATTCCGCCATGCGGGCTACACGCTGGATCGTCTGGGTGACACACCTGAAGGCACACCGGCTCTCTGGCATCCGGAGGCGATGCTCCCTCGCGTGCTACTGGCAGATCGTGGGGAGCCTGTGACGGTGGCGATTCGGGCGGAGAGCATTGCGGACTTTCTTGCAGCGCACGGGATCAGTTCGAATCTGCATGGCTCGCCGCTTACCCGTTATCGCACCGCGGTGGTTTCTGAAGAGAATGATGTGCGCCTCCTCGTGGTCGAACGGCGTGGCTACCGAGGGTATGTCCCGGCTACCCTGGTACCGGGGCAAGCTGCAACGACTTTGATCGCGCACGAGACGTGGAGAACGCGACCGCGCAATTTTGATGACGATGCCATCGGTTGGAGCCGCACCCAGACCTGGCTGAACCGCGTGATCGCTCTGGCGGGACGTGACATCGCCTGTGCGGCCATCTTCACGGAGGAGCGTACCTTCTGGCAGGGGCGCAACCGGGCCGCGCAGATCCAGAAGGTGCGGCAGGATCGTCTGGGGCTTGGGTGGGCAAATCACGATCACCACACCTTCCGCTCCTCACGGGAGCATTTCGTACAGCTCATGCAGGCGCTGGAGAAGCTCGGCTTTGAGCGTCGCGAGCGCTACTACGCCGGAGCGCAGGCCGGGTGGGGTGCGCAGATTCTGGAACAGCCGGTGGAAGGGCTCGTGGCATTCTGTGATGTGGACCTGGAGCCGGAGGAAACGGAGATCGATTTTTCACGCGTGCCGCTGCCGCGATCGGCCAAGCTGGGGACCATTGGTCTTTGGGTCGGGCTGCATGGCGAAAGTTTCCTCCAAGCGGGCATGCATCATCTGGAGTGCCGTTTTGATCACGCACTGCTGAAGGACCAGCTGGAGCGTGAGGGCGTGCAGACCATGAAGCCGTTCTCTGATTTGCCGTTCCTCAAGCAAGCCTTCACCGAGGGCGAGCGCTGGAAGGTGCGACCGGAGCGCGCACAAAAGCTGCTCAATGAGGGGCTCATCACCCAGCAGCAGTACGACACCTTCGTGCGCGACGGAGCCATCGGCAGTCACCTTGAGAATCTGCAACGCAAGGGGGGCTTCAAAGGATTCAATCAGAAATCCGTGAGTGCCATCATTGCTGCGGTGGATCCGCGTATGCAACTGGTGCATTGAGGCAATGCGCGGGCGCTTTGACGGGTGAGTATACCGCGAATGATGCACGAACAGGCACTCATGGATTGCGGGAATCGATTGAAGACAGTTCCTCATGTGCCAGTTCAAGGAATCCAGCTTCTCCCCGCATGACGCGATGAGACACCCTTCCTGTCGCATCCTTATCGATGCGAATAGAACAGCTCCAAAGTGGCTTCGGCTTCAGCCGAAATCAGGAGAAGATGGAATCCTGTAGCTCCGGGACGCGAAGGCGTCCCTCGCGGGCAGGTGCGAACGTCACGTCGTGAAGTTCGCCACACGTGGAGAGACGAGGCGTTCGAAGTCGCGGTAGAGCATCTTGATGATTTCCGTGTGTGAGCCCGCGTTGAACGCGATCTCAGTCTCCTCCGCGAGCAGCGGGGATACATAAACGGACATGTCATACAAGTTCCCGAAGGGCGGCATGGCGCCGGCTTCACAATCCGGGAAGAAGCTCTTGAACTCATCTTCGCGCGCGAGGCGCACATCTTCCGTGCCGGTGATGTCGCGCAGGTCATCGAGCATCACGCGATGGTTTGCCGGCAGCACTGCCATGGCGAGGACGTCATCAATGATGACCATCACGGTTTTGGCCATGACGCGGCCTGGTACGTGCGCGGATTGGGCCACCTCCTGCGTGGTGAACGCTGGCGAGTGGGCGATGGTGACATACTTCACCTTCTTCTGATCGAGGAAATCTTTGAGTTTCTGAGCAAGCATGGGGAAAGCCTTTCTGTGAGTTCTGCCCAGCCGGGGCGCATGCATGGCCGCAGGCCGGGACGGTATTGGCAAACGTTCGCATGCCCTTGATTCGGGATGCGGGCGCTCAGTTTGAGATTCGCAGCGGACTTTTCCCGCCTCATGGCAGGGCCGTTTGCGATGGATTCAATGAGGTCTGTAAGTGAAGCGGCCTGTCATTGGCACCTCCTTTCCTCTTCAGAACACAAGGCAGTATACCTCTCCATGGGGCGGAGAGTCAAACGGGAAGCATCGCATGCATGGGCTTTTCGAGGTGTCCCGATAAAGGGCTATCACTCCAGTACCAGAGCGAGGCATTTGCACGCGCCACCCGCCTTGATGAACTCGCTCATGGGCAGAGGGTGCACTGCATAGTCTCTGCCCTCCAGCATGGCTGACGCCTTCGGGCATCCGTCTGGCATCACTACATGGGAGTCGGAAATGATCGCATTGCAGGCAAAGCGGCGTGCTTCGTCCAAGGTGACTTCGATAAGCTCCCGCGAGATCGCGCGAATTGCATCCTGCCCGATTGCATCAAACGCTGCGGGATACCACATGGCGAGACCATCCCGTAGTGGGCAGAAGCAGGTATCGAGATGGTAGAAGTGAGAATCCACAAGCCGCACGCTCACCATCGGTTCATGTGTCCAGTCTCCCACCCAGCGATGGGCTTCTTCATCCGTGCGAAAGCCGTGGCCACAAATCCAGACGTCACCGCATTTCAAGGCATCTCCTTCGCCCTCAAAGGCCAGATGGCGGGGCAGTCTGGAGATTTCGTAGTCCTGCTCCTCAAACCATTGGGCATGCCACGGGGATTCGCCGGCGCGTTCTTCATGGCGAAAATTGCTCAGCAGGACACGGCGTTCTCGCACTACACCGGCATTCGCGGTGAAGACCATGTCCGGCCATCCCGGTCGTGGCATCAAAAGTTCCACCTTACAACCCATGTCTTGCAAGGTGTCATACAGACCCTGCCACTGTCGCACTGCTACCGCGTGATCAGGCGCCTGAGCCACGCTCATCCAAGGATTGATCTCGTAGCGGACCTCATAGAAATCCGGAGGACAAAGGAGCATCCGGTTCATGATGATAGTCTAGCACATCCACCGCGCATGATGTCAGCGCCATGGAGAGATTTTTTGTCCGGAGGGGTGTGCCTGGAAAAATAACATGCACGCAAGCACCATGTTTCTCGCGAATTCACCGCCGAAAGGAAGATGCGAATGTCATGACTGAGATGCAGACGGAGACCTGTGTGCTGGGCATTTGCCGGGCGGTGGGAGGAGAGCGTTTTACACTGCGGCAGGTGGTTCGACGGGTGGCCGATGATCACCCGGAAATCATCCAGGAACTCCCCGCCGTATGGGCCAGGCTTATGGAATCCCATCGGGTGCAGGCCATGCACGAAAGTCTTGGGGGCCTGTATCGCGTTGTACGATGACGCGGGTGCGTGTGCGCTTCCTGGCGGCTCGCTTCATTCACTTCCTCTCGTACACCAGCTTCCCACCGAGCCAGGTCTTGAGCACTGAGGCTTGAGGCAGATCGTCCATGGGGCAGGTGAGCGGATCGCGATCCACCAGGATGAGGTCCGCGGCCTTACCTTTCTCAAGGCTGCCGGCCGTTTGCTCCAGGAAGAGGATCTTCGCGTTGTTGATGGTGTAGAAGCGAATGGCCTGCTCGCGAGTCAGCGCTTCTTCGGGGTGCATGGGTGCATCAAGGTGTTTTGCTTTCCGCGTGATGGCGACCCACATGCCGAGCCATGGGTTGTAGGGATTCACGGAGCGGAAGGAGCCAATCTTCTGCATATGGTCGCTGCCACCTCCCACGATGCCACCTGTTTCAAAGATGGTCTTCAACGGCTGGAACCAACGCGTGCGATCCTGGCCGAACTGCGCGAGCAGCGTACGCGAGTCCAGATGCAACCAGATGGGCTGGATGTCCATCATCACACCCAGCTTCGCAGCGCGCTCGACGGCCTCCTTGCTCATGAAGTTGCTATGTGTGATGCATGAGCGGGTGTCGCGAATGGAGCGCTTCGCATTGACTTCCTCATAGGCGTCGAGCAGTTCATGCACAGCACCATCACCCACGCTGTGTGCGGTGAACTGCAGGCCGGCGCCGGTGACCTTGTCCACCATCTGTCGCAGCTTGTCCGGTGGCACATTCAGCGTGCCCTTGAAGGCGGGATCGCTGATGCCATAAATCTGGCTCACGCCCCACGGCTGCCGCATGTAGGCGCTGCCGGTGAGCATGCCGCCATCCAGCCAAATCTTGGTGCCGATGATGCGCAGCATGTCGTCACCCTTCGTCAGTGGATGCTCGATTACCTTGTCGATGCTTTGCTCAACCGTGCGCCACATGCCACCAGTGCCGAAAGTGTGGGAGCAGCGCATGCGCACCGTGAGGTCACCCTTCTTCAGCATGGATTCGTACCGGGCAATCGAGTCAGGGCTGGCGCCGCGATCGCACACAGAAGTGAGGCCCACGCTGTTGTAGTCGCGAAAGAGCTCCTTGGTGCGAGCATAGGTTTCTTCCGGGGTTGGCGCTGCCTTGGAGACTTGCTTCACCTTGACGAAGCGGCCCATCTCCCGCAGCAGGCCGGTGGGCTCGCCGGATTTGGGATCGAATTCCACTTTTCCGGGGCCACCATCGGTGATCTTGAAGTCTTTGGTGATGCCATTCATCTGCAGCGCCAGTGAGTTCAGCATGGCATCCGGTCCCGTGGAGAAGCTCACCGGATGCTTCGGCGCCACGGAGTCCAGCTCTGCGCGGGTGGGATAGCGCTGCTCCTTCAAGCGCGTGATGAACACCTGGCTGACCACAATGCCGGAGCCTTCGGGCGTGGCTTTTACCCGGGTGGCGATGTAGTCCAGCACATCCTGGATGGTCTCCATGACCGGAATCTCATGGTCAAACTCCGTCATCGCCGCACGGGGGTGGACATGCGAGTCCATGAGCCCGGGCATGACGGTCTTGCCTTCCAGATTGATGACCTGTGTGTCCGGCCCTTTGAGAGCCGTGACCTCGGCGTCGCTGCCGATAGCGAGGATTTTTCCATCCTCCACCGCGAGGGCCTGGTGGATGGAGAACTTCTCATCTACCGTGATCACCTTGCCGCCGTGGAGGATCAGCGACGGTGCGGCGCTGAGCGCGGAAGGGAGGAGTGGAAAAATCGCGGAAGCCAGCGTGAAGAGATGCGGACGCATGGCTCATGTACGCGAAATGCGGAGGGAAGTTTCTGGGAGTTGTACCCCATGCGGATCTGCAAAGCGCCACCCCAACGATCGCAAAGCCATGAGGCTGCCAAAGTAGAAGGCTTCTCCAGAAGCCTTTGCTCCATGCAGCAACCCCTCCCAAGGAGATGCAGCCGCAGCAGACTTCTTTCCGGAACAGGAATGGATGCCTTAGCGGCGCTCATGCGAACAAGGCTTCTGGAGAAGCCTTCTACTTTCCGCTGCCGCCGCCACCGCCACCGCCACCTGGTTTCACATCATCTTCGATATTCCTACCTCGCCACCCACCGATACGCCTCCTCCGAGTTTCGGTAGAAGTACTTTTTTGCCGCATCTTCACCCTTCGAGGTGAAGTACTCCTTCACAATACGGAAGACCACATCATAGCCCGCGCCCTTGTCGCTCACCGGCCAGTTGCTGCCATAGATGAGACGATCCTCGCCGAAGCATTCCCACAGGTGATCCAGAATGGGAAGGTAGTAGGCGGTATCCGTGGGAGCTTTGCCGTATTCCGTTTTCGTCTGTTCCACGAGGGCGCTCACCTTGCAGTACACATTTTGATTTTCTGAAGCGCGCTTGATGCCTTCTTTCCATCCCGGGCGCAGCGACTGAGGGTCGCCCGAAGCACCGAGGTGATTGATGACCAGTCGGAGGTCCGGGATTGCTTCGGCAAGCTTGGCGGTCGCTTCGCCTTGCTTGTCCATGGGGCCATTCACGTCGAGCTCCAGTCCCTTCTCCGCCATGAGTTGCATCGATTTCATGAACTCCGGTTTGCTGACCAAATCTGGCAATTCCGCGTTCGGGCGGCGATTGCGAATGCCGCAGAAGAGGGGATTGGCCACGAAGCGCTTGAGGTGGGCGCTGAAATCCGGAGCCATGGGATCGAGGTTGCCCACGAGACCAATAATGCGTTTGTCATTCGCGGCGATGTCGAGAATCCACTGGTTGTCTTCCACGAGCGGGCTGGCCTCCACCACCACGGTGGCTGTCACGCCGAGTGGTGCAGCGAGCTTGGCCCAGTCATCCGGCAGCACGGTGCGGTACAGGGGTGAGTTCTGCGGTGGCCACGGCACGCCCCCTGGGCGCTTCGGATTATAGAAATGCACATGCGTATCGATGATGGGATACGACTCGGCAGCTGAGGCGGAGGAGGGGAGTGCGGCCTGCGACGCCGCGAGGCCAGCGGTGGCGAGGGAGGTGTTGCGGAGGAATTGACGGCGGTTCATGCGGAATGTGGATGGGCGTGACATCACAAACGCTCTCCACGAGACGGCTCATGCAGGCGTCTGATATCTGTGTTGCATGTTTGTGCGTCGGCTGGCTTGATGTGACCGTTAACCCTTTGCATGAACCGTCGCGCCTTTCCGGAGTTTGGGATGAGTGAGTCCCAGCATGAGGACTTGCGCCAGCAGGGCATTGTGGTGATTCCCTTCATGGATTCTCTGGCGCAGGATCCGCAGCGCATCCGGCCACACTACCATGACTTCTTCCAAATCTTCATCCTCGTGGGGAAGGCGGAGGTCATGCATGACTTCCAGGAGTTCACTGCGAGCGGGACCACGGTGGTCTTCATGACTCCGGGACAGGTGCACACGGCCCGTCCGGCAAAGGGCATGCGGGGGACCACGGTTTCATTTACCCAAGAGTTCTTCGATGGCGGCACGCCACCGCCCAGCAGGCTCTTTGATTATCCCTTCTTTTTCCCCGCAGAAGCGAAGCCCTGGCTCACGGTTCCGCATCGCGAGGCGGCTCCCATCCTGGAAATGTTTGCGGAGCTGCAGCGCGAATTCAATGCGGGACAAACGGGCGCGGTTGAGGTACTACGCGCACTGCTTCACATCCTGCTGGTGCGAATGGACCGGCTCTATGAGCGGCTGCATCCGCGGCGTCATGTCTCGCGTGCCAGCATGCTCGCGCGACAGTTCCACCTCTACGTGGAGCAGCACTTCCGCACGCTGCATGAGGTGTCCGACTATGCACGCCTTCTCAATGTGACGACCAACCATCTCCATGACGTGGTGCGCGAGGAGAATGGAGTCACCGCGGGACACATCATCCGTGATCGGCGGCTGCTGGATGCGAAGCGGCAGCTTTCCCATTCCGAGCTCGACGTGTCCGAGATTGCATATGATCTCGGCTTCAAGGATCCCTCCTACTTCTCGCGCTTCTTTCGCAGGGAAACAAAACGCACCCCGGCCCAGTTCCGCGAGGAAATCCGAGAAAAGTACCAGCGATAGCCGCGCCTTCACCAGTCGTGGCCTTTGAGGGTTCTGGGAAAATGGGAATCCTATGCGGGCTATGTCTTCCTCAACCCTCAGTGAAGCACCCGCGCCTGAAAAGACCGCAACTTCGTCCGCGGAACAGACGGTGTTTGCGGTGCTGTTCGCCATCAGTTTCTCGCACCTGCTGAATGATACCATCCAGGCGCTCATTCCTTCGCTCTACCCTCTTTTGAAAGAGAGCCAGGGCCTGACGTTTGGCCAGTTGGGCATGGTCACGCTCACCTTCCAGTGCACGGCATCATTGTTGCAGCCGCTGGTTGGCCTGTACACGGACAAGCGACCTCTGCCGTACTCGCTGGCGGTGGGCATGGGGCTCACGCTGGTGGGGCTGCTGATGCTTTCCCAAGCACACAACTACCCGATGATCATCGTGTCTGCCGCATTGGTGGGCATGGGTTCTGCGGTGTTCCACCCCGAGGCTTCACGCGTGGCGCACATGGCCGCGGGACGCAGCCGTGGTCTGGCGCAGTCGCTGTTTCAAGTGGGTGGCAATGCTGGCAGTGCGCTGGGACCTCTGCTGGCGGCGCTCTTCATCGTGCCGAACGGTCAGGGACACGTGGCGTGGTTCTCCTTGGTGGCGGGCTTGGGCATGTTCGTGCTGTGGCACATCGGTACCTGGGTGTCCCGGCGCCTACAGCATCAGAGTCGCAGTGCTTCGACGTCGAGCCTGAAGCCGCTCAAGTTGCTGCCCACGAAGGTGATTGTGTACTCGCTGCTGGTACTCGTGGCGCTGACCTTCTCCAAGTATGTGTATCTGGTCAGTCTCACGAACTACTACACCTTCTACCTCATGGAGCGCTTCCACGTGTCCGTGCAGGCTTCGCAGATCTACCTGTTCGCGTTCCTCTTTGCCGTGGCAGTGGGCACCATTGCGGGTGGTCCCATCGGTGACCGCATCGGGAGGAAGCGTGTGATCTGGGTTTCCATTCTGGGGGTGGCGCCCTTCTCTCTATGGCTGCCATATGCGAGCCTGCCGGTGACAGTGGTGCTCACGGTGGTCATCGGCCTCGTGCTGGCATCAGCGTTCTCTGCCATCCTCGTGTATGCGCAGGAGTTGCTGCCGGGGAAGGTGGGTCTCATCGCTGGACTGTTCTTCGGGCTCGCCTTCGGCATTGCTGGCATTGGTGCTGCGGTGCTGGGCAAGGTGGCTGACCATGTGGGCATCATCGATGTCTTCCACGGGTGCGCCTGGCTGCCACTGATTGGCATGCTGACCATTCTCCTGCCTGACATTGAAGGCAGCAGGAAGAAGTAAAGACCGACTCTCAACTCTTTATCCCCAAGACCAAGACCAAGTCCCCGTCCAAAGGCATCAGTGCCGCCGGCGGGGGCTTTTTTTGTTGACGTGAATTGTGAATTCGATGATTGTCGAAATATCGAACTGCGATGACTGCTCTCTTCCAGGCGCTGAATGATGACACCCGGCGGGCGATTCTCGACCTGCTGCGGGAGGGTGACCTTTCCGCCGGCGCGATTGCGGAGCACTTCAAGCTGGGCAAGCCCACAGTCTCTCATCATCTCGACCTGCTGAAGCGCGCCGGGCTGGTGACCTCGGAGAAGCAGGGGCAGTTCGTCATCTACTCTCTCTCGACCAGTGTGCTGGAGGATGCGCTTCGCTGGATTCTCACGCTGACCAGGGGTGCTCCGGCATCCACTGCATCACCCGCCAAGGGTGTCCGGGAGGCAGGTTCTGATTCTTCAAAGACAACCCAGATACGACGCCATGAAAACGATGCTCAAAAGGAATTGGCTGCTGCTCCTCGCGCTCGCGGCTCCGTTCGTGTTTCTCGCCGCCGTCTGGCCGCAGATTCCTGAGCGCATCCCGATTCACTTCAACGCTTCCTTCACGCCGGATGGCTGGATGAACAAGCCATGGGGAGCGCTCCTGCTGCCGCTCACGAGTCCCCTGGTGGTGACCATCACGCTGGTGTGGTTTCGTTTTGATCCGAAGATGGCGAAGTGCGATCCGGAGACCCGTGAACACGTGGGGAAGGTGCTGCGCCAGGTGTTGCTGGCCCTCACGGTCTTGTTCGGTGGCATGAGTGTCGCCGTGATCTGGGCCGCTTGGGGGGACCTGTCGCCCATCACGAAGGTGGTCTACTATGGGGTGCCATTCCTGTACGTCGTGCTCGGCAATGGCATGAGCAAGCTCCGGCCAAACTACACCATCGGCATCCGTGTGCCATGGACCTTGGAGTCACCAACCGTGTGGATGAAGACACACCGCCTGGGTGGTCGCCTGCTGGTGACCGTGGGCCTTGCGCTCATGCTGGCCGTCGCGCTGGGCGTGGAGAAGGTGCCGTATGTCATCGCGCTGCTGGCCACCCTCGGAACGTGGGCTCTCGTGGTGATCACGTATGCCTTCGTGCTGTCTCGCAAGGAGACGCATGTCGCTGCGTGATCGTGTCTGCTGCCCTGAAGTGGCGTCAGGCGAGGTCCTTCAGATACTCGCGGAGCTGCTCTGCCATGTCTGGCCTGCGCAGGCCCCACCAGAGATTCGCCTTCACGAAGTCGAGCTTGTTGCCGATGTCGTGACGACGACCCTGGTACTTCACACCGAAGAGAGGCTCGCGCTGCATGAGTGCCGCCATGGCGTCCGTGAGCTGGATTTCGCCGCCCTTGCCGGGCTTGGTGGTTTCCAGCTCATCGAAAATGGAAGAGGAAAGGATGTAGCGCGCGCTGACGGCGAGGCGTGAGGGGGCTTCCTCCGGCTTGGGTTTCTCCACGAACTTGTCTGCACGAATGACGCCGCTCTCCACTTCCGCGCCACCCATGATGCCGTAGCGGCTCACTTTTTCCTGGGGTACTTCTTCGAGTGCCACCACGGAGCCGCCATGCTTTTCATGCACGTCCATGAGCTGGCGCAGCACGGGCTTCGCGCGTTCAGCGTTGGATACGAGGGCATCGCCCAGCAGCACGGCGAAGGGTTCGCCATTCACATGTTCCCGGGCGCAGCGGATGGCATCACCCAGACCGCCCATCTTGGGTTGGAAGACAAAGTGGATGCGGGCGAGGCCCTGCAGTTTGCGGAGTTCTTCGAGCGGTTCGGTTTTGCCTTTGGCTTCCAGATCCGCTTCGAGTTCGGGATTGGCGATGAAATGCTCCTCAATCGCGCGCTTGCCGCGGCTGATGATGAGAAGGATGTCAGTGATGCCACTGGCCACGGCTTCCTCCACCACATATTGGATCACCGGCTTGTCCACCACAGGCAACATCTCCTTGGGCACGGCCTTGGCGATGGGGAGGAAGCGGGTGCCGTAGCCGGCGGCAGGAATGACAGCTTTGCGAATGGTCATGAAATGAAGTCAGGGGAGTCGAAGGAGGATGGGATGGCGCTGAACTACGCACGCATGATTTGTGGCTTGATGACCGCGACTCCCAGTTCGCCAAAGGCGGCCTCGAGTTTCTTGTACATGGCCTCGTCCTCGTAGGTGCCCACGATGGCGCCACCACTCCCGGTGAACTTCGCGCTGGCTCCCACGGAGCGGGCGGCTTCCACCATGTCGATGTTGCCCTTGCTGATCTTGTAGAGGCGGCGGCGCAGGTCGAAGTTTTCATTCAACAGCGGACCGATGTCGCGACCGCGGCCGCTGAGCAGCATTTCCTTCACGCGCTCCGCAAGTCCAGCCCAGTGGTACATGGCGCTGACGATCTCTCGCTCGCCGCGGTTCCAGCGGGAGCGGATGTCATTGTGGAATACCTCCGTGCCTTCACTGAGCTGGCGGGTGTATGCCACATAAAGGGGCGGAAGCAGTGAGGGATCAATGACCTCATAGTTCCCGTAGCCGCGCTCCTCCATGAGACCACGGTTGAAGTCCATGAATACGACACCCTCATACACCTGGATGACACGGTCCTGGAGGCCGGCGGGAATGCCGAGCTCATCATTCTCCACGCTCAGCACCAGATTTGGCTGGATGTGCAGAGGCACCTCCACCTGGTAGAAGTCCATCAGGGCGCGCAAGCCTGCGCAGATGATGGCGCTGCTGCCGGCCATGCCTACTTGAGGAGGAACATTGCTCTCGTAGCGCAGCGTGAAATTGCGATCGTGCAGCGGGATGCCTTCCTTCGCGCAGTAGTCCGCGAAACGCTTCACGGTGGCCTTCAGCAGACGGATACCACCGTAGTAACCGAACTGGCGTACATCCCTGGCCAGGTGATTGATGTTCTCGAATACCGAGTGATCACGGTCATTGGGCTCGATGCGCAGTTCGGGAGTCTCATAGAGCACCACTTCCGCGCCGAAGTTCCGGATGACGAACGAAATGGTCTTTCCGAAGTAGCCGTCGGAAGGGTTGCCGACGAGGCCGGCGCGGGCATGAGCGTGCTTGCGGATAACCATGGAAAAGGATGAGGGCGGGAACGCTACGTGGCCTGCCTTTACTGGCAACGGAAATGAGCTGACGAAGCTGGAATGTGCAACGGGTCGCAGCCTGAGAGTTGGTCGACGGTTGCGGGGACCCAGGGCAAGGGATGTTTGATCTCCCGGCGCGCGTCGGTTGGCGGCTTTGGCCCCTTGTCTGGGAGCAGCAACCAGCTGCTCCCTCACACAAAAGCGATTGACCAATGGCTGACTTTGTAATACAAAGTGGACCATGGCCGCATCCGACCTACCTCACGACACGGCACTGGAGCATCTCCGCATCATCCGAACGCTCATGGAGCGGGCGAATATCTACCGGGCGGTGTCCGCCACGGCAGCCCTCTGTGGCGGTGTACTGGGGTTGGGCGTGGCTGCATGGGGGCTGATGATGCCTCCGTCCCCCCAAATGTTCCTGGCGGCGTGGATTGGAGTGCTTTGTCTGTCCGGCCTGGCGAATCTCTTCCTGCTGATGCGTGAATCCCAGGACAAGGGGCAGCCTTTCATCACGGATGGACTCCGCATGGCCCTTCGCGCCGTGGTGCCCCCGCTGCTTACGGGTGGTGTGGTGGGAGTCTGCCTCATCGTCTTCCGCCAGCAGATGGAGCTGGCTTCGCTCATCTGGATTCTCTGCTATGGTTTGGCGCTCCAGGGGACGGTGAGCTTCGCGCCGCGCTCCATCATCCATCTCGCGCGTGCCTTTCTGATTGCAGGGCAGATCCTCACCGTGCTCTGGCTCTGGAAGGGCTGGCCGGACATGATTTCACCGCCCGTGGCGGTGGCCTCGCTGTATATGGGCGGCACGTTCGGCCTGTTTCACATCGTGTACGGCGTAGCCGTGTTTCTCAGTCAGCCCAAGGAACTGGTCACGAGCCATTCCTGATGCCAGGAGCGCTGTTGTCACCTTTAGTCCCCGACGCACTCGCCATTCCACTTGATGATTGATTTCTCCCAGCTCGATCGCGTGATTCATGAGAAGAGCCGCCTCTCCATCATGACCCTGCTCGCGAGCCGCAGCCCGTGGAGTTTTCAGGAACTGAAGACGGAACTTTCCATGAGTGATGGAAATCTCATCACCCACCTCCGCACCCTGACCAAGGAAGGATATGTGCGTGAGCTGAAGACCACGGCAGGCGACAGCGGCCGGCCCATGACGCAGTACGAAATCACCGGAGCGGGGAACAGCGCCTTCCGGGCCTACGTGAAGGTGCTGGAAGCCATTGTGCAGCAAAGTCGCCCCAAGTAGTCCCCCCTCTTTTATTTTGCCCATTAACTTTGTCGCACAAAGTTCACCTTGGACATTCACCACCCAAATCCCACTCCATCCCATCTGCCATGACCATCCAACTCGCCAAACATCACGGTATGTGCTTCGGCGTCCGCGACGCCCTGCGCGCCACCCACACGGCTGCCAGAAGTGGTCCCGTGACCATCCTCGGCCAGCTCGTACACAATCCTCTGGTCGACTCCCATCTACGCACTTTGGGCGTGGAGATCGGAACCCTGAGCGATACGCCCTCTGCTCCCACACCTGGCGTGGTGATCACTGCCCATGGCGCTTCTGACAATCAACGCGCCGCCTGGGTCGGGGCAGGCTATCGCGTCACCGACACTACATGTCCGCTGGTGCGCAAAGCACATGATGCTCTCGGTGCCTTGGTACGTGAGGGGTACTTCCCGGTGGTCATTGGACAAGCATCTCACGTGGAGGTGCGTGGACTGACCGGTGATTTCCCCGAGGCCATCGTGCTGCTGGTGGAAGAGGAGACCGCGGAGGTGCCCTTCCGTCCGAAGTTCGGAGTCATCAGTCAGACGACCCAGCCGATCACCCATGTACTCCAAGTGGTGGATGCGCTGAAGCGTCGCCATCCCGGTGCGGAGGTACGCTTTGTCGATACCGTTTGCAATCCCACGAAGCAGCGCCAGTCCGCGCTGGTCGAGCTCTGTGCGGATTGCGACACAGTCGTTGTCATTGGCGGAAGGAACAGCAACAACACCCGCCAGCTTGTGGAGTCGGCCAGACGCTTGGGCTGCATTGCGCATCAAGTCGAGCGGGCGGAGGATCTGGATCCGGCATGGTTTGAGAAGGCCCAGCACGTGGGTGTGACCGCGGGTACCAGCACGCTCGATGAAACCGTGCGCGCGGTGATGGATCGCCTGCAGGTGATTGCTGCCGAACAGAACAGCGGCAGTGGCAGTCAACTGGCCGGACTGCTGAAGCTCGCCCTTGGGCAGGGAACCGCGACCCCACTCTCATAACCCCAACCCGCAACCGCATTTCCTCTTTCCATGAATACCTATCTTTGGACCCAGCATTTCCATGCCAATCAGCACCGCTTCACCGAGCCGGATCTGCCGGCGGGAGACTGTGCTTTGCCGATGGCCATCGCACTGCCGCTGCGGGAGTCACTCGCGGTGTTTCAGCTCGGCGAGAGTGGGGGAGGGACGCGGCTCATGAAGTATGTGAGGCTGGTGGTGAGTGCGGACCGTCTTGCAGGATATGAGGAGGCCGTGGGACTGTTCATCGCAGAGGAGCAATACCACGCCCGACTACTGGCGAAGTCAGTGCACTATCTTGGCGGGACCTGCCTTGAGAAGCAGTGGAGCAATTCCGTCTTCCGCTGGCTGCGCAATCATTTCGGTGTGGAATTCAACATCCAGATTCTGCTCACCGCAGAACTGATTGCGGAGGTGTACTTCGGCATTCTCTACCGGAAATGCAACGACCCCGCCTTGCGCCGCGTCTGCCACAAGCTCCTGTCCGATGAAATGCGGCATATTGCATTTCACACTGAGTTCCTCCGGGAGCGGCTGGGTGCCATGCCCGCATGGAGGCGCTGGCTCTGGAGAGGGCAGTTCCGAGTCATCCAGCGTGTCACCGCAGTGGCGGTGGCGTGGGACCATCGCCGGTGCTTTGCAGCTCTCGGCGTGAGGCCTTGGGAGGTGGCGGGCATGGCTTTCAAAACGGGTGAGCGGTTCCTCAGGCGTCTGGGAGGAATCCAACGGCTTTGGGGCGTGAGACCCGTGCAGGCCGCGCTGGCTCCCTGAGCAAGGGGAATCGGGGGCGTGGAAAATGGTGCAACCAGCGCTGGCTTGCTAAGTTTCAATCCGGTCTGGACGTTCCAGAACTGCCCCCGCTTCTCCTCATGAAACGACTCCTCTACCCGCTCATGTTGTGCGCGCCTGTGTGTCTCCTGTCCCAGACGCCGGCTCCTGCTCCCGCTCCCTCAACCCCGCCGACGCTCACCTCTGAGCAGACTGCAAATATCATGAAGCAGCTCGAGCAGCTCGAGGCGCAGATCACGAAAGGGCGCGGCGACCTGTTCGGTATGGCACTATCCAAGTGCCGTGCCGGTGCCGCGAGCGAAGCGGCGGCGCTGTCCCTGTATCTGGACTGCTACAAGGTGGAACACTTCGACAAGCGCAACCTGAAGACCACTGACTTCCAGGCGTGGAAGGACGGCAACGAAGGCCGTCTCAAGGACGAGGAATTCACGAAGGGACTGGTCCTGCAGCTCGAATACCTCGTGCTCAGCATCCAGGCCCAGGACGCGGACGAGCCCAAGGAAATGGCTCCGCTGGTTGCCGCCTTGCAGGCCTACCTTCCGCGTGCCGTCGCCGCGGTGCAGGACTCCATGAAACACACGGCATCCGGTGCGGTGGAGGAGAAGGACAAGGGCGGACGCAATGGTGGTGGCAGGGGACCTGGTGGCGGCGGCCGAGGCCCCGGTGGTGGTGGCCAGCTGGCAGGGATCCTGCGTGAATCTGTGAAGGCCACGGAATTCGCGAGAGCATTGCAACTCGACGAATACATGCGCAACAACGAATGGGAGTACTCCCCCCTGGGTATCGATGGCATCTATGAGCGGGTCATTCTTCCCTACTATCTCGAAACCAAACGCGAAGACGTGGGAACCCAATGGGATGCCCGCATCAATGCCGAGCTCGCCCTCCGAAAGAGCGGTTTGAGCGAGGCGCAGTATGCCGAGTTCTACAAGGAAAGGCTCCCTGTGCTGCAGTGGAACAAGGCCAGCTACATGCTGCAGAACAAGGTCAATCCGATCATGGCTCTCGCTGACATGCTGAAGATTGTGCGGGAAAATCCCGCCCATGCGAATGCCGCGCAGTGGCTGAAGGACCTCCGCAGATCAGTGAATGAATCCCAGGCTCCCGTGGTTTCGCCAGGCGCGGATCCTGCGGTGACCACACCCGCTCCCGCTCCCGCGAGCACCTGATAGACATTGGCACTATATTAGAGACTGTGAAACGGGAGGGCGCGCAGCCTTCCCGTTTTCGTTTAGCGGAGGGACTGCACCGCATTCTTCACCACCCAGTCGTGCTCTTCCAGAGCCGCGCGGGTGACTTCCTCATCCTTGCCCGTGAGTTCGCGCACGAGGCGCACGGCGCGGTCACGTAGCTTCACATTGCTGGGGTTCATGTCCACCATCAGGTTGCTAAGCACCTTGCCGGTATGCACCATCGCCAGTGTGGTGAGGGTGTTGAGTACCACCTTGGTGGCTGTGCCCGACTTCATGCGCGTGCTGCCGGTGAGTGGCTCCGGTCCCACGTCGATGAGGATGAGTTTGTCCGGCGCCCATTCGGGAGAGACGTCGAGATGTGGGTTGAAAGCCAGCAGCGCCGTGGTCGCACCTGCGATCTTTGCTTCGCGCAGGGCGCCCCACACATACGGCGTGCGGCCACTCGCGGCGATGCCCACGAGCACATCGCCTTTCTTGATTCCACGATGACGTGCGGCACTGGCGCCGCCTTCGGTATTATCCTCAGCGCCTTCCACCGCACTCCATAGCGCGCGCTGACCTCCGGCAATGATGCCCTGCACCTGCTCCGGCGGTGCACGGAAGGTGGGGGGGCACTCACTGGCATCCAGCACGCCGAGACGTCCGCTGGTGCCTGCGCCGACATAAAAGAGACGTCCACCACTCTGGAACGCGGCCACGGTCTTTTCGATGAGCCAGTGGATCTTGTCCTTCTCTTGCAGCACGGCATGCACAGCGACTTCGTTCTCTTCCACCAGCAGTTCGATGGCCTCATCGAGCGGCATGGTGTCGAGTTGCATCGTCTTGGGATTGCGCAGCTCGGTGGGGGACTTGGCCAGGGATTCTAGCGGAACCGGAGTGGCATCTGCTGGCCCCTTTGCTCCGCCTGCTGTAGGCAGAGATGCGGATGCACCTTGATGCGCTGGAAGCAGGCTCTTTGCCAGGGTGATGGCACCCCAAATGCTCTCCCGTTTCAACTTCTCCACGCGACAGTCATTCCACCGAGCGTGCAGACGCTTGCTCACGGAGTTCGCAAACACCGCCTGCTTCAGCAGTGTGCCTCCCGCGAGAATGAATTGCACGCGGGCGCCTTCGTTGACGAGATGGGTCGCGCAATTGGCCGCCATGTCCGCCAGACGGTCTGCCGCTTCGCGCAAGACATTGCGAGCCAGGGTGTCGCCTTTCTCCGCCTCCTGAAATACCGTGACGGCAAGTTGTGCGATATCCCCCTTGGGAGCTTCCTGTGTCCAGGGAATGAGATCATCGGGATTATTCAACTGAAGCGCGCGCAGAATGGCCTGGCCCAGTGCAGGGAATTGAGCCTTGAGATCCTGCTGGTACACAATCGCGCGCAACGCTTGCAGGGCGATATCGATGGCGCTGCCGCGATCTCCCAAGATGTGTCCGCGCCCGCCAAATTTCACGGTGCGTCCTTCGGTGTTGCGCCCGTACGCGCAGGAGCCGGTACCGCTCAGGAGCAGCACGCGTGCCTCCGCCTTGTCCGGCCACTGGCCTGCAGCCTCCAATGCTGTCTCCAGATCGTTGGTGGCATGAAACGGAATGCCCGGCCACTCGTGCATGGCGAGATCCAGCACACGTTTCTCATCCGCTTCATTGCGCAGACCTGCCATGCCCGCAGCCACGGCAGAAGGCTCCCCGGTACGGCGCTTGATCTCGCGGAAGACCTTTGCGATTTCCACATTCGTCAGCAGGCGTACGTTGGCGGGGCCGAGATCGAAGCGCTGCAAGACAGTGTCTGCGTCATCGACCAGCAGCACCGTGGTGTGCGTGGCGCCGGTTTCTATTCCGAGGAACGTGCGTGAATGCTCAGGCGGTGACTTCGACATGTGGGTGATACCATGGAACTGACAGGAAAGCGGTGTCAGCGTTCGCTATTTTCAGAAGGGCTTCCGGAATCAGGGGTTCTTGATAGGTTCGCCGCTGGGTTTGAAATTGTCCGGCTGATCATTGGTCAACAATCCGCGCACATCGCCCGCGTCATGATATTGCCACACGCGAATCCGGCCAAAGCTGGCGCGGGATTCCTGCCACGGAGCAGGACCTGCCCAGTCTGGTAGCCAGATCCCCAGACTGAGTTGGGCGGCGATGGCAGGTACATCCGCCGTGTTCTCCCCAATGAGTTTCCCATCGATCCAATGGGTGGCGCTCACGCCATGATATACCGCGTAGCGATCTTTTCCCAATCGCTTCACGGGATTGCCCCAGTATCTGTCGAAAGGGAAGTTCAATTCGCGGATCCACCAGTACCCCTTGTGCTCGATGACCTGAACGTCCTGTAATCCTTCGAGTTCCCTCAGTGCCGTGCGCCACTCGGTGGTATAGACGTGATACTTCCCATCTGCCACCTGTACTGGCAGCGTCTTGCTGTGGATGCGCGAGTGATTGAAGGTGTTGTACAGCGCATGGTCGAAGTCGCCCTTCTTCCCCAGTTCGGGGAAGTCGATTTCCGAAGTGTAGAAGGCGTTGCCCTTGCCCCACTTCTGGAGGTAGGGGTGGTAGAGCGGCGCTTCCTTCACGAAGCCACCCGCGAGAGATTCCATCACGCGGACATTCCATCCCGCGTAGATCCAGATAGCGGGTATGGCTCCGTTGGGTCTTGTGGGATCTTCTGGACCTCCGGGAAGTTTTTCAGTGCCACCCACCCGCATCTCCACCTCGAAGCGGCCGGAGGCAAAGAATGCCTTGCTGGCAATGATGCCGCCCACGCGATCCGGCTTGTTCCACAGTCCTCGCACCGGGCCTGTGTATTGGTCGCCATGAGCGTGGCAGACCAGCACGTGCCGCTTGGAACCATCCGCTGCTGCTTCCTCTTCAATACGCACGTTCTCCGGGACATTGCCATGGTTGCCTCCATCCCAGTTCCGTCGCATCAGATACCAGCGGGATGGATCGATCAAGCCGGTGGACCAGGTCTCTTCCAATTCCAGCTTCGCATTCTCCGGGGGCGGGGGTATTTCCGCTGGCGCGATGACTGGGAGCAACGCCAGCAATGCGCAGAGCAGGGGGCGACCGACGGTCATGGGTGTCAGATAACAGATCCCACAATCATTGTCACCGCGCCATGCACAGTTTTCTCTGAGCGGTTTCGGAGCGTGGGGTCCTGCTGGATCGTGGGTCAATCCCTGCCAATATATCAAGGAGTCGTCTGCCCCCTTGAAACTTCGAACCCTTTCATCACAGGAATCTGCTGCGGTGCCCGTCCATGCAGACATCACCCGCAATGGTCGGGGCACCAAAGAAATGATTCTGGAGGCTTCCTCCTGCCCGGCCTTGGGAGCCCACCGCATTTCGCGCGTGGGCATCGAGTGGGCTACACCCGGATTTCAGCGCGTAAGACTGCGACCGTCCGGCAGTTTCATCATGGCAGTGTGTGAGGGCAGCGGGCGAATCTTGCTGGATGGCACCTGGCAGACCATCCGTGCTGGCACTGTGTGCATGGCGCCACCGCGCATCCTGAATGCCTTTGAAGCGAGCCGGGAGGGCAAGTGGGTGATTGCCTGGGTGCGCTACGATGAGCCTCCACCCGTGCATCCGCTCGTGGGGTCCGCTTCACCACAAAAGATGAAGTTCGACGGCGAGGTGTTGCGTCGGGCCATTGAAGGATTGATTTCTGAATGGGAAACGGCGCGAGACTCGCGGGTGGTCTATCACTGGGTGGAAATTGTGCACAGCCTGGCTCGGCGCATCGCCCAGCCGGCGAAGGTGGATGAAAAGCTGGTGGCCCTGTGGGAGGATGTGGCGGCGCATCTCTCGGATGACTGGCAACTGGGCAGCCTGGCGGCGCGTTTCCATTCCAGTCGCGAGCACTTGCGCCGTGCCTGCCTGAAGCACTTCGGCCGCAGCCCCATGCAGCAGCTCACCTACATGCGCATGCAGCAGGCTCGCCATCTGCTGGAGGAGACAAATGACAAGCTGGAGTCCATCGCTGCCGCTGTGGGTTATGAGAGCGGCCTGGTGCTGGCGCGCGCCTTCCGCCGCTGGGTGGGTTGCACGCCGACGGAGTACCGCAGGGGATAGTCCTCTCTCTTTTTTCAGGGCTGCTTCTCCAGGGGAGGCGGCACTGCACGGAAACTGATGGAAAAACGATTCCATCCATTGATGGCCACGACCGCCAGCGTGAGGTTGGTCAGCTCAGTTTCGGAGAACTCCTGGCTGACCTGGGCGTAGACATCATCCGGCACATGGTTTTCGGAGATGAGTGTGAGCGATTCGGTCCAGGCCAGTGCGGCGCGCTCGCGTGGAGAGAAGAAACTGGGCACCTCACGCCAGACGGAGAGCAGATGGAGACGACGCTCGTCCTCGCCCTTCTTCCGTGCATCGCTGGAGTGCATGTCCACGCAGAAGGCGCAGCCGTTGATTTGGGAGGCGCGCAGCTTCACAAGCTCCAGCAGCGAAGGCTCCAGGCCTGCCTTCCGCACGGAGGTTTCAAGGGCAATCATGGCATTGTAAGCGGCAGGGCTGGCGTCGCGGTAGCTGAGGCGTGGAACGGCAGATGTTGCAGAGTCTGAGGACATGGTGGGGAAGGGCTAAGGGTGATCCAACTCGTGAGGGGCATGGCTGCTTAAAGTGCAGTACGTTGCATTTTCGTCTCCAGCCGGTGGAGATTTGTCCTTTAGAAACGGAGGGCTTTTCCGTAGTCTAGCCTGCTCCATGCGGTGTCATTGAACTCGACGACCGCCTTTTCGCACGTTCTCCACCTACTTCGTTTCTTCTCATGCCTATCATTGCTGTACTGGGAACCCTTGATACCAAGGGCGCTGAGCACGCCTTCATCGCGGAAGCCATCCGTGCCCGCGGGCACGAGGCCTTGCTTATTCATGTGGGCTGCTTGGAGGAGCCCTCCATCACGCCGGACGTCCCTGTCGAAGAAGTGGCCGCTGCGAGCGGCGAGGACTGGAAGGGTATCTTTGCGAAGAAGGACCGCGGCGAATCGGTCGCCCTCATGGCCCGAGCCTCGGCCGCCTATGTGGCCCGGCTCGCGGAACAGGAGAAGATTCACGGCATCATCTCGCTTGGGGGCGGGGGAGGCACGGCCATTGCGACTGCAGCGATGCGCGCCCTTCCCGTGGGTTTTCCCAAGCTCATGGTCACTACGCTCGCGAGCGGAAACACAGCTCCGTATGTGGGTACGAAGGACATCGTGATGATGCCTGCGATTGTGGACGTGTCAGGTATCAACCGCATTTCACGCACCATTTTCGAGAACGCGGCCGGAGCCATCTGCGGCATGGTGGAGGAGGCAGCGGCACGGCTTGCGCGTCCGGCAGAGGACCGGCCGCTGATTGTGGCCAGCATGTTCGGCAACACGACAGCCTGCGTGGACAAAGCAAAGACGCTGCTGGAACAATCTGGCTATGAAGTGCTGGTCTTCCACGCCACCGGCACGGGGGGGCGCACTCTGGAGAGCCTTGTGGAGAGCGGCATGGTGGCGGGCGTGCTGGACATCACCACCACGGAATGGGCGGATGAGCTTGCAGGAGGCATTCTCAGCGCAGGGCCCACACGATTGGAGGCCGCGGGCAGGGCGGACGTGTCTGCCGTCGTCACTCCCGGGTGCTTGGATATGGTGAACTTTGGCGAACCTCATACCGTGCCCGCGAAGTACGCAGGTCGCACCTTTTACCACCACAATCCGCAGGTGACCCTCATGCGCACGAATGCTGACGAGTGCGCAGAGCTTGGCCGCATTCTCGCTGAGAAAGTGAATGCCTACACCGCGCCCGTCTCCGTGCTGCTGCCAAAGAAGGCCATCAGCATCATCAGCGCGGAAGGAAAGCCGTTTTATGATCCTGCTGCAGATGAAGCCCTCTTCTCCTCCATCAAGAAGCACCTGCGCGCCGGCATTCCATTGATGGAGTTCGAACTGGAAATCAATGACCCTGCCTTCGCCGCTGCCTGTGCCACTGCATTGCTGGAAAATATTGCCGCTCACCACGCTCCCTGAAATGAAAACAAAATCACTCACCCGCCGGCTGCTCACCATGCTGGTGGCGACCGCTGCTGCCTTTCAGACACTGCCTGCCCAACCTGCCGGACCAGTGTCTCTGTTCGACGGCAAGTCCCTGGACCAGTTTGAGGGCGATACGAAAATCTGGCGTGTGGAGGATGGCCTCATCACGGGAGGTTCACTCACGGAGCAGATCACGAAGAACCACTTCCTCGCCACGAAGAAGTCGTATCACAACTTCGTGCTGAAGCTGAAGATCAAGATCGCGGGCACGGGTTTTGTGAACAGCGGTGTCCAGATTCGATCTGTACGTGTACCGAACAACACCGAGATGAGTGGCTATCAGGTGGATGCTGGCGCCGGATGGTGGGGTAAACTTTATGACGAATCCCGGCGCAACAAGGTCATCGGCGAAGCAAAGGATCTTGCTGCGGTGAACGCCTCCATCAAGGCGAACGATTGGAACGAATATCAAATCCGCGCTGAAGGGCCACGCATCCAGTCGTGGGTGAATGGCGTCGCGGCGCTCGACTACACTGAGCAGGATACGAATATCGCGCAAGATGGTCATATCGCCGTGCAGGTGCATTCTGGTGGCAAGCTCATCGTGCAGGTGAAGGACATCACCATCGAAGAGCTGCCTCCCACGCCGAATGCTCCCACATGGGACAAGGTGGGACGACCGGGTGAAAAGAAGCAGGCTGCCGCTGGTGCAAGCGCCATGAAGATGGGCAATGCTCCCGGATCCGCCGCTCTCACGCCGGAGCAGGAGCGAGCCAGCTTCAAAGTGCCGGATGGCTTCACCGTGGAGCTCGTAGCGGCGGAGACCGAGGACATTGGCAAATTCATCGCTGTGGCATGGGATCACGCAGGGCGCATGTGGACCATGACCGCACTGGACTATCCCGTGGATGCCAATGAGAACAAAGCTGAAGCCGAATCGCTCTATGCAAAAGGCGGACGGGACAAGATCCTTGTGTACGATCAACCCTACGGCCCTGGTCCGCACCAACCGCGTGTGTTTGCCGATGGGCTGGCCATTCCGTTGGGCATCCTCCCGGCAAAGGATGGCTGTTATGCACAGTACGGTCACGACATCCGTCTCTACAAGGACACCAATGGCGACGGCAAGGCGGACAAGCACGAGGCGGTGCTCACCGGATTCGGCATTGATGACTCACACCTCTTCCCGCATCAGTTCACCCAAGGGCCGGGGAACTGGATCTACCTCGCACAGGGCGCCTTTAATCACGGCGATGTGAAGCGCCCGGACGGCAATCCGCTTGCCACGGGCAGCATGTTCTCCATCAGACCCCAGCCGAGTGCTCCGTTCCATTTCTGCAAGCTGGCGCGCATGCGTCCGGATGGCAGTGATTTCCAGCTGCTCTCCAGTGGTCCGAATAACATCTGGGGGCTCGTGCTGGATCGCGCTGGTGGCTGGTTCATCCAGGAAGCGAATGACATGGGCTATCCTGTGGTACCCTTCATGCCCGGAACGCATGTCCCGGGAGTGGGAAATGAGAAGCTCAAGCCGTATGCACCCGTACGTCCACCATCCCTCACACCTCCACAGATGGGGGGCACCGGATTGTCCGGCCTCGCGTTGAAGGAAGAGCCCGGCTGGCCCGAGGTTTTCACGGGGAAAGGTGACAAGCGCCTCTTCTACATCGCCAATCCCATCACCAGCCGTGTGCAGGTCGTGCAGGCGACGCATGATGAGAATGGATACACCTTCGAAAAGAAGGAGGACTTCCTGACCTCCACGGATCCGTGGTTCCGTCCCATTGCCATCGCCTTCGGCCCCGATGGCTGCCTCTACGTCACGGATTGGTACAACCGCATCATCAGCCACAACGAAGTTCCGCGCGCGCACCCGGATCGCGACAAAACCCGTGGCCGTATCTGGCGCATCCGCCACAAGGACCAGCCCAAACCTGAAGTGCCGGACATGACCAAGGTGGCCACGGAAGATCTGCTTCTCTACCTTGAAAGCACCAGTCAGTGGGCCCAGCGCACGGCCTCGGAACAGTTGATCCAGCGCGGGGCAAAGGACCTTGCAGACACGCTGCTGACGCTCAGTACCGATGAAAACAAGGATGCCGCCACCCATGTGCATGCCCTCTGGGTATGTGAAGGCCTTGGCATCTATGACGAGGCGACGATGGCAAAGCTGCTGGCTTCGAAAGACCGCAATGAGCGCCGCGAGACCGCACGTGCGCTGGCTTCTTTCAATCTGAGCGCGGAGGCACTGGCAAAACTCTTCGCCCCTCTGCGGGATGAGAAAGACACTGACGTTCGCAGTGCCATCATCCAGACACTGGCCACCGTGAAGGCATCGAGCCCGGTGTTGGTGGAGACACTGGTGCATTTCTTTGCCCCTTCTCTCCCTGCGGGCAGTGACAAGATGCAGGCTTATGAGCGGGAGTTTGAGCGGTACTTGGTGCGTGCGGCGTTGGAGAATCACGGCCCAGCTCTGGTTGCCTTCCTGAGGAGCAAAGCCGCGCGCGCGCTTCCCGTGGAAAACCGTATTTCTGCGTGCCTTGCTCTCCCGAAAAGTGAGCCTCCCTTCGCGTTCATCGAGGCGCTCCGGGACGCCAATCGCCCTCCGGGTGACGAAGAGGTGGTCACGCTCCTGAGCTCTCCGATGCCTCTGAAAACGGGTGATGTGAGCAGTGGGCGCTACCTCCAAACCATTCCAAGCGCATGGCTGAATGAAGTCGCGGGCTTCATCAATCGTCCTGAGAACTGTCTTCCGGTCCTGGAGGCAGTGGTGCGCCAGCGCGACCGCCTGGAGCGTGACTACACCACGGCCATGCTGAACAACATGGATCTGGAAGCGGTTCTGCGCGGCAGTTCCAAGAACGCGCCCAATCCGCTCGCGGTGCCTCTGGCTGCGGCGTTTCCTGTTCGCGGGGTGGAAACGGTCGTTGCCGAAATCGCACTGGCTGCAAGCACGCCGCAAGAGGTGCGACTGCTTGCCATCGATACACTGCCCAAGCTTTCCGAAAAAGAAGCGTCGCGTCTTGAGCCCCTTGCTACGGGCGAAAGTACACCGCCGGGAGTTCGCGCTGCCGCCATCGCTGCGCTCGCCTCCATGAAGCCGGACCTCACCTCCGCGCAATTCGGCAATCTCTGGCCCAAGCTGAATCCTCTGGAGCGCAGCACCCTCGCAGCCAAGCTCGCCTCTTCCAAGACCAGCGGGAAGGTTCTCCTGGGCGCCATTTCCGCGGGCACACTGAAGGACGCCGATCTCGATGCGTCCATGCTGGAGCGCTTGCATTCCCTCTACCCAGAAGATCCAGCCATGAAGTCCCTGTGGGATCGCGTGGCGAAGAAGTTCGTCCGTGTACTGAAGATGACAGGCAACAAGGATGGCTATGTGGACAGCAATCTCACCCTGCAAGGTCCCTTCACCGTGGAGTCCTGGGTGCGATTGGATGATGGCATCGACAATGGGGATGGACTGCTCGGCAATGGGAAGACCCTGGGTCCGAACTTCTATGGGAAGAAATTCCGCGTGTATGTAGGAGGCGATCTCCACGATGTCGCCGTGGCCACCAAGGACATGGTGCCCGGAGCATGGACACACGTCGCTTTCACCCGCGATGACAAGGGCGTCTTCCGCATCTACCTGAACGGTGAACTGGATGCCACCGGCAGCAAGACCACCATGGCCAGCTTCGAAGGCTGTGACATCGGGCGCAGTCCGGTGGGGAACAAAGGCACGGCGGGTGAATTTGCCGAGTACCGTGTCTGGAATGTCTGCCGCACGCCGGAGGAGATCCGTTCGAATTTCGACCGCACCTTCGCCGGTGAGCAGAAGCCGGAGCATCTCACGGTGTATCACTCCCCGATGTCCGACTGGCAGGGCATCACGAAGCAGGCATCCGTCGCCCCACTGCTGAATGGCCCGCACCTGCTCAGCGCCACCGAGGCCAAGGCCCAAGCGGAGAAGCTCGCCAAATACAAAGTCCTCGCTGCAAAGCCGGGTGATGCCAAGGCTGGGCAGGCCGTTTTCACCAGCATCTGCCTGAGCTGTCATACGGTGGCAGGGAAGGGGGCGAATCTGGCGCCTGCCTTGGACGGCTCCGCGCATCGAGATCTCGATGGCCTGCTGCGCGCGCTCCTCACGCCCAATGCTGCCGTGGAGGGTGGCTATCGCGCGTTCCGCGTGGAGACCAAGGATGGCCGGCTCGTGGAAGGCTTCCTCGCTTCACGTGATAAGGACGGTCTCACCCTGCGCATGATGGGAGGTCTGGAACAGCGCGTGAATCAAGCCGACGTCGCAAAGGCGGACTTCACCGAGCGCTCACTCATGATTGAGGGACTCGTGGATGCGCTCAACGAGCAACAGGTGGCGGATCTCTTCAGCTACATTCGCACGTTGAAGTGATTTCTGGTGCTTCGGTCACGGCACAATCCGGTAGGGCTGGCCCGCTTCATACTGCTTCAACCGCTTCTCCATCCGGGTCTTGCGCCCCGGAGGCAGGTCCTTGACCGTATCCATGGCCTGCTTCGCGTACTTCACCGCATTCGCGAAGTCACCAACCTCTGCATAGGCGGCGGCGAGCACGTCCACGCTTTCGCTGCTCCACTTCTGTGTCTCGCAGAGCTGGAGTGCCAGTTCCACCGCCTTCCTGCCATCCCGGGCTGCGGCATCGGGAGCACTCGATAGCAAACGTAACCGCCACAACTGACTCTCCGTATCACTGGGATTCAGCTCGGCGACCCGTCCGAAGGCGGTGATCGCAGCCGCCCATTCACCCATGTTGGCATGGATGATGGCGCGGCCTTTTTGGAAGTTGGCGTTTCTGGGTTGCAGGCGCAGGGCTTCATCGAGACTTGCGATGGCCTTTTCCATCTCTCCCCGCGTGTTGTAGAAGCTGGCGAGTCCGGCATGGGCGACTGCATCCCGTGGATCCAGTTGAATGGCTTTGTTGAAATCTGCGAGAGCTTTGTCCCATTGTTCCTTCTTCAGATACACGGAACCACGTCCACTGTAGGACTCGGCAGAGTTCGGGGCGAGTTGCATCGCCATGTCTCGATCCTGCATGGCAGCATCGATGTCTCCTTTGCCTTCGTAGAGGCCGCCGCGTACATGGTAGTTTTCCGCGCTCTTGGGTTGCAGCCGGATGGCTTCATTCAGATCCTGCAGCGCTTTGTCCCAATCCTTGTTCCTTTCATGAGTCATACCGCGATTGCGGAGGTAGGTCAGGTTGGTGGGTTCCAGCCGCACAGCTTCGTTCATGTCAGCGAGTTCCTTGTCTGTTTGTCGCATCTCACGGTAGGTGAGGGCCCGGAAGTTGTGGAGGCTTGCATTGGGGCCGATGAGACGCAGGCCCTCGGTGGAAACTTCCAGAGCACCCTTCAAGTCGCCCTTGCGCCGCAGGACCTCGGATTTCCCATTGATGGCGGCGACATCCTTGGGGTCGCACTTCAGAGCTTTTTTGTAGTCCTCCAGAGCTTCGTCCAGTTTGCCCAGGTTTTTGTAGACATTGCCCCGGTTGTTCCAGAGGGCGCCGTACGCTGGTTCAAGGTCGAGACCATCGCTGTAGTCACGCAATGCCTCCTCGGGACGGCCCAGCTTTTCCAAAGCCATGGCACGCGCTCCGAGCGCCTCCACATTTGAAGGGTCAGCCTTGAGCGCGGCGGTGCTGTCAGCGATGCAGTCCGTCCATTCTCCCAACTTGGTATCCACCAGGGCTCGATTGCCAAGCACGATGGACTTCAGGCGAGGGGGCAACTTCTCCTTAAGAGCCTCATCATAGGCCGCAATGGCCTCCGCATACTTTTCCTCCATGTGCGCCTTGTATCCCTTCATGATGTGTTTCAGCGCGGTGGCGCTGGTCACGCCTCCCAAAGCATTCACTCCAACAGTGTTGGGGCTTATCTCCATGGCTTTTTCGAAATCCGCTACCATCTGGTTCAGCGAACCGCGCACCATGTGGGTGCAGGCCCTTGCAACATAAGCTTTGGCCTCACGAGGATCGAGACGGACGCTCTCATCAGCGTCCTTCAGGGCCTGCTTCAGGTCGCCTTTTTGCCGGTATGCCTCGGACCGGTGCCTGTAGGCTATTCCAGCCTTTGGGTCGAGGGCAATGGCTGCGTCGAGATCGGCGATGGCTTTATCGGGTTGCTCGAGACCGCTGTACGCGGCGCCCCTTCCGGCCAGTGCATCAAAGGACTTTGGATTCACCTCCAAGGCCAGGCTGAGGTCCCTCGCAGCGTTGTTGTAGTCTTCCTTTGCGAGATAGGCCAGTCCGCGGTTGCCTCGAACTGTCGCCTGCAGTTCCTTGGTGAGCCCGATGGACAGCGCTGCCGTATAGCTGGCAACAGCTTCGTCGTACGCATTTTTCTTCAGCGCTTCGTTACCCTTCGTGATGATTTCGATGGCGTCATCACTGTAAGCCATGGAGCACCACGACAGAGAAGCGATCAGGACAAGCGGGAGGCAGCGCATGAACGCATGCTCTCAAATCGCCGGATGGCGGGCAAGAGCAAACGCGCCGGGGAATCGTGCTACAGTTTTTCTGTAGGGCTTCCTAAATCAGCTCAGAATTCTTCTGTCTCTTCCTCCAGTTCCTCTTCTTCATCCAGATCACGCAATTCCTCATCGGCTTCATTGACACCTTTGCCCACGAGCAGTTCGGCGGCGCTGGTTTCATCCTCAAGGGGAACTTTGCTCGCGCGATGCCCCGGCTCACCCATGGGCTCATCCCATCGACCGGACTGGCTTTCGGGATCCACAATGGTTTCCATTTCGGGAATCACGTCAGACGCGTTGCCGCTGGGCAGGACATCCTGCTGGCTGAGATCTTCCACCACGCTCTCCACAGACAGGGGGACGGGGGTGTCTTCTGACGGGCGTTTTGTTTTCATATCACCACCCGAATCGCTGCTCCTCAGCAGGTCGCGTGTTTGCCGGCATGAGGGCTACAGGGCATCCGCCGCCGTTTCCGCCAGGTGGTCGACACCATCCGTGGGAGGTGGAGATCTGCGCTCCTTGCTGGTGCGGAAGTCCTTGAGGAACAAGCGCTGCTCCAGTTCGCGAACTGCCGCAGGATGGGAGTAGGCGATATTGACCTCGTCATTCACGCGCAGGCTCAAGCGGTCATAGTTGGCGGAGCCAATGAAGGCCCAGTCATCAAACAGGCCCGCCTTCACATGCGTCATGCGTGGGTACACGAAGATGCGGATGCCATGCGCGAACATCACCGCAGCGGTGGCCTCGTTATTTTTGCTCAGCACCTTCGCATTGGCATCGATCGGCAGCACAATGCGCACATCCACACCGCGGCGGCGGGCTTCGATGAGCTTCCTTACAATGGTGTCATCGGTGAAGTAGGGGTTCTCAATCCACACACGCTGTCTGGCATTGTCGATGGCCAGGTGGATGGCTTCTTGGATTTCATAGTCAAAAGGCTTGGTGCGAAAAACGCGGATGTCGTAGGTGCCTTCCACAGACGGGGGTGCTGACACTCGTGAGCGGTGGTCATTCCTTCTGAAGGGCCAGAGGTGCTGCCAGTCTCCCACAGGGGAAGCCCGCTTCCAGGAGTGGTCGACCTCCGCCTGCAGCAACTCAACAACCGGGCCCTGTACTTCCGCCATCAGGTCATGCCATTCGGAAAGGTATTCCCTTCCGATGTTCATGCCGCCGATGTGGGCCAGCGAAGCACTGAATGTGATGATCTTCGTGTGCGTGGAAGTCAGGGCTACATTGTGCAGCTTGCGCACGCGGATGCTGGAATCCTTCTTCAAGTATCGGGCGATGTCCTCTGGTGGCTCGAATTCCGCAGGAGGAGGTGTTTCGGGGGCGGTATACCCGGCTTGCAGACTGCCGAGGTCATCGTAGAGCACGCGCACCGGCGCATGCTGGGATGTCTGCTTAAGAGCATCTGCCATCTGCACGGCAAAATCATCGCGGTCGAAAATGTACAACTGCACATCCACCGGATCACGCGCCTCACGGAAAAGCTGGCCAAGCCGCGAGAAGTATTCCGGTCCATCAATCAAAAGGCTCACTTTGCCCGTGGCGCGCTGAGGTTTGATCTGGCGATCGAGGAGTGTTTCGAAAACGGCCACATCCATGCCAACGTGCGTTCCGGCAGGAGGGAGGTGTTCGCGGTGGTTACCCTTTGCGAGCCCCCCCATCCCGGGATTCAGCCAGGAACCTACGAGGGTGGTACCCTGCTGTGCGGCCCGTATGCTACCAGAGACTGGATAGCGGACGATGCTGGTCCCGAGTCCCTTCACCCCTGCTACGTGGATCGTTTGCATCGTTCTCTTCACGCCGCCTGACCCCGTGAAGGCCTTGGGGGAATTGCATCCTGTGCCCGAGCACAGGCAGACCATGACAACACCCTTGAGCAGGTAGGTGAGGGTACCAATCTCTTTCATAGGCCTGAATGCCTGACCAGCCGCAAAGCCCACAGCCGGTCAGGAGGGGCAGTAATCAAAGCGGAAGCAAAGGACTGCAACGCTCAGTAGTTGATATTGCCAGCGAGGCCGCCAATCGGCGTGTTGATTCCTGCTCCGGTGCGGCTGCTGCTCACTCCGGCTCGTGCGGAGCAGTTGGAGAGTAGCAGCGAGCAGGCTGCCAGAGCGACCAAGGTAAGGGTGAGGGGGATTGTTTTCATAGAACCCTGAATCGACCCTCTAGGTTGGGCTGTGCGTAGCTCGGTCGCAATTTTGGGCAAGGAAATGGCGGGGGGCGCCTTTCGGCTTGCCATTGTGAGTCTGGGTGATTACTGTTCTTGTGAACAGTAATCATGTCTGCTCCCGCCCCCAACATTCTGGACATTCGCGAGCATTTGCAAGCCCGCTTCCCGGAGGCTCAGGCCATCCGGCAGATGGGTAGTGCTGTGCTTACGGGCATCCCTTGTGTGGATGCTGCGGGAATCACTCCGGGGCAGATTACGGAGTTCGTATCTTCTTGTGGCAGTGCGGGTTCCGGACTTGTCCTTGCCGCACTCATTGAGGCGGAGGAAGAGACCTTGCGCGAGCAGGTGGCGTTGGTGGATGGGGCAGATGCCTTTGACCCCCGCGCTCTCTCGCCGCAAGCCCTTGGGCGGCTCCTCTGGTTACGCTGCCGACAGGTGCAGAAGGCGGTGCGTGCCACGGACCTGCTGCTGCGGGATGGGAATATCCCCCGCGTACTACTGGACCTCCAGCTCTGTCCAGAGCGGGAGGTCAGGCAGATTCCTTCCCAAGCCTGGCATCGACTGCGGCTGCTCGCGGAGCGGGGTGGGGCAGCCTTGTGTGTCTTCACTCCATTTCAGGCCGTCCCTTGCGCCCGATCCCGGCTGCTGTTGGATCGGCAGTTGCCGCTGGACACACTGGATGAGGAACGGTCCACCCTGCTCACCTCGTTGAATGGGAAAGTCATCCGTCGCGGTGCCGCCCTTGAGCCGCTGCCCATGCCAACCGGTATGCTTCGCCCCAGAGCGATACCGCCTCAATTGCCGGTGGCCCTGGCGGTCTAGTCGCCAGGACTCATCCTGCATGCATGCCTCCTGCTCATGTCCGTTTCCCACACCTCCATCTACGCCGCTCTGTGGCTGCCGCGCTTCCAGTTGCAGGCAGCGTTGCGCGCGTGGCCGGACACACCACGCGTACCGCTCGCGGTACTGGATAGTGATTTGACCCAGTCCCCAGCCGAGGCTGAAAAAAAGGGGCACGTGCTCCATGCCAATCCCCAGGCGGAGCGTGCGGGCATCACTGCTGGTATGACTCCCTCCCAGGCACTCGCGCGCTGCCATGGATTGATCCTGCGACATCGACATCCGGAGGAGGAAATGCGCGCCCATGCGGACCTGTTACGCTGTGCCTCCCACTGGACACCACACTACGAATCCACTGCGCCAGGCCTCTGCGTCATGGAAGTTTCCCGGGTGCGGAACATGCGGGGCCGTCTGGAAGCCAGCGGTGCGAACATGCGGCAGTGGCTGGTACAATGTGGGCTGCAGGCACAGGTGGGTTTCGCAGGGAATCTCGACATGGCCTGTCTCGCTGCACGCGCTGCCAAGGACGTCCTTGTTTTGCAGGAGCACGAGGGATGCGAGCGCACTCTGCTGCACCAGCTGCCTCTCGCGGTGCTGCAACCCTCTGCCAATGTCACAGAAGTGCTTCAGCTCTGGGGCATACGCACCCTGGCGGAGCTCATCAAGCTGCCGCGCGCAGACATCACCGCACGCCTGGGCATGGAGGGCGCAACGCTGTGGGACATGGCTGCAGGTGGACGCGAGAGGTTGCTGCGTCTTGTACGACCTGAGGTGGCCTATCGCGAAGTCATGGAGCTGGAGCATCCCGTGGAATCTCTGGAGCCGTTGCTCTTCCTGCTGCGGCGCATGCTGGACTCCATCTGCGGCCGGCTGGCAGAGGTGTGGCTTGTCGCTTCCGAAGAGAGACTCACGTTGAGGTTCGAAAATGACGAGGTGCACGAGCGCAGTATCCAGCTCGCGGAACCCTCGCGTCATGCCGGGCTTCTTCTGCGTGTGCTGCACACACATCTGGATGGACTTACCACCGCGTCGCCCATCCGCGTGGTCATCCTGGAGCTCACCGCCTCCGCGCCGGATGCACGGCAGAGCCAGCTCTTCCAGCGAGGCTTGCGCAATCCCAACCGCTTCGCGGAAACTCTTGCGCAGCTCGAAGCCCTACTCGGCGCGGGGAATGTAGGGCGCCCTGTCCTGCTGCCCAGCCGACGGCCTGGTGCCTTTGCCTTGAAAAATCAAGTGGAGGCACTGGCGGTAACATCAGGGGTGCTATCCAAAGATGATACACCATCGCCCGAGGAGGGCATCGCCCATGGTCTGCCTCTGCGCTGGCGGCGTCCGCCGTGCCAGATCCGCGTGCAGATGCATGAGGGGCGCCCGGCCGCGATGAACATTCCGGAAGGCTGGCTCGAGATTGTGCAGGCGAATCCGTGCAGCCTTCTCTCCGGTGACTGGTGGGATTGTCACGCCTGGCAGCGCGAGATTTGGGAGGTGGCCGCGAGTGATGGTGCGCTCTACCAGATCGCGCGTGAGAAGCAGGGCTGGATGCTGGACGGCATGTTCGGTTGAAAAGGAGAGGGGACACGCGTCATGCCTTTCGTGGAACTTCATGCCCGCAGTGCCTTCAGCTTCCTTCGCGGAAGCTCGCATCCCGAGGCTCTGGTAGCACGCGCTCAGGAACTCGGCATGGACAGCATCGCGGTCACCGATCGCGATGGCCTGTACGGCACCGCGCGAGTGCATCACAAAGCGGAAGAGTTGGGCATCAAAGGCATCGTGGGTGCGGAGATCACTCTGGAGGATGAAAGCGTGCTGCCCTTGCTGGTCAGTTCCCGTGATGGCTATCAGAACCTCTGCCGCATGCTCACGCGCGCCAAGCTGCGTGCCCCCAAGGGCCAGAGTCGAGTGACTTGGGCCGAACTGGAGGAGCATTCCGCGGACCTCATCGCGCTCACCGGCGAGGCGGAGGGGCCGCTCGTACGTGCGATCGAGAGCAGTGATCGTCATGCACCTCTGGAGGTGCTCAAGCGTCTACAGCACATCTTCGGTGGTGAGGGTCGTCTTGCCATCGAAGTGCAGCGTCATCGCCTGCGCAAGGACCAGCGGCGCATCAAGGCCTTGCAGGAGTTGGCGGGCCTCAGCGGACTCCCTCTCGTGGCGACCAATGGCGTGCTGTATGCCCACATGGAGGGTCGGCTGTTGCATGACGCCTTCACCGCCTTGCGTCACCACACCACGCTCGATGATGCCGGTCTAAGGCTGGCAGCGAATTCCCAGCGCTACCTGAAGAGCGAAAAGGAAATGCGTGAGCTCTTCGCGGACATGCCGGAGGCGGTGGATGCTGCAGCACACATCGCGGAGAAGGCGCTGTCAGGCTTCACCTTGCAGGATCTCGGGTACAAGTTCCCTGAGTATCCTGTGGAGGATGGACATTCTCAGGAGTCTTTCTTGAAGGAGAGGGCCTATGAGGGTGCCCGTGAGCGCCTCGGCTCTCTTTCTCAAAAAACACCCAACGGCGTCACCATCCGCCAGCAGATCGAGGATGAGCTCAGCCTCATCAGCGAGCTGGGGTTCAGTGGTTATTTCCTCGTGGTGTGGGGCATCGTGAGGTTTTGTAGAGAGAACAACATCACCGTGCAGGGGCGCGGCAGTGCGGCGAACAGCGTAGTCTGCTTTTCCCTCGGCATCACCAATGCCAACCCCACGGAGCACAAACTCCTCTTCTCGCGTTTCCTGAGCCGGCGGCAGAAGAGCTGGCCGGACATCGACCTGGATCTGCCCAGCGGAGATCGCCGCGAGAGCGTCATCCAGGAAATGTACCGGCAATTCGCACCACACGGCGCGGCCATGACGGCGAATGTCATCACCTATCGCGGACGCAGCGCTATGCGTGAGATGGGCAAAGTCATCGGCCTTTCTGAGGATGTCATCTCACGTTACTCGGACTATTTCGCCAATGGCGACTTCCATCACACCATGGGTGTGCGCGAGCAGATTCGGAACGCAGGCCTCCCTGAGAGTCATCCACGCCTTCCTGCGCTCCTGCGTTTGTATCACGCCGCCTACGGCCTGCCTCGCCACCTGGGCCAGCACAGCGGAGGCATGGTGCTATGTACAAATGGTCTGGATACCATCGTGCCGCTTGAGCCCGCCAGCATGCCGGGGCGTGTAGTGGTGCAGTGGGACAAGGATGACTGTGAAGACCTCGGTCTTGTGAAGGTGGATCTGCTGGGGCTCGGCATGATGGCCGTATTGGAGGACACCATGAACATGTGCCGGGAGCGAGGCGTGGAGCGAGCGATGGAACTTCATCGCGTGCCTCAAGGTGATCCGGCAACCTATGCGATGATCCAGAAGGCGGACACGGTTGGCGTGTTCCAGATCGAGAGCCGCGCTCAGATGGCCACGCTGCCACGTTTGAAGCCGAAGAACTTTTATGACCTCGTCATCGAAGTCGCCATCATCCGGCCCGGACCCATTGTAGGAAAGATGGTGCACCCGTATCTACAGCGGCGCGCAGGGAGAGAGAAAGTGGACTGCATCCATGAGAAGTTGGAGCCTGTCCTGCTGCGCACACTGGGAGTGCCGCTCTTCCAGGAACAAGTGCTGGAGATGTCGATGAAGATTGCGGGCTTCGATGGTGCTCAGGCAGAGGAACTGCGTCGTGCGCTGAGCTTTCACCGCTCTGAAGAGCGCATGGCAAAGGTCATGAAGAAGCTGTATGCTGGCATGGAAGAGCGAGAGGTGGAGCAGTCTGTGCAGGAGCGTGTGGCCGCCTCCATCCGCTCCTTCGCGCTGTACGGATTTCCAGAGTCCCACGCCATCAGCTTCGCCCTGCTTGCGTATGCCAGTGCGTGGTTCCGCGTGCATCGACTGCCGGAAATGACCGCGGCGCTCCTCAACAACCAGCCGATGGGCTTTTACTCGTCCTCTACACTGGTGCGCGATGCCAAGCTCCACGGACTGCGTGTGCTGCCAGCGTGCGTGACGCACTCTGAAGTTGTGTGCACGGTCATTGATGACAGCGCCATCCGGCTTGGGCTGAATCAGCTTCGCGGCGTGAGCAGAGGGGCCGCAGAGAAGATCGTTACGGAACGTCAACGCAAGCCTTGGGAGAGCATCGAGGACTTCCTGCTGCGCTGTCACCTCTCGCGTGATGAGCGTCGGGTGCTGGCCAAGTCTGGTGCGCTGAACACACTCACCCCACATCGACGTTCTGCCTTGTGGGAAGTGGAGCGGGAGAGGGAGCACGACCTCTTTTCGTACAGTGCGAAGCTTCGTGAAGAAGCCGCAGGCTATGCCAATACCCATACCAGTGACTCACCGCTGCTCCTCATGAATCCCGTGGAGCGGTTGGAGGCAGACTACAGCGCCACTGGATTGACCGTGGGCCCGCACCCCATGGCGATGCTTCGTCAGAAGGTGCCGGAGGTGATGCTGGCGAAGGAACTTCCTCACGGCACGCACGGCCAGCGTGTCATCATTGGAGGCATGGTTATCTGCCGTCAGAGACCTGGCACTGCGAAGGGGCATGTCTTTGTGAGCCTCGAAGATGAAACCGGTATCGCCAATGCCTTCGTCCCTTCGCCGCTCTTTGAGGCGCGTCGCTTGGTGATTACCCAGGAGCCTTACCTGCGCATCATCGGGAGGCTGCAGATCGTCGATGACGTCACTTCTGTATACGCCTTGCAAGTAGAGCCACTGGTATTCCCTACCACTGCAGGGCCGAAGTCACATGACTTCCATTAAGAAAGTAGTCCGCCGAGCCTCGGCGGTCAGTGGGTGTGTACTGCGCCCTCGGTATGGCGGCACTTAAGCAGCCTCGTTCGCGCAAGTCGAAAACATGGCCCGTACTCGATTACGCATCGCCCTGACCGCCGAAGGCTCGGTGGGCTACTTTCCTACCCATGTGTACGTGCGTTGCTGTTGTTCCATCGTTCTCTCGCCACACCTTCAGCACGCAGGCGACGCAGGCGGCCCCACCGCTGGGCGAGACCCAGATGCTGCTCAAACAACTCCGGGTTCCCAATAAGATTGGAGAACTCCAGGCAACTGGGGTGCCGCCTGTTCCCACGGATCTCATGATTCAACCAGGCAATGACAAGGCAGAGATCCGTCATCGTGAAGGCAAAGGGTGATCTCCAGGCAAGCCACTGCCACCAGGAGGTATGCACTTCATCCGTGAAGGGGATCTTCGACTCCGTTCGCTCGCAATACTCTGCGTGCAGATACGCATGACCGACGCTCGAGGCGTTCATAAGGGGCCGTTGGTTTAAGTGGCCACTGATAGATTCGTTTCTCCACCCACACTTGGACGATGCGAAGTCATGTCCTCACACGAGACGCGGCACAGGGGAGGATGGGGAAAGTGTTGTCGATCAGGTGTCTAGGCGGCTTCCGTGGAAAGGTCTGTCAAACGTTTGTTCTCGAAAACTAAAGAGGCTCCGTTTTCGAAAATGTTTAAAAAAGTGTGATGAGGAAGTTGACGAAAAGGGGATGCCGAGTAGTATCTACATCCCGACAGAAAACGACGGGCTGCCAAACGAAGAACAGACTGCAAAGTAAGTTCTTCAGACTGAAGCAGAAACGGATCTTTACACAGAC
Organism: Roseimicrobium gellanilyticum; assembly: GCF_003315205.1. Lineage (NCBI taxonomy): Bacteria > Pseudomonadati > Verrucomicrobiota > Verrucomicrobiia > Verrucomicrobiales > Verrucomicrobiaceae > Roseimicrobium > Roseimicrobium gellanilyticum. The sequence continues at coordinate 126 of NZ_QNRR01000003.1, read as the reverse complement.
TACGGTTGGAGGATTTGCGAGAGCGAATTTGCCACCAAAAACAGAGGTTAAACAATGCACTGCATGGTTGCACATAGCAGTGGACAAAAAGTTAAGTAATAAAGTCAGTGTCTCTTTTTAAAATGA